>JAFTTU010000057.1 GCA_017466635.1 Bacteroides sp.
GAGTTATGAGTTATGAGTTATTTCTTTTCATATTAAGCCGCAAAGGTATAGTTTTTTCTTGATTCCAAGAAATAAATAGTGTCATTCTGAGCAAAAGCGAAGAATCTCGGATACACCCACTTGATGTTACCGAGATTCTTCCTCCCTTCGGTCGTCTGAATGACAACCAATGAATACATGTATGAATTAGTCGCGACGACCCATATAAATCATCACATAATATATCAAGGTAGCCAAGGAGCTGAGAGCAGCTACTACATAGGTATATGCGGCCGACTTCAAGGCATCTTCAGCAGCTTTATGATTATAGCTATTGGTGATACCTGCACGGCTCAACCATGCCAAGGCACGTTGGCTAGCATTGATTTCCACCGGAAGGGTGATGAAGCTGAACAAGGTTGTTGCCGCAAACAAGACGATACCTGCCAACAAAATCTGAGGCATGCTTTGTACCATCAAGATACCTGCCAACAATACCCAGCTCACTATGCTGGAAGAGAACTGAACCACCGGTACCAATGCCGAACGCATCTTGAGCGGAGCATAAGCACGGGCATGCTGAACGGCATGACCACACTCGTGAGCAGCTACGGCCGCGGCCGCTACACTATTGCTTCCATAGACACCTTCACTCAAGTTCACGGTCTTGTTGGCCGGATTGTAGTGGTCGGTAAGCATACCTGGAGTGCTGGTTACCTTTACATCATAAATACCATTGTCCTGCAACATCTTGATGGCTACATCACGACCTGTCATTCCGTTCATCAACGGCATCTTGGAATACTTCTCAAACTTGCTTTTCAAATTCGCCTGCACCATGTAACTGATGATGGCGATACCAATAAATAATATCCAATACATAATGTCTTTTTCAATTTTTGGTTAAAGATACATGAACTATCCTACAAAAGCCGTGCCAGAGCCTATCTTTTAGCAAGAATTAAGAAAGAATGTCAGTTTCTTGGCGGGAAATGTTAATAAGCATGACAGATGTTAAACTTTACTCAAAATTCGGACATACAGAACAATACTTTCATTCTTTTTATTTAATTTCGCATAAAAACTAAGAACTATGGAACAAGAAATACAAGACATATCCATCAAACTCATTCAAGAAGCAGTACCTCATGTAAAAGGTATTGCCAATGACCTTATCATAGATCACAATGAATATTTGGTACCAGAAACAAGAAACCCGATTCATAAATATCCCATCCGGATGGACGGTTTGTTTATCGGACTTCGCGAAAAGGGTAAAGTTCGCTTCAATATCAACCTGAAGGAATTCGAAGTAGGTCCCAATGATTTGGTCATCTGTTCACCGGGTGACTTGATGCAATCTTCCTCTTTACAAGACGGGGCACATCTATCACAAATCATGATGGTTTCTTCCAATTTCCTGAAAGAGATGTACATCAGCCTAAATAGCTTCATGCCTTTCTTCGCTTCCCAAAAGGAACACCCCGTGTTCCACCTGACCGAAGATGAAGTAAAAGAACTGACACATTTCTTCATGGGAATAAAAAGCGCCGTCGAAGGCGATGATTACTTCAAAATAGACATCACCAAGCGATTGCTAGCGGCATACCTATATAAATTGGGTTCTATCCTCTATCGCCATCGTCCGGAACTTCAAGCCGAAGCGGCCAAGCCTTTGAAGCGCGAAGAAATCCTGTTCAAGGAATTCATCCGATTGGTGAGCGAGCATCATCGCAAGGAGCGTCGGGTGGATTTCTATGCCGAACAATTGTTCCTAAGTTCGAAGCATTTCTCCACCGTTATCAAGAAGGTGAGCGGAAAGACCGCCGGTCAATGGATTGATGAGTATGTGATTCTGGAAGCAAAGACTTTGCTGAAGTACTCGGCCATGTCCATTCAGGAAGTGGCGTATTACATGAACTTCCCGAATCCTTCCTTCTTCGGGAAATACTTCAAGCATCATACCGGATTATCGCCTAGTGAATACAAAGCACAGATGTAAAAAAAGAAAGGGGCTTCGCAAAGCCCCTTTTCTTTATCTATCTTATTCAAACAACTTTTCAGGATATTCACCAGCATCAACCAATGCCTTGATTTTGTCTACTACACCCTGACGGTCTTCCGGATAAGTAACACCGAACCACTTGCTTGTAGTGTCGAGGATTTCTACGGTTGCGGTACCATCGTTGATGAGCTTGTCTACCATCAAAGGAATGAAGAATTCGCTCTTCAAGTTTTCCATGTTCTTCGGGTCGCTCAAGAATGTCTTGAAGAATTCCTGGCTATATTCGAAGTAATCAGGAGTGAAGCCCCAGAAGTTCATACTAGCTGGAGTAGTGTCTGGAGTAGCTACCCATTGTTCGTTTTCGTCCAAATACTTCACTTCGCCATCCATGCGTTGAATCTTGGTACGTTCTACTACAGAAGTCAACTGGTTCTTGTCATTAGCAGTACAGAGACCACGAGATACGGTACCACTTTCGCTCAATGTATTGCCTACACGGAAACCAACCATTGCGTAAGTGTTCTTTGCACCTTCTGGAAGTTCTGACAAGAACTTGCCCATTACCTGATAAGAATCGCTACCATAGAAGTCGTCGCAATTGATTACCGCAAACGGTTCATTGATAACACCAGCACCCATCATTACCGCATGGTTAGTACCCCATGGCTTAGTACGGTCTGCCGGACATGTGAAACCTTCAGGAAGTGCATCCAATGCCTGGAATACCATTTCGCAAGGGATATGACCTTCGTATTTAGAAATAATCTTTTCCTTGAATTCTTCTTCGAAATCCTTACGGATAACAAATACCAACTTGCCGAAGCCAGCCTTGATTGCATCATAGATAGAGTAGTCCATGATTGTTTCACCATTCGGTCCCAGACCGTCCAACTGCTTCAAGCCACCATAACGGCTACCCATACCAGCAGCCAACAAAAATAATGTAGGTTTCATAAAATCAGATTTTTATTCAATTAAAGTTTATTACCGCAAACTTACATAAAATTATTGAACTTATGAAACCAAAAGCATCTTTTTTATCAGAAAGGATAGCCAATGGCAAAATGAAAGCCCAAACCATCCTTAAATTTCGGGATATTGTAGTATCCGCTCTTGCCCGTTTCGTATGGAACATGCAAGGCAACACCCAAGTCGAGACGAATCACCAGGAAGGTCAAATCGTAGCGTACACCTACCCCGGTATTCAAGGCAAGGCTCTTCGCAAAGTTCTTCAAGGTGAACTCTCCACCCGGACGATTCGGGTCTTTCCGCATCAACCATACATTGCCGGCATCGAGGAAGGTTGCTCCATACAAATCGCCAAATATCGGGAAACGATACTCCACATTGGCTTCGAGCTTGATGTCTCCCGTCTGGTCGAGATAGCCATACTTGGTGTTCTGTCCCGGATTATAGGTACCCGGACCGATGGAACGAACGGTAAAGGCACGAAGGCTATTGGCACCTCCGATGTAGAATTGTTCGCTATATGGAGCAATGGTCTGATTGCCATACGACCACAATACACCGCCCATGAATCGGGTGGCAATGTGTTGCTTCTCGCCTACCTTGAAGAGCATGCGCACTTCGGAGGTGAGCTTCAGGAACTGGGCATAAGGTGTTCCCAACAACTTCTTGTTCTTCTCGTCGAATCCCTTTCCCAAAGCAGCATAAAGCAAGGAAGTGACATTCCCTGCCGAGGTTACCGAGGTCTCCCACCAGAGCTGCTTGTTGGGCTTCAGACGGGAGTTGTCATACGTGAAAGTATAGCTCATGGAAGGGATGAACTGGTCTCCCAAACTGAGCGCCAAGGATGGATTGGTGGCCGTAATCGAGTCGAAGCGTTCGGTAGTACTCATCAACGTATTGAAGGTGAGCTGGAAAGGTGTTACCGAATGTTTCCATAACCGGGAACGACGGAACTCATACGTCACGTTGCCTCCAAACGATAGCATGTTGAAGAACCGGGCCCGGTTCAGCAGATTGCCATAGAGCTTGAAGGAGGTCTTCTGAGGGAAACGGGAACGACGCAAGTCGGTATCTTTCCATGGAAGGATGAGGCGAGGGAAATCCAACGACAACGATGTGCCCAACTCGTAGGAATTGAGCTTCGAGCTATTGCCTTCCACATTCGAGTTGGTTTGCCATTCGTAGGAACCGCGCACTTCGAACGAGAGGTTGGCTCCCATCCGTTGGAAGTTGTTTCGGGTAATCTTGAAGATGGCTCCCGGCCCCGTCTGGTCATTGCTCTTGGTCGTCACATTAAATTCCAACTCGGCATTGTAAGGCTTGTCGAATGTGGCATACATGTTCACGTCGAGCGTATCGCAATTCGAGGTAGTATCCTGAGGGACATACCGGAATTCCGAATAGCGGAATACACCCATCCGCGCAATGGCTTCCTGGGTAAACGTTTGCCGGTCTTGAGAGAACAACTCCCCTTTCCGGAAGAAGAAATTACGCATCAGGGCACTTGGACGGATAGCCGGTTTCTTGCCGCTATAATACAAGGTCATGGTGCGGAGGTTCAAGGTATCGGTCGGAGGTTCGTTGTTGTATCCGGTGAGGTAGACCGAGGTCTTGCCCAGATAGTATTGCTTTTTGGCTTCGGAAGGGATACCGGTCTTCGGGACTACTTGCAGACCTACATAACCGGGCTTTTGCAAGGTATCTGCCCGATAGGTGGTAAACTCCGGACGATAGTAATAATACCCATGGTTCCGGAAGAGCGAACTCAAGCGCTGGCGTTCTTCTTCCAACTTGAGGACACTGAAATTCTCTCCACTCTTCAACACACTCTGCGAACGGGTGGCCCGAATCAAGCTATCGGCAGATGCCGGATATCTCAAGTAAGCAATGGAATCGAGGAAAAAGGGTCTAGCCATGTCGATGACGTAGCTCACCTTCGCTTGTCTCGGGTCTTTTTGAGGAACTTCCTTGTACGACACGGAACCATTGAAATAGCCATAATCGTGGAGCAGATTCGTTGCCACCTTGGCACGGGTTTCTCCATTGACGGAGGACATGAGCACGGGATTGGTACCCATGTGGTCGAATATCCAGCGTCCCACACCTTTCTTGTCCTGATACTTCACGAAACCATTGTACACCCACAAGCCTAGCGGCAAAGGCCAACGCATGGAGCTACTCCCGAAGATGGCATTGTTCGGGGCATAAGCCAAGGCCGCTTCCACTTCGGTCAACGCCTGGATACCGGCTGGAGTCTCGTCTTCGTTCACCACTTCCAACTTGTCGATACCGGTGTAGAGGATTTCTCCATCGGGAAGGTTCTTGGTGGTGGAACAAGAGGCCAACCAACAACAAAGCATTATCAATAGAAACCTATTCATCATCGTCTTTCTTTTTCTTAAAAATAAACAACTCGCCCAACTTGGACACCTTCTTGCGGAGCACCACACCGACGCCCGTCTCGATGACTTCACCTTCGAGTACACTATCGAAATTCTTTTCATGGAAGAGCTTCACATAGCGTGTGCCACTATTGTCCAGACGATACTCGATAGCTACATTGTCGATGAAGGTTTCGTTCTTCTGGGCGGTATTGCCGGTCGATACCGTACCACCTATCACGATACGGAAACGATTGTTCCAGAAACGCTTGGCGAACTGGAAGTTGTAATCGGTGCCACGTCCTCCTTCGGCATCACTGGTCGATTCCATACCGAGGCTCACATCCATGGACTGACCTACCACATTCGATATCTGATTCTGCAAGAACGAGTTGAGGGCATTGTTCATGTTAAAACCTCCGGTCGAATTTCCTTCGGCCATGTACATGCCGGTCACGAGCATGGTTACCGCCAGCTTGCCCCGTTCTTCCACGCTCATGGCATTGAGCTGTTCCTGAACGGATGCATCGTCAGGCGCTTCGAGGGTAAAGGCCAATCCGAGGGTTTCCAAACGGTCGGTCAGGGCGATGCCTACATCGAAGTTCACCATGCGTGAGGCCGTTCCTTCGCTTCCCACATTGGCACGGATGCGCTCGGTGGCCTTGATGTTCATTTCAGGATTCATCATATTGCCCGTCCAGTTCAGGTAACTTCCGTTCTGGATATGGAAGGTCTTGAGCGGGATAATCGGTATCTCGTACTTCAATTCCCCACTGATGAGCGAATAGCGTCCGTTGAGGAGCATTTCGCCTTGAGGGGTGTATTGGAATGCCAAGTCGCCTCCTCCTTCCACTTCCATGTAGTTGGAGCCGTCTGCGGTCAAGTCCACATGAGCTTGTACGGCTTGGTCGATGTGGATGGTCATGGCGATGTCCATACCGGTAAGCGCCACGGATGGTTTCCCGCTTTCGTCCACCGATACGGTATCGTTGAAGTTCACGAATTCCACCATATCGCCCAGTCGGTCGGTCACCATGAGCGGAGAATCCTTCAATACATAGGTGAAGTCGGTCTTGCCCAATACGTTCATGTTCCCACGCATCTTCAGCTCGTCTACCGGACCCTTGAGGGTGGCATCCACATCTACATATATCTTGCCATAGGTGGTCGCCTTCCGGTTCTTCGGAGCGTTCATCAACTCATAATCGTTGGTCTTCATGCGGAGGTCCACCATCATCTTTTCCATGTCGGAGAAGTCCACGGAACCATTGATGGCAAACGGCGTATCGCCCTTGGTATAGATGTTGAACTGCTCGAACATCATCTTGCTATCGACCATGTTCACCATCTTGTCATCGAAGCGGAAACCTATCGA
The DNA here is from genome assembly GCA_017466635.1 of Bacteroides sp. GTDB lineage: Bacteria > Bacteroidota > Bacteroidia > Bacteroidales > Bacteroidaceae > Phocaeicola. The sequence continues at coordinate 6,710 of JAFTTU010000057.1, forward strand.
GAGGTCGGGCATGGCCATGCTCACCGAGTCCAGCTTCAAGCCTCCGTTCAGGTCGGGATGCATCGGATTACCGTCCATGGAGAGGGTACCGTCCACATCGCCCGTAAATTCCACCATCTTCTCGGGGATAAACGGATTGAGGACCGTCAATGGGAAATGTTGCAATTCCAGGTTTCCGGTGATGGTTTCATTCCCTATCGCATCGGCTTGGTAGATGCCGTTCATATAGATGATTTCCCGGTCGTTGTGCGTCAGGAATCCGTCCACATGATGCCTGCCACTATCGCCCGGCAAGTAGACACCGCTCATTTCCCAATTGCCCATCGGACTCTTTTCGTACACGAAATCATCCACACGCACATCGGCACTGAGCATCATCTGACCTTCGGAATCCACATAGTGCAACGAACCGCCCAACCATCCGTCCATATCGGGTATGTAAGGAATCACCTTGCGGAATTGTTGCAAGCCGATACGCGAGAGTTCCACGGTCATTTCCTGATCGGCAATGGTGTCTTCGCGATTGGTGTAGAACTGGATGCCGGTGCCTTGCTCGTCGAACAAGTGGACATTTCCGTAGATGCGTCCCCTTTCTGCCAAGTAGATGTAGTTCCGTTCGTTCAGCTTGAAAGGACGGTACACCAATGTCGGATTCTCGGGGAAGAACTTCATGCGGATGCCTCTTCTTCCGAGGACTGCATCCAAGCCCAGATAGATGCCCTTTTCTTTCTTGGCATTGAGGTATTGCAAGAGCATTTGCGCTTTTCCATTGCCGACGGTTCCATCCAAATCGATTTCGAAGGCTTCCTGTTCGGGCTTGGGCGTACTGATGACTCCGGCAAAGAAGTCCAGCCCGTCCGGTCCATGTTTCAGGTCGAGACCGAGGGTATCGATGGTCAAGCTATCGGTCATTATATTATAAAGGTAGGCTTCGCCATTGATTCCTTCATCGGGCGAAGTGTCAAAATCCATCAAGAGCTTGTCGAACGAGATGCCTTGCGCCATGCTCAGGTAGTTTCCTATCGGATTGTCCTTACCCGATGTGGCCTTCAGGCAAACACTCGGAAGGAGGGTTTTCAACTCTTCCTGATTGATGGTCTTCGACGTCCATTGCTCACCGGCACGAGTGGTAAAAGCATCCACTTGCTGGAGGATATTTTCCACATAGCCTTGTCCTTCGAAATGCACGTCCAAGTCTCCAGAACGCATGTAAGCCCGGGTAGAATCCACCGAAGTAGAGAAGCCCACAAAGAGGTCCTTGGTCTTGAAAGTGCGTTTCGGGGCACGGACATTGGTATGGGTCATCGAGGCATCGACCACGTATTTCTTCTGCATATCGCTCACGAACGACACATCAAACTGATGCGAGGTGGAGAGCGGCACTTCCATGAGCTTCATCACTTGCCAATCGAGCTTGGGCACTTGCATGGTGAAGTGTGCGGCTACATCGTTGGGCTTCAGTTTGGCATCGAGGCGGGCATCTACTTCCATAGCGGAGTTCCGCGCCTTGAGGGTAGCATCGAGCTGATGGTTTTCGAGCGATGCCATCAGGTCATATCCCGCCAACCGGTAATTGGTATAATGCACCTTGTCCACGGTTCCTTGTACGTGGAAATAGGTTTCGGGAGCAAATAAATCCAATCCTTCGCCATCGGCATGAAGGTTCATCGACACATCGAAAAGCGAGTCCTTCGGGAGGAACTGATGCACATTGAATTCGTTCACCACGAAGTCGGCCAAATAGGCATCCTTGCTCATGTCGTACTGGGCATAGAGTCGGGCTGCCCTACGCATCTGGAATCCTTCTGCAAGGGAAAGGGTATCGTTATGTACGGTCAATTGCGTGCTGTCCACCAAGGTCTTGGCTCGGGCTTCGGGTTGCTTCAAAAGGAAATCGGCGCCCATCTTCGTGCCTGCCATGGTAAATATACCTTCCAGCTTGGTTCCTCTACGGATGGCAAATTGCCCATCGGTCAACGGACGCAAGAAGCGCATGTCAAAGGATTCGGCAGAAAGATTGATTTCCCCACCCCGACGGGCACTGTCGGTGAGATGCAACAAATCACCCTCCGCCTGCATCTTGAAAGCCTTGGGAAGCTCTGCCGATAGGGTACGCAAATGCAGACGATTCAAGTCCCCATCCACTCCCGTGAGAATGCGGAGAGGCAGGGAAGGATAACTCTGGACAAATTCGGGGTCCATGTCCCCCACCACTTTCACCATATCACCCTTGCCTATCTCGGCCAACAAGCGTGCTGAGAGCACTCCCGACTTCTTCAGTTCAAGTACATCCCAACCGATGCGGATCTGCAAATCGAAGGAAGAATCGGTGGTTTTCATTACGAAACGGGGGATGTTGATGGTATGATTGTCCGCCCAAATGCGCCCTTCGGTGCTCAAAAGCTCCAATCCGGAACGTTCCACCCAGTCGAAACGGGCAATCTTGGCTCGGATATCGCGTCCGCAATAATAAACGGAGTCGACTTGCAAATCCACATTCTTGAAATCCAAATGATTGGGGTTCAACGATTTGCCGATGATTTCCTCCGACAATCGTCCTGCTTCAACTCCGCTATCGTAAGAGAGGTCTGCTTCATGGACGGCCATCGTCCGGATAAAATATGACGACTCTTTCAGGTCAATAACCCCGTCTTTCAATGCAATTCTAGGGAGTTTGGTGCGTACATACAGACTATCTTGAGGCATCCTGAGCGCCAAGCCTACGTTTTCGAAACTGATTTTATCGAGCAAAATCTTCCAATAGACGGGTGCGGTAGAGGTCGTATCGCTCTCAGACAACTCTCCGAGCGTGATTTCAACATCCGAATTCTTTACATAAAATTCGTCAATACGAGCCGTCTCGGGCGAAAAAATCACGCCATGGCTTTCCAAAAACAATTCGCCCAAATGTCCATTTATGCCCATTCCATCGAGAAAATCTCGTGTATCGACGGTGGCATTTCGTATGGAAATTTCTTCTATCTCGATTTCTTTTTTCAGCAACTTCCAGAAGCGGAGCTCTACCTTCAACCGTTCGAGCGAGAGAAGGGTATCTCTTTTCAAGGTATCAACGGCCAGCACATCGCTTACCACCAAGTCGAGCGGAAAGCGCAAAGCAAGCCTTCCGACCGAGATATCCAAGCCGGTAGAACGGGATGCAAAAGCCGATGCCTTATCTACCGCAAACCGTTGTACCGGAGGCAGATAGAGCAAGACAATAGCCAACAGAAACAAGAGGAATGGCGAGGCGATGAGCCACAACCACCATCGTCTTTTCCGAGGCGTAGCTGCTATAACGGGGTCTTCTTGAGGAGTCATTTTTCGTTACGTTTATGCAAACATAAACAAATTTATCGGGATTATGGTTGATTTCATTTTGTTTAACTTATCTACGTGAGTGCTCTCACGAGGGTGCCTGAGCGCTTACGAAGGCAGTTGTAAGCGCTTACATCGAACATGAGTATTTGATAAATCAAGATGGCAGATGGCAGATGGCAATTAAATGAATTTAATAAAAAAGTGCGTAAAAATTTTAATTATATATTATATATATAATTAAAATTAATATAGCGGGTATTTTTGATTCTTTTCACTTTTAAAAAAACTGCCATCCGCCATCTGCCACTATCTTCATGTTGTCTCTTCCTACTTAATAAACATTCCCTAAAAAAACATTCAAAAATACTTGCATTTCTAATTTAATAGACGTATCTTTGTATACTCAATAAAACGACTTCCAGAGAACCATGAAAACTAACATTTTACTCATTCTTGCCGCTCTCGTTATGGTATTTACCGCTTGCGGTGCCGGCTCAAAAAAATCTTCAGATATGGAAAAACGTACCCAGGTGAAAATCGAAACCACAATGGGCGAAATCGTTGTGGAATTGTATAACGAAACTCCAAAGCACCGCGACAACTTCATCAAGCTCGCCAAGGAAGGTGTATACGACAGTACCCTCTTCCACCGCGTCATCCGCCAATTCATGATTCAGGCAGGCGACCCGGAAAGCAAGAACGCCGCAGATACAGCCCATTTGGGTAGTGGCGATGTGGGCTACACCATCCCGGCAGAATTCGTGCCGAAGTTCTTCCACAAGAAAGGTGCATTGGCGGCTGCCCGTATGGGAGACGACGTGAACCCGGAACGCGCCTCATCAGGATGCCAGTTCTACATCGTGACCGGACGCAAGTTCCGCGAATCGCAGCTCCTCGATATGGCGGGACAGAAGAACAACGCCCGCATGGACACCATCTTCAACCAATTGGCACGCAAGCACATGAAGGAAATCTACAAGCTCAAGAAGGCCAACGACCAGGATGCCCTCCTCGAACTCCAGGATAGCCTCGAAGCTCAAGCTTACGCCATCTACAAGGAAGAAGAACCGTTCATGTTCACACCGGAACAGCTCTCTGCATACAGCACCATCGGTGGAGCGCCTCATCTGGACGGAGCCTACACCGTATTCGGACAAGTAGTATCGGGCATGGAAACCGTGGAAAAGATTGAGGGAACCAAGACCGGAAAGGCCGACCGACCGGTAGAAAACGTACGCATCCTGAAAGCGACCGTATTGGAATGATTACCGTCAACCGACATACCCTCGACAATGGCCTGCGCATCGTCCACTCCGAGGATTTGAACACCCAGATGGTGGCACTGAACGTGCTCTACAATGTGGGAGCACGAGACGAACACCCCGAGCACACGGGCTTTGCCCACCTCTTCGAGCACTTGATGTTCGGTGGTTCGGTCAACATTCCGGACTATGACACCCACGTGCAGAACGCCGGTGGAGAGAACAATGCGTGGACCAACAACGATATCACCAACTACTACATTACCCTCCCCCGTCAGAATGTGGAAACGGGATTCTGGTTGGAAAGCGACCGGATGCTCTCGCTCGACTTCAACGAAAAGAGTCTAGAAGTGCAACGTCATGTGGTCATCGAAGAGTTCAAGCAACGCAACCTGAACCAACCTTACGGCGATGTAGGACACCTGGTGAGAGGACTGGCTTACAAGGTTCACCCCTACCAATGGCCAACCATCGGCAAGGAACCGAGCCACATCGAGAACGCCACCCTAGACGAAGTGAAGGATTTCTTCTTCCGCTTCTATGCTCCGAACAATGCTATCCTCGCGGTAACGGGCAACATCTCGTTCGAAGACACCGTGACCTTGGCCGAGAAATGGTTCGGACCGATTCCCAAGCGTGACGTGAAAACTCGCCAACTCCCCGTGGAACCCGAGCAGACCGAAGAACGCAGACTTACCGTGGAACGCAATGTTCCGGTAGATGCCCTTCACCTGATTTTCCACAAGTGCGACCGATTGCATCCCGACTACCATGTGTACGACATGTTGAGCGACCTGCTGAGCGCCGGCCGTTCGAGCCGACTCATCCAGCACTTGGTCATCGAGAAGCAAATCTTCGGAAGTGTGGATGCCTACATTTCGGGCAGCATCGATGCGGGCATGTTCTATGTGGTGGGCAAGGTAGCACCGGGCATCACCCTCGAAGAAGCCGAGGAAGCCGTATGGAAGGAACTCGAAGCCATGAAGACGGAAGCCATCAATGAAGAGGAAATCGAGAAAGTAAAGAACCGTTACGAAAGCGAGCAAATCTTCAGCAATATCAACTACCTGAATGTAGCCACCAACCTGGCCTTCTTCGAACTCATCGGACAAGCGGAAGACATCAACCACGAAGTGGAAAAGTACCGCTCCGTCACCGCTGAACGCATCAAGGAAGTGGCAAAGCAAACCTTCGTACGGGAGAATTGTTCGGTATTGTATTACAAAGCAAAGAAATGATAAACCCCACCCATTATAAAGCGTTATTCAAACTCGGTCTACCCATCGTCATTGGCCAGTTAGGCATGATTGTCCTGGGCTTTGCCGATACCCTGATGATAGGCCACCATAGCACCGAAGATCTAGCCGGAGCCAGCTTTGTGAACAACATGTTCAATCTGGCCATCATCTTCGCCACGGGCTTCTCCTATGGCCTCACCCCGATTGTGGGAAGCCTCTTCGGACAAGGCGAGCAAAAGGCCGTGGGACGCACCCTGAAGAATGCCCTCCTCGTCAATGGACTGATAGGTATCATGCTCACCCTAGTTATGGGAGCGCTCTACCTCAACATCCATCGGCTGGGCCAACCGGAAGAATTGCTTCCCTTGATGAGACCATACTACATCGTGTTGCTCATCTCGTTGATATTCGTCATGCTTTTCAATGCTTTCAAGCAATTTGCCGACGGAATCACGGACACGAAAACACCCATGTGGCTTCTCATCGGAGGAAATGTCCTGAACATCTTCGGCAATTGGGTATTGATTTACGGACACTTCGGATTCCCGGAAATGGGCTTGTTGGGAGCCGGTGTCGCCACTTTGACATCGCGCATCATGATGCTTCTGGCCTTCGCTATCATCTTCTTCACCGGCAAGCGATACCAACCTTACAAAGAAGGATTCCTATCTGGGAAATTGAACAAATCCGACTTCCTCCAACTGAACAAGCTCGGATGGCCCGTAGGCTTACAAATGGGCATGGAAACCGCCTCCTTCTCCCTCGCCACCATCATGGTAGGTTGGTTGGGCGCCATCGCCCTGGCCGCCCATCAGGTGATGCTCACCATCGGTCAGTTGGGATACATGATGTATTATGGCATGGCCGCGGCCGTTGCCGTACGAGTGAGCTATTTCCATGGGCAAAAGGATACCGAAGCCGTACACCATTCCGCCTCGGCAGGCTTCCACATCATCCTCCTGATGGCCATCTGCGTCTCTATACCTCTATATCTATTGAAGAACGAAATCGGAGGATGGTTTACAGACAACAACCAAGTAACCCTCATGGTAGCAAGCCTCATCGTCCCGTTCATCATCTACCAATTCGGAGACGGGATGCAATGCAATTACTCGAACGCCCTCCGTGGAATTGCCGACGTAAAACCGGTGATGTACATTGCTTTCATCGCATACTTCATCATCTCCCTTCCGGCAGGCTACCTCTTCGGATTCGTCTTCGATTGGGGTCTGACGGGCATCTGGCTTTCCTTCCCGTTCGGATTGACGAGTGCCGGATTGATGTTCTGGGGAAGGTTCCGGAAACAAATCAGATGACCTAACGTTATTATATCATGCCCCGACTATCCACCCAACTCAAAATCGCCCTTGGCTATCTTCTCCTGACCATCCTCCTGATAGCCACCATCGGTTACGTTTACACCGGGATGCACTCGCTGACCCGTGCAGACGACACCGACACGATATTGAGCCACCGGAGACGTACGACCAACGAAATCACCAACCAACTGAACCAGGCGGAAATCATCGGCCAATCACTCAGCATCGGGCAATTGGGACAATACACGGCCTACAAGGAAGCCATGCTCCGTGCCTCCGACGCCGTAGATTCACTCCGTACCCTATTGAGCGACAATCTCCAGCTTCTGCGCCTGGATACCGTTTCGCTCCTCTTGGCGGAAAAGGAAAGGAACATGCGTAACTTGCTCTATGCCATCCGGCAAAGCGATACAGATGTCCTCTACCGGCAACAAATCGAAGCCCTCATCAACGAGCAGGATTCCTTGCTCAACCTCTCCCACGTCCGTCGGAAAGTGGTGACACGCACCCAGTCGTACACCGTCCGTCAGAAACCCAAGAGCTTCCTACGCCGGTTGGGCGAAGTCTTCGCTCCATCGAAGAAGGATTCCACCGTCGTGAACGATACCATTCAGGAAGAATACACCGACACCATCACCGAAAGCTATAATCCTACGGACACCATCGTCACCCTCCTGAAGGACGTGCAAAGCCGAGTGGCGGACACCCAACAAAAACAACAAAGGAAACTCAACAACCGCATCCAGCATCTCCGTCTCAATAGCCTGGAGCTGAACGGAAAGGTCCATCAATTGCTTGCCACCATCGAGGACGAAGGACAAGCCATCCTCCGCCATCAACAAGCCGAGCGGGAAAGCATCCGCCATCATTCGGCCCGTATCGTGGCAGGTATCGCCATCATATCCGTATTGCTGGTCATCGTCTTCCTGACCATCATCACCCGAGACATCACCCGAAGCAACCATTACCGTCTGGAACTGGAGAAAGCCAAGCAACAGGCGGAAGACTTGCTCGAAGCCCGTGAAAAGCTGATGCTCACCATCACGCACGACATCAAAGCGCCCATCGGTTCCATCCTCGGCTATACGGACTTATTGGAGCGAATCACACAAGAAGCCCGGCATCGCTTCTACCTGGCAAACATGCAAAGTTCCGCCAATCACCTGCTTCAGCTGGTCAATTCGCTCCTGGATTACCATCGCCTCGATGCCGACAAGATGGACATCCACCCGACACCCTTTCATCCGAAGGAACTTTTCGACACCTTATACATCAGCTATCAGCCGATGGCCGAAGCCAAGCATCTGAAGTTCCGATACGAATGCGACACGACTTTGGAAGGCACCTTCCATGGCGACCCGTTCCGCATCCGCCAAATCACGGAGAATCTCCTGTCGAATGCTCTGAAATTCACGTCCGAAGGATGTATCGCCTTGCAAGTATCATGGAAAGAAAACCTCCTGACATTTGCCGTGAGCGACACGGGACGCGGCATTTCGCTCGAAGAACAAGACAAGATATTCCAGGAATTCACCCGTCTGAAGAATGCCCAAGGCGAAGAAGGATTCGGTTTGGGACTAGCCATCACACAGAAGCTTGTACATCTATTGAAAGGAGAGATACACCTCACAAGCGAGCCGAACAAGGGAAGCCGATTCGAGGTCGTCCTTCCATTGGAAAGAAGCACGGAAGCCACCATTTCCGACATCCCTTCCGTGCCTACATCCAGACTTCTGCTAATTGATGACGACCGTCTGCAACTCCAGCTCACATCCGCCATGCTGGAGCATCCGAACCTCTCGGTCACATGTTGTCATCATCCCGACGAGGTGTTCAAGCATCTGCAAGAATCACATTTCGACCTCCTTCTGACGGACATCCAAATGCCCGCCATGAACGGCTTCGACTTACTGAAAGCCGTCCGTCAGACGAACAAGGAACTCCCCGTCATCGCCCTCACCGCCCGAAACGACATGGACGATGCCCATTTCCGCTCGCATGGATTTGCCGGATGCATCCACAAGCCCTTCACGCAAAAAGAACTTCTGGACGTCATCGCCAAGGTATGTCCACCAACCACCTCATTCGACTTCTCCTCCTTCACCGCTTTCTCGATGGACGACACGGAAGCCACCAACGAAATCATGCATACCTTCATCAAAGAAACCCGGAAGAAACAAGAAAGGCTTCGACAAGCCTTGGAAGAAAAGGACATGCCAAGCGCCACCGCCATAGCCCATCAGCTTCTCCCCCTCTTCCAGATGCTAAAAGCAGAACGATGCATCGACGACCTCCTTTGGCTAGAAGAAAGACGAACTGAAACGGACTTCCCTCCCGAAGCCGAAGAGAAAATCCGCTTGATTTTAGTAGAGATTGGAAGGATGATTGAAGCAGCGAAGAAGGATGAAGCTTAAAATTGCGCTTCATCGGTGTCAGGTAATATGGCTTGTGCCCATTCAGGTACATCGGTAACATACATTTTACCCATGACACCATTCACTAACCGAAATTGTATCTTTGCTTCTTCTCCGTCGATGGAGTTGTCATATACATAAAGGCGGTCAACGATAGAAGAAACTGCCTTGCAATTTTCAATGGATTTAAAATACCTTGATATGATTTTGGTAATAGGAACATCATGCCCACCTTTCATCACTCTGTCAGCAATTCTTGCTGCATTGATAGTCGGACTTGCGGTCGAAATAAAGAACAATCGAATGAAAAAACCTTTCTTCTTGGCCCTTGCAATAAAGTCAACCTTATCAATGGCAGACATTACCGTTTCAAAAACAAAACTTGTCCTTTCATTCAAACATCTTTCTCTCCATTCCGCACAATAATTGGCAGCATTAAGCACGGCTTCCCGAGAGTTCCAGTCACCAAACATTTCATTAGCCACTTCATCGGGATTGATGTAAGTCGTACCTTCCGCCCATTCATGATGAAGGAATCTTTTAGTCACAGAAGTTTTGCCCGAACCATTAGGCCCAGCTATAATAATCAGTTCCGGTTTATGCCCTTCCTTAACCATGGATAATGCTGTTTATTCGTTCTGCCCATTGCGCTTTCTGTGACGCAATATTACGTCTCATTTGTTCAAAATGAGCATCAACCGCTATTTTGCTGCTTTCTCGAGCCTCTTGAGCAACCTCTTTCATTACTTGTTCCAGCATTTCATCAGTAGGTTCTTGACCTGTACCAAATCTGTATGAATTCATTTCCTTCTCAGACATAATAGTTTCCTATTGATTTCTATGCAAAGTTAATAATTTTACATTAGTTGCACCTATAATTATTATTAATAATTCTCACGATTGTTGTTTGTTTATAGTATCTTTGTTTTCGCAATATTGATTATAACCAATTGCGGTTCCAACTTCTGACCTGACAATTTTATAGAGACAAGACTCACCTTCATATCGTCCGGAAGTTCATTTCAACCGAGCCTCAATAAGTTACAATGAACATCCAGACTAAAGTCGCTCTATACCTCTAATGGTCTCCACGATTCTATCTCTAATTAAAGAATCGCAGAGACCATTAGTATCATTTAACGGTAAGGAACCTTAATCTCATATTTGCTTTCGTTATTATGTTGTAACCAATCTGTAGGCAAGCTATCATAATAGGCTCTATTTACAGCATCGTATTCCAAAAAAGACTCAAAGCTATATTCTTCACCAGCCAATCTCATAATACGTTGATATATAACCCATCGACATTGGGCGTTAAACTTTGAAGTAAAGCTCATGCCTCCATGCATCACGCCTCCCTTACTTGCTCTGTATACACCTTTCCCAAAATGATACAATGCACCTTCATAAATTGAAATACCTTCACTCTTATATCTTTCATCTTGAAGAAAAGGTGCCCATAAGACACTGTCTGGATTGTTTGTTACATCAATGTTCAGATTGGCTCCTTTGGGATGCCAATGTTCTTTTATTAGTTTTTTCGTCGTTTCATATAATTCATTATCTCCGTATCCATCCAAAACGTTTTCATCTTCAAACCCTCCAAAAGCATGACCACAAATTTCATGAATTACAGCTGTACCTGCATAGTTGTCTTTATTCACACGTGCGAATCCCCATTTTCCGTCATATCCAACATAGGCTTCTGCTCCGAAATTCGTGTTTGAATTAAGAATATGACCTATCGTTAAGTTTTTTTCATCTATAAACAATGGATGTTTGCTTAATGCCATTCTAATTTTCGTACTACTCTCATCGAGAGTTGGATAAAATGTATCTTTGTCGTATGCATCAAATGTAAATCCCCAAACTGTATTTTTACCAATTATTTCGTTCTCGGAAACAGCAACATAAGCATATATATCAAAATATTCACGGAATGTTTTGAATGGTTCTGCTAAAAAGAACATTTCCATGGCTTCTCTCATTTCTGACTCAAAATAACCATTGTCAATAAGTCTGTCAGAAAAGCCATCACCCGTAAAAACAATTTTGATGCCATTTCCCTTTGAATGAGACTGTAAGGTGATAACAGTTCCGTCTTTTGAAAAATCTGTTGATGCGTAGATATTGTCAAAGCCATAACCTGGTTGTTGGTAATAAATCATTTCCACAGGCCATCTATCTAGCCATGCTTCAGACATTTCCATCTTGTCTGTAATAACTCCACGTAATTTATTATTATATATTCTAAAATCCCTCAAATTATCTTGCTTAAGCCATGACTCAGACAAAGTACCAGTCAACATATTATTATAAAGGTAGAGGTAGCTTACAAATGGAATATTAATCTCTTCAGGAAGCTTTCCTTCTAATTTGTTGTTTTGTAAAAATACCGATCTCAATTTTTCATTTCGGAAAAACGTATTAGGAATTGTTCCCGTTAATTCATTGTCATTAAGCCATATAAATTCCAAATCCTTCAGATTTCCAATTTCGTTAGGAATATGTCCTTTTAAATTGTTATTCTGTAAATCAATATAGTAAACTTTGTTTTCTGGGCCATGTGTTCGTAGGCCATACCATTCCCACAGAGGTTTATCACTAAACCAATTCGTATTGTCTTTCCAATTGTCGCCATCGGTTGCATCATATAAAGCTCTTAGGGCATCGAGTTCCAATTCTCTTTCTTGCAAACTTTGGTTTTCGTCTAAATATATGGTATAGACATTGCCTGCTTTAAAGCCACCTTCAGGCGCTGGCTTCTTTATCAAGAGGTCTCCCGATTTTCCATTATCAATATTTTCCGAGCTTGCAAACGTGTTTGCATACAAGCTAATTTCTATTTCAGCTTCTTTGGATTGAGGAAGAATGGCGACATAACAGGATATTTCTTGTTTATTTTCCAGTACTGAGTCTGAGGGTATAATATAAACCACCTGATTCACTTCTGTTTCTTTCATCAATTCTTCTTTCTCTAAATCAAAGAACGCAATACTATTGCATAAGTCTTCTGTCGAAGAAATTTTTAGTCCACGCTTTCTTTCATCATTTGTATCCAAAAGTATTTCTACGGGAAGAACGATTTCAAGAAAGGCAAAAATGTGCTTGAATTGAAAATTCAGTTCATTGCCTTCAATTTTACTCGATGCATAAATAAAGTCGTATTTCCCGGGACCATCTACGTAATTTTGTGTATTTGTCCATGGAAGTTGCACCACTTTGGACTGTGAACCGCTATAATAAGGATAATATGCATATACTTTGTCATTGTTATAATCCAACTTATCACTTATTGTAGCGGGTGTGAACTCTGTAATACTGCCTTCATATTGAGCAATATATGTCAAATTAAATTGTTTATCAGTAACTAATCGAATTTCGTCGTCTTTATTCCAATTCACTCGTACAACTGAATCTTCGTCTACAAAATATAAACGAGACTCTGGGAAAGAAGCTGTTACACGAATATCACCATTTCTTTCTATAATATCATCATCTATACAACTAAATATGATGAGTGAAATGAACACTGTCAATAAACTTATACTCTTATTCATATTGACCTCCTTTTTTACCATGGTATTACATTCATATCATTAATGTTCCCTTCTGTTTTTCCTTTCGCTTTCTGTATCACTTTGATTTCTTGCTTCAGTTCTCCCGATGAAATGGTAATCACACCTTCACGAGCTTTATCAGCTGTATTCTCAGCAATGGTAAAACTTAATGGTTTCGCTTCCAATCCACGGCTTTCGGTATTCTGTTTCATCCAATCAACAGATGTTTCTACCTTGAAATCTACATTGGCATTCACTTCAAACTTCAATTCACCACCTGCTGCATCTACGGTATATTCATTCTTAGCCACGATGATGGCATCCTTCTGCATCTGGTTGATTGTTACCTTTTCAGAAAGACCATTTTCTTTATTGACAAAAAGGATTTCAGCAGAACGGGCATCATATCCTTCATTCGAAGCCACTTCGAAATAATGAGTTGCGACAGACATGGCACGAGAAGAACTTTCCTTTATCCAATCCACGCTAGGCAATTGGATATCATAATTGACATTGCTCTTCAATTCCACCTTGATGGTTTCACCCTCGCTAGCTACTGTATATTCATTCTGAGTCAATACAAGAGTTGGCTTACTACCTTCCTGATAGACGGTTACTGTTTCAGACAATTCACCACTACGAATGGTAATCTTACCTTCACGCTTGGAAGTGTTTTCATTTTCAGCCACCTTCAGCTTGATGGTAGAAGCAGTCAATGCTCGAGAGCCACCTGCAATCCATGATTGAGCAGCTTTTTCTATTTCATATTCATACTTTACATTGGCTTTCACTTCGATAGCGATATCACCACCTTCAGCACCCACTTCTACTTTATTAGAAGTAACGGTCAAACCATCTTTCTGCTTTTGAGTAACGACGAACAATTGGGTAGTTGTCCCTGCCTTGATGGTTACCTTGGCATTACGTTCATCGTAAGTGTCATTGGCTGTTGTTTTGATAGTCAATGTGTTAGTTCCCTTGCTACCGCTAGTTGGTGTTACACTACACCATGATACGGCACGTCCTTCGGTAACATCGATGATCCATGCTTCAGTAGAAGTGAATGTAATCGTAGCCGATCCGCCTTCTTGCGGTGCAACGGGAACTGTTGTTGTCAGCTCAATCTTAGGTTTCTCTTCCGGTTTCGGAGTAGGTGTGGGTGTAGGTGTAGGTGTAGGAACATCCTCTCCACCTCCCGAACAACTCCAGCAACATGCCGTCATTGCCAAGAGCAAAACGTGTAAAAAGTTTCTCATGTTAATATTCAGTCTATAATTACACTACAAAAATTCAATATATGAGTTAAAAGAATACGCTATTACAATTATTCCAATAATATTACTTTAGCAGTTGAGTTATCCATACCTGACATCGTTTCTCCCACAAATGCACCCAAATAAGTAGGGTCGCATACCACATATTTTCTATCATCAAGAATAATATAATCGCCCTTTATTTCTTCTGTAAAATGAACAGCAGTAGCTAAATGACCAGGATAATACACTAAAATAACCTTCAGCCCTAATAAATCACGCACCAAGCGACTGAACAAGATAGAACGGTCTTCGCAATCACAATACGGATAATAGAGACTTTCTTCTGCAAAGAAAGCACGGTCTCCTCCCCATACTTCATCATCATATCTATAGACAAAAGCAGTTTGAACAAAATTCAACAACATATTAACTTTTTCCAAAATACTTTTTCCACTAATTGTGTGTATCAACTGGGGGTATAATTGAGCTTTAGTATCCTTATTCATTGGAGCACTTGCATAAATTGCCCATCTTGATACAGGATTTTCACCAAGTTTAGAATTAGGATATCCACCATAAAAATCAATCAATTCTTTATTTGTATTTATATTAACACACAATTCAGGAAAAGCTCTAGACTGCAAAACACGGTTTTCACTCAGATCTTTTCCTAAAATCATACCATCTTTAAAAAATAAAGACAATGGTTTTTCCGAAGGATAAGACGCCTCACAAACATACGTCATTTCAGGCTTATACTTATATGTATAAAATTTTTCATCCCCAATAACGAAATAGCTATTGTCAAAAATCAAATGTTCAGAAGCAAACAGCAACCTTAAGCGTCCAGAATCTATCGCAAGACGAATTTTATAACCTGATTGACTAAATAGATAGGCCATTAATAACGTTGCCTCATTGGTGTTTTCTCCTAGAAACGTATGTGACAATTCTTCAAGCATCAACAAATACGCCCAATCACATAAGTTATATTGTGCACGTAACAACAAACAGTCTCTAATAGCATTGTCATATTTCATAGATGTTAATGTTTTCCAACATTCCATTACATCCCTTTCGTTCACCCCCTTTAATTTAAATTTTAAACGAGGATTCAATCTAACATCACATCTAAGTTTATAAAAAAGAAACGAAATCTTTTCACCATCATGTTCTTTTTCCTTTATTGGAACCACAGGTTTAGGCTGTGAGTCTATAACTGGTACAGTAATCAATTCATCAAATTTCAGTTCTTTATCCTCATCATCAATACCTTGACCTTCTTTTATAAACGGCGTCAACTTTTCATCATGTTTAACAGCGATTTTATTATCATCCCTTAAATCATAATCATCGTCTCCTCGTTTTGCCTTCCCTGATTTTTTATTATCCAGTCTGTCTTTTCGTTCAAATTCTATAGGTTCAATATCTTTTTCTTGCGGACGAGGAATAGGTGGATACGATTTATACAGTTTCCACGCTTTGCCCATGAATTCTATATACTTTAAATTCATTTGCATGCGAAAATCATCATAATCTTCCTTTACTTGTTTCTGGAATTCTTTATACCTCTCAACCAAATCAACAGATTGAGCTCTACCATTCACTAAACTTAAGATAAATAACAATATAAAGACCTTACCCCTCATAACATTTTCTGTTAATCAAAAATACAATTTATGTTTTATATTACACAACGAGAATCGAAAGTTCAATTCAATATAATTATGTTCATCTTCGATACAATCTTCATTTGAAAATGTTACCAAATACACTCCTTTATCTATGACACATTTTACATCCGTCGCACATTCAGACTTCAGACGAGGAACAACTGAACACGACAATAATACGCCATTGTTCTTTAAATAGCATCTATAGCAATTATCACTAACGAGTTCATTATCAACCATAATATTAGAAAAGAATCTCTTGTATAACTCTATTATACTATCAACCCATAATATACGTGCTTTATCAAAAAAATACTCTTTTGCTAAATTCAGTTTAACAAAATCATTTTCTGCATCATCGAGATTTGTTTGCCTTTGTATTCGCATTTCGCATCCCTTGACCATATCAACCATTTCTCCATCCATCTTCTCAAAGTCCTTTTTTAAAGATTGATACTCCCTTTCTGGATATGGATATAATACAGAAAATGTATAGAAGCGTTCTTGCGTTTCTTTATCATAACATAATTCCCAATATGAAGCTTCGGCTTTCGACAAAGATATACCAGTCAAATATGGTAAATTCACAATTGTTGTTTTCCCTTTTTGCGTAAATGCAATATTTGTCTCTACATTTTGATTTTGAGTTATCTGTTCTATGAGTGTTTCTGTTGAGTATTCAACATTCTGAGCTATTGACTCCAACATTTGTACTTTAATTGAAGTCAAACATTTTTGTTTTGCATACTCAAGTTCATTCGCCGATGCTGAAACAATCAAATATCCTTGCATAGTAGTTCCTACCCACTCAGGCCTCTTTTTCATGCTACGCTCAATAACATTTTGTGAAAAGAGAGAGACAGGAAACAAACAAAGACATAAACTAATTATCAAATGTTTTACATTCATACTTACACCCATTTACGGTAAAACTATTTCCTTATCTTGATACCTTTTCAATATTCTTTTTTTTGCAGTCTTCATAAATCGGACAAATCTACTATCCTTCGGTTGTATGCTTTTTATAAGCTGCAACATTTCGTCTTTATCTGCACCTCCTTGCAAAGTCTTTTGCAAGGGCATCGTCAATTCATGATAGATAGTGCCATCATAACGATTTTTCACAAAAACATGCAATTCACCTTGTACTAATTTTATCGGATTTATTCCACCTCCAGTATTCTTAACATCACCAATTGTAACATTTGGAACAATTACAAACGGAGTATTTTCAGAATCTCCAGATAAATTAGTTCTTGCAATAACAGTTTCCATCTTCAGTCTTAATTCTGCACGTTGAACCTGAGACAGTTTTACTGTCTCAGGAATTACAACAGAGAAATCAACAGATATTGAATCTTGAGCATTCAGAGACAAACAAAACAAAAAGGCAGCAATAAAAACTCCTAATAACCTAACTTTTATCATCATATTTTATTCATTAGTTACAATTAAAACGGCTTTACCCAAACCTTTAGACACAACTTTCGTTGTTATATTATATGGTTCTTTTTTCAATTTTCTGGCAATATTCCGTCCAAATCCATAGGCATCCATAGGAATACCATTAGAATCAATAACAGGAATTCTTACACTCTTATAACGCAACATTGATTCTGTTGAAGGTGCCCTACTAAATTTATACCCAACACATTCTTTAGCTATCAGATTTGTTATTATCTCCGACAATTCATAATCTCCATATTCTGTCGTAAAATCAAAATCAGCAGATTCCGACAAACAAACATCAATACTTATGTCCCTTCCTTTTTCTTTTACATCCAAAAAGTGCTGCACTAATCTTTCACAAAACAAATCCATACGACTTCTTAAAGCTTCCTCTAACAGAACTGAAATATTAGTAGAAAAAGAAGGGGTTCCATTACATTCCACTCCGGCCACTTGCACATTAGTATACGAATCCAATGCTTGCATATTTAAATTAATACTCTTTTTAGGCCCCGTGGAATTTACACTCCAAGTAATTTGTATCACAATATCCGTAAGAGCATTACGATACAAGTCATCTAATGGATTAGAACGTAACACACTACCATCTTTGGCTGTATATAAAGCCCTCTCCACGTTTTCTGTCTTATAGTTTTTTAAAACAGTTTCCAAATTTTCCAAAGGAAAATCTCTATCACTCATTATCGTATTTATCATCGATATTACACTCAATAGATTCATATCGTTTGTAATAGCTTTCTGATAATCCGGATATGTTTCATTGCCATCTTCAACTAAATAACCATTGTGTTTACACCAAGTATCACTAGGCACAACCATCACACTAGGTTTCATCATTTGGGCATTAGCTATTTGCAGAAATCCGCAAAATAATAACCATATAACAATTCTACTTTTCATCATCAAAATAAATCGCTAAATCCTTTAATAATACCATCTTGTTCTAGTTTTCGTCTCAAAGAATCCTTCTTTATTGAGACTGTAGCTGTTATCTTATACAACTTCTTTTTAATCTTTAATACATTCAATGTACCTTCCAAAACAGATGCATAATATGAAGACATATACGAATCCGAGAATAAAGACTGAAAATAATCTGCATTATTCTTCAGGGCATCAGGATTTGAGACAAAAGGTCTATATCCATCACAATTTATAGAAGCCGGCAATCCTTTGAATATCACTCCATGAACGGCCGCCATTCTCAAATTCTCTAAAACCTTTTCATTAGGTTTCGGTAAAAGTACTGAGACTTTTGCCAAATATGTCCCTTCCACACCATACCCAGCACAAGATATTTCATATTCAGGAACAAGAGTGTCACTTCCAAGACTATTATCGATAATACACATTGATGGCAGCATGTTTACAAATAATGCCAGATATAAGGTTTTAAATATTACCATGTCATATTAATTTTATTTTATTTCACGAATAAACATGCCAGGATAGAAATCTGACCCACTAACTTTTACAAATTCGGTATATAATAAATTAGAGTTCAAAGCATTTTCTTCAATCGACATAAATCTATTATCCCAAATTTTATCTTTTACGGGTTTTACAATTCCAACTCTCTTATATTCTACCCTTCCATCATCTTTTATGCGTCTTTCGAGCACTTCAAATCTCGATGATTCAGAAACATCTTCTTTTAGGCCAATTTGCACTTGTATCGGTGAAATATTTACGATAGGTGCTTTTATTCGAAAATCCTCAAATTCATGTTGTAAATCTGCAATATTTTTATCTAAAGCACGCGTACACACTTTAGTTATAAGTTGTTCGTTTGTTGTTACTCCATTCAATGAGGCTTTTGTACTTGTATTTTCAACCATACCGACATATTCCATCTCAAACAATTCATTTTCAGACTTAAATGCAGAAAATTTAGCCGGATCAGGATTCTCCGAATCAATATAAAACATATTATAAAATTGATTTGCGATTTCATTATTCCATTTCAATTTAAACAAATATGTTTTAACTTTAACACGAAAACCCTTTATATCGTCTAGCGTAGCATTTATAGATGACAAATCCGAATTAACAAAGGGGTTATCCGCATCAGAGACATTATCTTTTGTCCAAATATCCGTTATATTCTTTGTAAAATTAATGACATCCTTAAATATATTCCATCCTGTTGAATGATCTACATATGTAATATCATTCATCACAAGATAGGTATTCCCAATCAACATTTCACCGGCATCTTCCAATAAAGCCAATCCCCTAATTTGATTTCGCGCGACATTCACATCGCCAAGTGTCGCATTATATAAGCCTCGTTCTTTGATGAGCTCCATATCCATCAATCCCGAGGCTTTATTCCTATTAAACCATTTAGAAATACATCTTTTCCCCAAATTAACTTGCTGAATGAAAGACTTTATATTATCCAATTGTTTACGTTCACTGGCAAAACTAACAAGACGAACTCCTAAATCATGATCATTAAACCGCATTGGAACTTGCATGCGAGAGAACACATATTGAATCTCATTCCCGAATTTTTTTTCATGATGCTTTATCAACATCATGCACAATGATGCTCTTTCATATTCGTAGTCCTCTTTTATTTGAGCACAACATGGTTGCAGCATCTGTATTGATGCTACAACCATTATAAGAAAAAGACACTTTAGTCTTAGAATTCCCATTCTTCTTCAATTTTAAAAGTCACATCTAAATCCTTTTCAGCATCTCCCGGATACATCTTTTTCTTTTTAAGATATTTTTTTGTATCTTTCATTAAACCAACAACCTTGAAAGGTGAATCAGAGACTTTGATCTCAAAATTTTTCGGAACGCTCATTTCATCATCAGAGACCAAACGTTCTTTAATCTCCTGGACTTCAGAAGCAACGAAAGAATTCATTTTACCAAAAATAGGAACCTTTCCATTGGTTTCCAATGTTCTTTTAAGAACAATTCCAGGAGCTTGAATCCCATTAAGGAAATACCAATAGCACTTATATATGTCATATTTAGAGGACACCCATAATTCTGAATGATGTACAGTTTCACCTGCCTGCAAAATAGCTTCCACATCTACTTTATAAATGTCACAGATTTCACCATTAAATTCTCCTTGTGATACTTTATTCATGGTATATTTATTTTCTTGTTTTACACCTGAAACATATCGAGGGTCAGGAGAACAAGACATCATATAATTATTAACATAAGCATCGAAAGAGAATTCCATTCCCCTTTCAAGACAATCACTATATAAAATCACTTTACTTTGTTCTGGAAGCAACAATGTATGCATTTGCAAAGATTCATCAATTATATGCATATTAGCTCCCTTCATTATAACACGTACAGTTCTTGCACCATTATATGCCATACCAGAGGAGAAACGACGCACCATTTTACTATGGTTTTCAAAATTACGATAGACTATTTCACCTTCAAACTCCTTTTTAACCTGTGCATTAGCTCCTATAAAACAAAAGCTAATCATTGCTATAAGCAATAAAACTTTATTAACTTTCATGTCTAAATAATTTTTAACGTTTATTATGCTATTACAAAATATTTACCATCCCAATAATTCATCTAGTTTATTATGAAGCTCATTCCCCTTAGATTCCAAATCCTTCTTTATGGCCTTCATTGCTGCCTTCTTTGCCATATCGCTATTATAGGCAACACGC
Source organism: Bacteroides sp. (assembly GCA_017466635.1). GTDB lineage: Bacteria > Bacteroidota > Bacteroidia > Bacteroidales > Bacteroidaceae > Phocaeicola. The sequence continues at coordinate 27,885 of JAFTTU010000057.1, forward strand.
AACAAAACTTCCTTATTTTTATTCTTAAGGGTTCGATAACATTCTACCATAACAACGACCCGTCCAATACTTTGAGATATTAAGTTTTTGCTAGCCATAATACTTTTTGTCAAAGTCGCAGCTTGTTCTTCTTCTAATTGTTCATTAGCAACCGTATTCTCAATCAAAGCTGTTACTTCAGTTTGAATCTGCCCTGCCAAATTCTGTTTCGATAATTCCAAAGCTTGCATTCTTGCCCCATCATAATTTCCACCAATACTTTGAGCAACACCAATTATATATTTAGGATATCCCTCATCATCAAGTTCAATTTCCATCATGTATGCCCTATCCAATTGTTTTTCTAGTGGCAAGGCTCCAGGAGATACAACCCATCCTTCTTTTTTATAATTTTTCGCCTCCTTTTTAGCATCTTTAGAAGCTTTTTCTTTCAATACACTTCTTAATTCCTTACGATGTTTTGCTTGTTCTTTAACTGACTGAGCATAACTCATACCGCATGTTGCAACCAGCAATGCCATAAATAAAACTAGCTTCTTCATATTGATATAATTTAGTTAATAATTAAAAAGCAATTCTTTTAAAGGAAAGATAAAAGAGAAAGCGGTATCCTAAGTCCCTCAGCATAAAAGAAGCGTAGATAACATCTTTTATGCCTTTGTCCATTGAGGTCTTAGGATACCCGAAACTACAAAAGATAAGATGTACCTACGCTATACGTAGGCATCTGCCATCTTATTCTTATCCTAGTTTCATGAAAGTTCCTAAGTTTCAATGGACGGATAGAATAATAGCAAACGCTAATATTTTCCCATAAAATGACTACGTTAGACACTTCTATCGCCAGTCTTCGACAAAAGTAGAGAAAAGTTTATAAAAAACAAAAAAATATAATAATTGATTTTTCTCAATTGATTATTTTGCCATTACATTAACAATGATTGACTCACTTTTTCTTATCAATATGAGTCTTTAAAACAAATGAAATTTAATCCTCTTTACCCCCTTCTTCAAAAAGACAACCGCAAATTCATTACCTCGTTCTAATATTTACCTCACACCTCCCTAAGCATTAACCGCCAAGACTAGATGAACTACCCCAAACATACAGAAGCACTAATTTTTCCACATATTGTGGAAAGACTTCTCCACATTATGTGGAATGCTCTCTCCACATTATGTGGCAGAGTTTCTCCACAACATGTGGAAAAGCTAATATAACCAGCTGTTCAGAATAATACAGCTAGAAGTTTCGGGTAATTCTCCATGAAATCCCAGATAGACATAACGAGATAGTCCCCATACCCAAAAGACAAAATCCGAGGATATTATTGACCAAAAGCCTATGATTCCGGTCAGATTCACCCAAAACAGGAAGAAATCAGGTAAAAAATAGCCATAAACAGCACGCGTCAGTACTAAAAAACATTAAAATCAAGGGAAAATGTAGGCAAAAACGGGTTCCCTACATGCTCTCTACATGTTCCCTACATGGATAAATCACTGATTATCAACACCGATGTAGGGATGTAGAGAATGTAGAGAAAAAACAACTTCTAGAGAGGACGTATGAAATACAGAAAGGACAGCCAACAAAGGGAGAAAAGAGAAACCTTTTAAACATTATTTTGTTAAAAAAATAGAGGATATTCCTCCGAAAAGACTAGTTTTGTGGAATCAAACGAAAGAAATGAAATGGCACATGCAATCTTAATCGTAGAAGACGACTTGACCTTTGCCACCATCCTGAAAACATGGCTCGGCAAAAAAGGATTCCTTGTGGATACGGCAAGTAATAATGTACGTGCGCGCAAGCAATTGGAAGCCCGTGCATACGACTTGGTGTTGTCCGACCTTCGCCTTCCCGACCAGGACGGCATCTTCCTCCTCCAATGGATGCGGGAACACAACCACCTGATGCCGCTCATCATCATGACCAGCTATGCCGATATCCAAAGTGCCGTGCAAGCCATGAAACAAGGGGCAAGCGACTATGTGTCGAAACCTATTCAACCGGACATTCTCCTGAAGAAAATTGAAGAAGCCCTGCAAGCTCCCCCAACATCCGTCGCTCCATCCGAGAAGAAAAGCGCCAAAACGACTTCCCTCAAAAACCCGAACGATTATCTGGAAGGAAAGAGCGAAGCGGCCCGACAACTCTATAGTTATGTGGGGTTGGTGGCACCTACCCCAATGGCGGTACTTATCAATGGAGCCAGCGGAACGGGCAAGGAGTATGTGGCGCACCGCATCCACCAACTGAGCAAACGGGCAGACAAGCCATTCATTGCCATCGATTGTGGCTCTATCCCCAAGGACTTGGCGGCATCCGAATTCTTCGGCCACGTGAAAGGTTCCTTCACGGGAGCCTTGACCGACAAGAAAGGGGCCTTCGTGGAAGCCAATGGAGGGACTTTATTCTTGGATGAAATCGGAAACTTGAGCTATGAAGTGCAAGTTCAGTTGCTTCGTGCCATCCAGGAGAAACGCATCCGTCCCGTAGGCTCGACCAAGGAAATCGAAGTGGACGTGCGCCTCATCAGTGCCACCAACGAAAACCTTCCACAAGCCATCGAGAAGGGAAACTTCCGTGAAGACCTCTATCATCGCATCAATGAATTTACCCTACGGATGCCCGCCTTGAAGGACCGACCGGAAGACATCCTGCTCTTTGCCAACTTCTTCCTCGACCAAGCTAACCGTGAGCTCGACCGACAACTTATCGGGTTCAATGCAGAAGCTAGCCGATTGATTCAACAATATCCTTGGCCTGGCAATCTCCGACAACTGAAGAATACGGTGAAACGGGCTACCCTCTTGGCACAAGATTCCTTCATCACCCCGGTCGAGCTGGCTCTGGAGACGACCGAACAAGCATCGGGTTCTTCCATCGCCCTGCACGATGAAGCCGACGAGAAACGACGCATCCTAAACGCCTTGCAACAGACAGGTAACAACAAGAGCAAGGCCGCCACCTTATTAGGTATCGACCGAAAGACGCTATACAATAAGTTGAAGCTCCACAATATCCCCACTTGAAGTGTGGAAAAATTCCACACTTCCTTCCACACTTTCCACAGGTTTCCACACCCCTCCACACATCCCCGAAAAACATTTCAAGCTAAGAATCAATCAGTTACATTTTCCTCTTGTTTCTGGCACGCTATTTGCACTACAATTATCAGAGACAACAACATGAATTCTAACTATTAAATTAAACAATTATGAAGAAATTATTTGTAGCAGTAGCATTGGTAATGGGTTTGGGTACTTCAGTAGCAGTAGCAAACACAATGATGAATGAAGTGGAAGTATCGGTAATGGTAAATGAATTTACTCCGGTTGAAGTGAAGGATCTTCCGAAAGCCGTACAGGATGCCGTAGCAAAGGCTTATCCGGAATCAAGCATCAAGGAAGCATCGGTAGAAGTAGCAGCAGATGGAGCTTCCAAGCATTACAAACTCGTATTGATTGGCCAAAGCGGAACCGATACGAATGAAACGACCGTATTCTTCGGTGAAGACGGAACTGAAATCAAGCAAAACTAATCAGACATGACTAAAGCGGAAAAGAGGCCCGAAAGCCTCTTTTTCTTTTCTTATTCCATATCAAAACCATTCCAAAGATTTCCACTTGGAAGGGGTGCCGTCAAATCAATCACTTCCTTCGAAACGGGATGAACGAACGTCACCCTACGGGCATGCAAGCAAATGCTACCATCCGGATTCGAGCGCGGAGAACCATACTTCAAGTCACCCTTAATGGGGCATCCCATCTTTGCCAATTGGCATCGGATTTGATGATGACGTCCCGTCTGCAAATCGACCTCCACCAAGTGATAGTTCTGCGAATGGCCTATGAGCTTGTAACGGAGAATCGCCTTCTTGCTATTCGGACGCTCCTTGTCGTAAGCATACGACTTGTTCTGCTTCTCGTTGCGCACCAACCAATGGGTAAGCTCACCTTCCAATTCCTTCGGGCGTTCCTTCACAATGGCCCAATACGTCTTCTTCACTTCGCCCAGGCGGAACATATCGTTCAATCGGGAGAGAGCCTTACCGGTCTTGGCAAATACCACTAGTCCGCTTACGGGTCTATCCAAGCGATGAGTGACCCCCAAAAAGACATTGCCCGGCTTGTTATATTTCACCTTGATATACTCCTTCACCGTTTCCGAGAGCGGAGTATCACCGGACTTGTCGCCCTGCACAATCTCCGAAGAAGTCTTGTTGACGACAATGATATGATTATCTTCGTAAACGACCGTCATGTCATTACATATTCATACCACCGTCTACCTGAATCACCTGACCGGTCACGTAAGAAGACATGTCAGATGCCAAGAATGTAGCGATATTAGCCACATCTTCCGGAGTACCGCCACGACGCAAAGGAATACGCTTAGACCATTCAGCCTTCACTTCTTCGCTCAATTGGTTGGTCATGTCAGTAATGATGAAGCCCGGAGCGATAGCGTTAGCACGTACGCCACGAGAACCCAATTCCTGAGCGATAGATTTAGCCAAACCAATCATACCTGCCTTGGAAGCAGAGTAGTTACACTGACCTGCGTTACCATGAACACCTACTACAGAAGCCATGTTGATGATGCTACCACCACGTTGACGCATCATGATTGGAGTACAAGCATGGATGAAGTTGAACGCAGACTTCAAGTTTACGGCAATCACCGCATCCCATTGAGCTTCGCTCATACGCATCATCAAACCATCCTTAGTGATACCTGCATTGTTCACCAAGATATCGATAGAACCGAATTCTTCCTTGATTTGATTGACAACCTTTTCTGTATCTTCGAAAGAAGCTGCATTAGAAGCATAACCCTTTACCTTTACACCCAAAGCAGCGATTTCCTTTTCAGTGTTCTGACCATTTTCATCAATCACCAAATCGGTGAATGCGATGTTTGCACCTTCAGACGCAAACTTCAAAGCAATTGCCTTACCGATACCACGAGCCGCACCTGTAACAATTGCTGTCTTACCTGTTAATAATCCCATACTATTATCTATTAATTTATGATTGATTCTTTACGCTCTTATGCCCCAATGCACCATAGACAATCTTGGCCACATATTCCCAACCTTCACGGTCGTCCAGCTCTTCACCAATCTTTCCACGCACATAAGGCACCTCAATACCCTTGATGCAATAGTGCAAAATATCAGCCAGGATATCGATATTGTCCACCTCGAAAAGACCTTGTTCCTTACCTTCAACCAGAATCTGCTTGAACAAGGTGATTTCATGCATATCGAAATTGCGACGCACTCTCTCCACACGCCAAATGTCGCGGAAGAAACTGGCTCGCAAACTACCGTTACGCAACACAATCATCTTGATACTATCCAGGTGAGTTTCTATCAGCTTGAGTATCTTCAAGTCCGGAGCAATCTTTTCCAATGCTACCTTTTCCAAAGCATCGGACAACATTTCCAACTCCGACTCTACTACCGCCATGTAAATTTCTTCCTTACTCTTGAAGTAAGTATACAAGGTTCGGCGTCCCTTTCCGGAAGCAACGGAAATGTCATTCATCGTCGTATTGTCCACCCCATTCTTGGCGAACAACTGACGTGCTACGTCTACTAATTTAGCTCTTGTTTTCGATACTGCCATAGATTCTTTTGCACATTACATATATATGTGTGCAAAATTACATTATTTCTTTGGTTCTCACAAGCAATCTGAAAAAAATATACGAATAGAAAGGATATAGGAGTTTCCGGACATAAAAAAAGGAGAAGCATTTGCTTCTCCTGATAGTTGCGGAGGCCTGACTCGAACAGACGACCTTTGGGTTATGAGCCCAACGAGCTACCAACTGCTCCACTCCGCGATGTTTACTTTTTGGTGGGCGTTGACGGATTCGAACCGCCGACCCTCTGCTTGTAAGGCAGATGC
>JAFTTU010000008.1 GCA_017466635.1 Bacteroides sp.
GGTGTTAGGATTGTAAGTACCAATCTTTTCAGTAAATCGTCCATCACGGGGAGCTCTTGCATCTGCAATTACGATTGAATAGAACGCATAGCTTTTGCGACCTCTTCTCTGCAATCTGATCTTTGTTGCCATTTTCTTTTAATAGTTTTTTTGTTAATGATTTGAATTTATGCAAATATCCCGTATTTGCGGGTGCAAAGGTACTGACTTTCTTCCGATTGAGCAAAACTTTTAAGTCCTTTCTTTGGTGAAAATGAGAAAAAGGTTGTACTTTTGTTTATCTTAAATCCTAAAAAATATGAAAAGAACATTATTCTCTATCATTATCAGTGTTTTGGCCGTGCTGGGAGTCTCTGCACAGCCAGTTATCAAGAAGGTGCAAGTGGCACTAATCCCTGATCATGCGGATGCTTTGTATAAGGTTGGGGAACAAGCGAAATTCAAGGTAATCGCCATGGATTGTGGCATCGCGCTCAATGATGTGACCATCGATTATGAAGTGAGCGAGGACTTGATGCCGGCTCATCTGAAGAAATCCATTACATTGAAAGGGTATGAAGGCAGTATCAATGCCGGTACCATGAAGGAGCCGGGGTATCTCCGTGTGAAGGCAAAGGTGAAGCATGAGGGAAGTACCTATACATCGTATTCGACCGTAGGTTTTGATACCGACAAGTTGATGCCATTGGTCAAGATGCCGACCGATTTCGAGGAATATTGGAACAATCAGTTGAAATCATTGGATAAAGTGGATTTGGCTCCGAAGATGGAACGAATCGCTGAACGTTGTACCGATAAGGTAGAGGTGTATCATATTTCCTTTGGTAATGTCAATCGTACCCGCATGTATGGTGTCTTGACCATGCCGAAGAAGGAAGGTAAATATCCGTCCATTCTCCGTGTACCGGGTGCTGGTGTTCATGCCATGAGCGGTAATGTGGCTTGGGCGGCAAAGGGGGCGATTGTTCTTGAAATCGGTATTCATGGCATTCCAGTCATCATGGAAGGAAGTGTGTACAATGATTTGTCCAACGGTGTCTTGTCTACCTATTTTATAGATGGCATCGAAAACCGTGATTCCTATTTCTATCGCCGAGTGTTCATGGGATGTGTCAAGGCAGTTGACTTCTTGCTTTCTTTACCGAACAGTAATGGTAAGGTAGGGGTAATGGGAGGAAGCCAGGGAGGTATGCTGGCGATGGCTACTTCGTATCTGGACAAGCGCATTACAGCTACCGGTGTCTATTTCCCTGCTTTCTGTGACCAGGAAGCATATATGCATGGACGTACCGGTGGTTGGCCTCACTTCTTCAAGAACAAGGACAATTGCAAGAAGGAATACTTAGAAACTATCCGCTATTACGATGCTGCCAACTTTGCCAAGGGTTTGAAGGCTCCAGTGTATTATGCTTTCGGTTATAACGACCTCACATGCGGACCGACGACCTCACAAGCTACCTACAATGCGATTACGGCTCCAAAGACATTGGTCATCGGTGAGAATCAAGGACACTGGTTGTTCCCGGAACTCTTCAGCGGTATGTGGGAATGGATGATTAAAGAACTTACTAAATAAAAGATAACATGAAGAATAGACTATCAACATGGATATTGGCAGCTTGCTTGCTGTTGTCTTTGCCGATTGGGGCACAAACCAATGAGTTGCCTCGCTCTACTCCGGAAGAACAAGGCGTTCCTTCCAAAGCTCTTGTGGCATTATTCGATTCACTTTCGGCTCTTCCGTTGACCGATATGCATGCCGTAGTGGTTATGCGGCATGGAAAGGTAATCGGTGAAATGTATCCGAAGCCGTATGCGCCTGAGTATCGTCATACCATGTATTCTTGTTCCAAGACGTTTGGAGGTATAGCGGTAGGTTTGGCGATTGAAGACAATCGTTTGCGCTTGGATGACCGTGTAGCTGCTTTCTTCCCGGAATTGCTCCCGGATTCTGTATCAAAGGACTTGGCAGACATGAAGGTTCGTGATTTGTTGACCATGGCATCGGGTGTGAAACCGGATTGGAACATGCGTAGCAGAGGCAAGGAATGGATACGTACCTTCCTTTCTAAGCCGGTTGTTGCTCCGGGTACCAAGTATGCTTATGACTCTATGGTTTCCTACATGCTGGCTGCTGTTGTACAAAAGGTAACCGGAAAGAAGTTGACAGAGTATTTGCAGGAACATGTCTTTACGCCGATGAACGTGACCGAATGGGCTTGGGAAGAAAGTCCGGAAGGTGTGAACACCGGTGGTTGGGGCGTACATATCCAACCCGAATCCTTGGCTAAGTTCGGACAATTGATTTTGAATGAAGGCCGTTGGGAAGGCAAGCAATTGGTACCGGCTGAATGGATTCGTGAAATGTGCAAGAAACACAGAGAAACAGGTCGTGAAGTGTATGGTTATCACATCTGGCATTGTGGTGGTCATGATGGAGCAGTCCGTGCCGACGGTGCATTGGGTCAATATGTCATTTCCGTCTTGGATAAAGATATGGTAGTGGTGATGACAGAAGCTACCTTGGGTAATGGAAGGGACCAAAGAAGATTGATTTGGGATGTGTTGTTGCCAACCATCAAGGACGAACCATTGCCTGCCAATAAGAAGGATTATCAATTGCTCCAAAAGAAGCAGGCTGCTTACAAGCTTCCGGAAGTGAAAGGTAAAGCAACTTCTGCTTTTGCATCGAATTGGGAAAACAAGACCATCGAATTGGGTAAGAATCCGTTCGGTTGGAAATCACTTCGTCTGAACTTTGGCAAGAAGGAAGTGACCATGACTGTCACTGAGAATAGTGGAAAGTCTTATGAATTGCCATTCGGCTACAAGGAATGGAAGACTACTTCCATGGATGCGTATCCTCCTTATTCCATTACTCCTGTAGACCGTTTCAAGGGATTGGAAGGACCGTATTGGGTAGCCGGTAGCTATGCCTGGACATCGAAGGAAGAAGTTCAGTTGAAAGCTCACTATGTGAATTGGGTATCGGCTCTCGAAATGACTTTCCGTTTGGTTAATGGTGAAGTGGAACTTCATGTCCAGACCAATTACATCAAGAAACCTTATACTATAAAAGGTAAGTTAGTCAAATAATATACTTGTTGACACTACAACCTCCCCCTTCACAAGGGGGAGGATTATTTGCAAAAGTTGAATTATCGAATCTCTCTCAACCATTTCTCCATTTCGGCTTTCCATTGCGACTTGTAAGGGAAGGTTTCATTGTATCCCCAACCATGTCCGCCAACCGGATAGAAGTGCATCGAAGCTGGAACTCCATGCTTGCACATCGCCAAATAATAGTTGATGCTATTGAGAACAGGAACCACCGTATCATCGCTGCTATGCATAATGAAAGCAGGAGGAGTATTTTCATTGACCTGCAACTCATTGGAATAGAGCTTTACCAATTCTTCACTCGGATTCTTTCCCAACAGATTGTCCTTGGAACCCTGATGCGTGTAATCGCTCATGGTCACTACCGGATAAAACAGAATCTGGAAGTCCGGACGAGTTTCTTCGGTAAAGTGCGTAGCTGCTGTAGATGCCAAGTGGCCACCTGCCGATGAACCCATGATACCCAACTGCTTGATACCCCATTGGTCTGCATGCTTGCGCATATAGCGAATCGCTTGGTGAGCATCGCTCAACGGTATTTCATGCTTGCCGTATGGCATGCGGTAATGAAGGACGGCGTAGGTAATGCCTTGCGTATTGAACCAAGCGGCCATATCGTGTCCTTCGTGTGTAACGGCTATACCTGCATAGCCACCACCCGGACAAGCAACAATGGCTTGTCCGTTGGGATTCTTGGCTGGATAGATGGTCAACGTGGCTTCCGAATATTCATCTCCGTTAATCCATCCTTTAATCATTGGCTTTTCATCGACTGTCTTTTCGTCGGCCAATTTCACTTGAATGGGATTTTGGGCAGAGAGAATGGAAGAAACCATCAGCGCACCTATCATGAAAAACTTTCTCATAATCATTTCTTTTGTACGTTCATGCTAGCCTTGATGAGGTAAACAATCAACAAAGCATAAACTACCAATGAAGCGAGTTCACTCATCGGGTTGGCCAACCATTCTTCGTTCACGAGGTTGATACCACCGAAACGCATCGCTGCACTGACTACACCCATCAAAGCACCACCGGCAATGAAACCAGAGGCGAGGAGAGTACCCTTTTCACCACGTTCATTGTTGAGCTTTTCGTCCTTGCTACGTGTTGTTACATACCAATTGATGGCACCACCGACGAGCAAAGGGAGATTGAGTTCCAATGGGATGAACATACCCAAAGCGAATGCCAATGCCGGGATATTGAAATAGGTAAGTACCAAAGCAAGTGCAGCACCGATACCGTAAAGCAACCAAGGTGCACCTACACCATTCATCAATGGGTCGATGACAGCTGCCATAGCATTGGCTTGAGGAGCAGCCAAAGCACCGCTAGTGAAACCGTATGTCTTGTTCAAAATCATGATGACACCACCTACGGTAGCGGCCGATACCAAAGTGCCCAAGAACTTCCAGGTTTGTTGCTTGGCTGGAGTAGTACCGAGCCAATAACCAATCTTCAAGTCGGTAATGAAACCACCGGCCATGGAGAGGGCTGTACAAACGACACCACCCATTACCAGAGCTGCCACCATGCCGGTTGCACCCTTTAAGCCTACAGCTACCATCACCACCGATGCCAAAATCAAGGTCATCAAGGTCATACCAGATACCGGGTTGGTACCTACGATAGCAATCGCATTGGCAGCTACGGTCGTAAAGAGGAAGGAAATACCTGCAACCAACAGAATGGCAACAATACTATGAAGCCAATTGCCGTGCATGACATCAGTCAAGAAGAATACGAAAGTAAGCAACAAGGTAAAGATAGAACCGAATGCAATCACCTTCATCGAAAGGTCCTTCTGAGTACGCTTCACTTGGGTAGTTTCTTTCTTGCCACCCATTTCCTTAGCAGCCAAACCTACGGCACTCTTGATGATTCCCCATGAACGGAAGATACCTATCACACCTGCCATGGCGATACCACCGATACCGATGCTCTTGGCATATTCCTTGAAGATGGTTTCAGGAGCCATTTCGCTGATGGTTTGAGTAATGGAAGGATTCCATGCATTGAGCAATTGGTCACCGAAGAGAAGGTTCATGCCCGGAACGATGAGCAACCATACAGCCAATGAACCGGCACAGATAATGGCTGCATACTTCAAACCGATGATGTAACCTAAACCGAGAACGGCTGCACCGGTATTGATTTTCAGAACCACCTTGGCTTTGTCGGCCATCAATTCACCCCAACCACAAACACGAGTGGTGAAGTTTTCGTTCCACCAACCAAAGGTAGCTACAATAAAGTCGTAAAGACCACCCACAAGACCGGCAATCAACAACGGCTTGGCTTGGCTACCGCCTTTTTCACCGGATACCAAAACTTGTGTACTGGCTGTTGCTTCCGGGAACGGATATTCGCCATGCTTGTCGCTTACGAAATACTTACGGAAAGGAATCAGGAAGAGGATACCCAAAATACCACCCAACAAGGAGCTGATGAACATCTGCATGAAGTCAACAGTCATTTCTGGGTATTTGTCCTGAAGGATGTAAAGAGCCGGGAGAGTAAAGATAGCACCTGCTACAATCACACCCGAGCAGGCACCGATGGATTGGATAATGACATTTTCACCCAAAGCACCTTTACGCTTGGCTGCACTGGATACACCCACAGCGATGATGGCAATAGGAATGGCAGCTTCGAATACTTGACCCACTTTCAATCCCAGATAGGCTGCTGCAGCAGAGAAGAGGATAGCCATGGCGATACCCCAGGAAACAGACCATAGATTGACTTCAGGATACTCTTTGTCAGGTGACATCAACGGATGATATTCTTCACCTGGCTTCAATGGACGGAATGCATTCTCAGGCAATCCCGTCGGCTTTTCATTTTCTTGTTTCATGTTTCTCTATTATTTGATTGTTATGTACAATTTTTCCCAAAAATAATCAAAAATAGAGAAACCGCATGCATTTCGGTTAGAATATATCAAATTTGAGTCCGAAAGAAAGGCGAAGATAGTCGTCTGGATTCAAATGATTGGTAAATGCACTGACAATATACAAGTCGCACGAACTGATTTCGTAGAACGCCGTGATGCTACGGGCAAACAACCGTTTCTTGTCGGGGATGTTAAACCGAAGCCGTTGGCCTATGAATGCATGGGTACGGACACGGGTCGAGAAATTATAATATCCCTTCGGGTATCGGTCGGGTTCCTTGGTCCAGAATTCATCACTGAAGACCGTATTGAAATAAAGCCCACATTCCAACGGTTCGAATGTAAACGAATCGTTCAACTTCTTTCTCCATGGAATGTAATTCTGCTTCAAGGTAAAGGTCATCTTGGCATTATCCGATGAATACTTGGGGATGATACCGAACAAGATATCGGTTTCCCATTGGTTGTTCTTTCCATACGACCATCCAAAACCGGAATTAATCAACCCCATACCTCCGGCATATTGGAGCTTGGTATAGGTAGGCATCAAAGATTCCCACATACTGCGGTATCCTTCTACACGCTTTTTATAACGGTTCGTTTCATCGATGGATGTTGCATAGCCTTGCAAACAGAAGAAGCATACAACTATCCCGATGAGCATTAGTTTAATATTCAATGAGTTCATGCTTATATCCTTCTTCGTTTATGGTGAATAAAATATATCCTCTATCTTTGGCACATGGGGTTTGGTAATACAAGATACCATCATTGAAGAATTCGTTAATCTTATAATGGTGAGCATGGCCGTTCATGCAAAATTGAAGATTCGGGAATTCCTTCAAGTATAGTTGGAATACATTGGCTACGTTGTTGTTGAATTCCAAGTCGAAAGGAGGGACGTGCATGGCAACGATGGTCTTCTCAACACTTTCCGGCAGATTCTTCAACAAGGTTTCCAAGAAGGAGAAATCGGGTACCGGCTCACTATAGTCGTACTCCATGCAATTGGTGTTCAAACAGATAAAGAGTACATTTCCGGCTTGAAAGCAATAATTCGGATTTCCCCAAACTCTGGCGAATACATCTTCTCCCGTACCCAAACAGTCATGATTACCGAGTAAGGCTACCCATGGCATCTTAAACTTAAGCATGATGTCGCGTTGAAGAATGAATTCATGCGTAGCTCCAAAGTCGGACAAGTCACCTCCATGAATCACGAAATCAATATCTCCACGTTTGTTGATGTCGGCTACCATGGCTTCGGTTTCATCGTACCAACGCTGTGTATCACTGATAAAGGCAAAACGGAATTCTTTCTTGTCCTTCAAGTTCGCTGTGATTTTTTGAATGTTCTTTCCGTTCAGGTTCTTCTCTCCTCTGACATAGGCATCATACGGGTGTGCTTCAAGCATATCACAAGCTTGAAAGCAGACGGTAATAAATAGAAAAGGGATTAAATGGAATAGTTTTTTCATGTCTATCGAAATTGGTGCTGCAAAGTTCGGTAAAATATCTCAAAGCCTATAGATTGATAGTTTCGAAAGAATGTTCTAAAAGTCTGAAAACAAAAGTGGATGTGCTTTTCGACACATCCACTTCCATTTATTTTCCTACCATATCGCCTTCGATATACAATCGGACAATTTCTTGCTTGGCGTTGGTTCTTAACGTAATCGATTTCTTGAAATGACCGGGGAACTTACCCGAACCATCGTAAGTGACTTTGATTTCACCGCTTTCACCCGGTTTGATGGGTTGCTTCGGATATTGAGGTACTGTACATCCACAAGAAGCAATCGCTTGATGGATGACCAACAAATTGTCACCGGTATTTGTGAACTTGAATGTACAAGTTACTTTTTCTGTTTCAGGGAACGAGCCGAAATTATGGCTGGTCTTTTCAAACTTGATTTCTGCTTCGCCTGCAGCAAAGGTTACCAAGGCGAAAATCGATAATATGGTTGTCAAAAATAGTTTCTTCATACGTATATACTTTAGAATTCGCTTGCAAATATACGACTTTTTTATCGGTTGCTTCTATTTATAATGTTATTTTAACAATCCAGCAGATACGGCAGAAAGATGATACACCCGATGATGGCTGCTGTAATGGCACAAATCAGTACCGCTCCGGCTGCTACATCTTTCACATCGCCTGCCAGGGGATGATAATCGGGAGAGACCAGGTTCACCAATCGTTCGATGGCGGTATTGAAGGCTTCGGCTGTCAATACCAATCCAAAGCAGAGCAATACAATGCACCATTCTGTAGAAGTAATCTGAAAATGAAAACCTCCCCAAGTGACCAGTACAATCGCTGTACAATGAATCCAGGCATTATGCTCTTTCTTCAAGAAACTTCCGATGCCTTGAAAGGCATAGACGAAGCTCTTGATTCGTTTCTTCAGTTCATTCATCGGTTATCCACGATTAACTTGTTTGACACCCTTGACTGTTCTCAGTTTCTTAATCAATGTTTCCAGTTTGGCTGTATCGTCTACCATGACCGTCAACATCCCGGAGAATAGACCGTCGTTCGAATCGATGCTGATGGAACGCAACAAGATACTACTTTCCTTATTGATGATGGAGGTGATGTTGGTTACAATACCGATATCGTCGTGTCCTACTACACGGAGCGTAATCGGGTATTGCTTTCCATGACTCTTGCCTGCCCATTTGGCTTTCACGATGCGATAACCGAACCGGGCTTTCATTTCAGGAGCATTCGGACAGTCCTCGCGATGAATCTTGATACCGCCATTGATGGTTACAAAGCCGAACACTTCATCCCCGTAAATCGGGTTACAGCACTTGGCCAACTTGAAATCCAGTCCCTTCAAATTCTGGTCAATGACCAAAACATCGTCCTTAAAGTTCTTGTCGTCCAGCGGTGCTTGGATGCTATAAGCTTCTGCACTACGATAAAGGACTTCGTTACTGGCTTCCATTTCCTTCTTCTTCATCTCGATAAACTTGTCAAGAATCTGATTGGTGTCCAGCTTTTCAATGGCAATGTCTTGATAGAAATCGGTTACATTCTTGTAGCCCATTTTTTTAATCAAGCGCATCATGACCGAATCATCGTAATCTATCTTGCGGTTCTTGAACTTGCGCTCGATGGTTTCCTTGGCAAACTCTGTCTGACGGGCTTCGATTTCCTTCAATGCCTGTCGTATTTTGGTACGTGCCTTCGATGTCGTAACGATGTTCAGCCAGTCACGTTTCGGTGTCTGGGTATTCGATGTCATGATTTCCACTTGGTCTCCACTATTCAGCTTCTGACGCAGCTGTACATTCTTGCCGTTTACTTTGGCACCGATACATTTCGAGCCGAGCTTGGTATGGATGCTGAAAGCAAAGTCGAGTACGGTCGCTCCCTTGGCCAACTTGAACAAGTCGCCTTTCGGGGTGAACACAAAGACTTCATCTTCATAAAGCTCCAGTTTGAACTGGTCCATCACTTCCAAGTCGCTTCCGGCATGTTCCAAGGTCTCGCGGATGGTCGTCAGCCATTCATCCAGTCCGCTTTCACCCTTTACACCTTTGTAACGCCAGTGGGCGGCGAAGCCCCGTTCAGCAATGTCATCCATGCGTTCGGTACGAATCTGTACTTCCACCCATTTACCTTCCGGTCCCATAACGGTGGTGTGAAGGGATTCATAGCCATTGCTCTTCGGTACACTGAGCCAGTCGCGTAGACGTTTCGGGTTCGGCATATACATGTCCGATACAATGGAATACACCTGCCAACATTCCTGCTTTTCCTTTTCCAGTTCCGAATCGAGGATGATGCGGATTGCAAACAAATCGTACACACCTTCGAATGGACACTTCTGCTTCTTCATCTTCTGATAGATGGAGTGAATGGATTTGGTACGTCCTTTCATGTGGAACTTCAATCCTGCATCTTCCAGTTTCTTCTGTATCGGTTGGATGAAGGCAGCGATGTATCTGTCACGGGAAGCTTTGGTTTCATTGAGCTTTTCCTTTATATGATAGTACATTTCCTTTTCGGTATACTTCAACGAAAGGTCTTCCAGTTCGGACTTCAGCTTGTAGAGCCCCAACTTGTGGGCGAGGGGAGCATACAGGTATGCCGCTTCATTCGACACTTGTTGACGGGCTTCTTCATTGGTGGTATCCTTGATTTGACGCATCAGATTGACACGGTCGGCAATCATGATGAGGATGACACGCATATCTTCGGCAAAAGACAACAACAGATTACGGAAATTCTCCGATTCTACCGTTGGACTTTTGGCATATAGTTCATTGATTTTGACCAATCCCTTGATGATACCAGCTACATCTTCACCAAATTCCTCCTTCACAAAGTCGAGGGTACACAAACCGTGCTTGACCGGTTCGTGCAACATGATGCTAAGGATAGAAGCACGCTTCATGCCGATTTCTTCGGCAACGATGACGGCTGTTTGCATATCCTTGATAATCGGATTCATGCCGAACGCATTTCGGGGTATGTCATCTTTATTTAAATAGTCTATCAGATAGCCTTTCAACTTCCGGCAATCGTCTTTCTGAAGAGCATCGCAGGATAGACGGATGAGCTGCTTATATAAGGTAAAAAGTAGTTCACGTTCTTGGTCATTGAAATAAAATCTTTCTTCCATTCTCGTCTAAATTTATTTCTTTTGCTCAAAGGTACTTTTTTTCTTTGGTTTTTGATGAGCTTTCACTCTTTTTTTTGTAATTTTGGGCAATTATGTAGAAAACAAGGAAATTTATTAATCATAACCATTAAATTTTAATATTATGTTGACAGCAGAAGACAAAGCTTTACTTGAAAAGAAAGGCATTTCTGAAGAAAAGATCGCAGAACAATTGGCATGCTTCGAAAAAGGTTTCCCATTCTTGAAACTAGACGGAGCAGCATCTATCGAAAAAGGAATCCTCGCACCAGCAGAAGCTGAGATGAAGGCATATTTGGAAGCATGGGATGCATACATGCAAGGTGAAAAGAAAATCGTGAAGTTTGTACCTGCTTCAGGTGCGGCCAGCCGTATGTTCAAGAATATGTTCGAATTCTTGGGTGCTGAATACGATGTACCTACTACAGACTTCGAAAAGAAGTTCTTCGACAACGTTCACAACTTCGCATTCTTCGCTGACTTGAACGCTGCTTGTGAAAAGAACAACGGTAAAGGTATCGATGCATTGGTAGCTGAAGGTAACTACAAGGCTGTTGTGGCTAACTTGCTCGAAGCTGCAGGTTTGAACTACGGTGCTCTCCCGAAGGGCTTGTTGAAGTTCCACAGCTATGAAGATGGTGTACGTACTCCATTGGAAGAACACTTGGTAGAAGGTGCTCTCTATGCTGCCGGCAAGACTGGTAAGGTAAATGTTCACTTCACTGTATCTACTGAACACCGCGAATTGTTCAAGGCATTGGTAGACGAAAAGGTAGCTGCTTATGCTGCTAAGTACGGTGTAGAATACCTCGTTTCTTTCTCTGAACAGAAGCCTAGCACAGATACAGTTGCTGCCGATATGGAAAACAAGCCATTCCGCGACAATGGCAAGTTGTTGTTCCGTCCGGGCGGTCACGGTGCTTTGATTGAAAACTTGAACGACCTCGATGCTGACGTTATCTTCATCAAGAACATCGACAACGTAGTTCCAGACCGTTTGAAAGACGAAACTGTTGCTTACAAGAAGTTGATTGCCGGTGTATTGGTAACTCTCCAGAAGAAGGCATTCGAATACCTCGAACTCTTGGATACTGCCAAGTATACTCACGAACAATTGGAAGAAATCATCCGCTTTGTTCAGAACGACTTGTGCTGCCGCAAGGATGACATCAAGGATTTGGAAGATGCAGACTTGGTTATCTACTTGCGCAAGAAGTTGAACCGTCCTATGCGTATTTGCGGTATGGTGAAGAACGTAGGCGAACCGGGCGGTGGTCCGTTCTTGGCTTACAACCCTGATGGTACTGTATCATTGCAAGTACTCGAAAGCTCACAGATTGACATGAGCGACCCTGAAAAGAAGGCCATGTTCGAAAACGGTACTCACTTCAATCCGGTTGATTTGGTTTGTGCTGTACGTGACTATAAGGGCAACAAGTTCAACTTGGTGAACTATGTAGACAAGGCTACAGGTTTTATCTCTTACAAGTCTAAGAGCGGTAAGGAATTGAAGGCTCTCGAACTTCCAGGTTTGTGGAATGGTGCAATGAGTGACTGGTCAACTATCTTCGTTGAAGTACCTCTTGGCACATTCAACCCAGTGAAGACAGTTAATGACTTGTTGCGTGAACAACACCAATAATAGTCTTTAATCGTTAGCAAATAAATTAGGCACGGATTACGCGGATTTCACGGATTTAGATGATGTTTACATTTACTAATGAACCGTGTTAATCCGTGA
>JAFTTU010000058.1 GCA_017466635.1 Bacteroides sp.
CGGAGAAGGACATCAACTTCTGTTGTCTGGTGAAAATCCACATGAGCCTCCAGAACCTGTCGCAGATTTATTGCATCAGCGGTAATTCGGTGAGCCGGAGGAAACTCCGCCTGAAAGAGAAGTTGGGCATCGACAAAGAAGATAGTTTGACGAAATTCCTGGATAGACTGGTGTAACCGTTGCTTGTTTCAAAGGAAATCATTACCTTTGAACTCATAACTCAAATGACTCTGCAACAACTGGAATATATCTTGGCTGTAGCCCGACACGGACACTTCGGACGGGCAGCCGATGCTTGTAACGTGACACAACCCACGTTGAGTGCCATGATTGGCAAACTGGAAGAAGAAATCGGTGCAAAACTGTTCGATCGCAACCGTCAGCCTATTGTTCCTACAATTGTAGGTGAACGAGTAATCAATCGGGCTCGTGAAGTTTTGGATCAAGCGGATACGATCAAGGATATTGTATTAGAGGAAAAGCAATCGTTGGGTGGTATGTTTCGTATCGGTATTCTCCCTACTATCGCTCCTTATCTGTTGCCTCGGTTTTTCCCACAAATGATGAAAAAATATCCTATGCTGGATATTCGGGTTCGTGAAATGAAAACGCACGAAATCAAGGAGGCATTGATACAAGGAGATATAGAGGCGGGTATTCTAGCCAATATAGAAGGATTGGAGGATTATGAACAGACTGTTCTTTTCTATGAAAAGTATATCGGTTATGTGGCTCGTACAGATGCCTTATTTAAAAAGGAAGTAATAAGGACTTCGGATGTAGCTGCCAGTCGAGAGCTTTGGTTATTGGACGAAGGACATTGCTTCCGTGATCAGATGGTACGTTTCTGCCAGATGAAGTCTTCGCAAACCAGTCAGTTGGCTTACAACTTGGGAAGTATGGAGACTTTCATGCGGATGGTGGAAAGTGGTATGGGAATTACGTTCATCCCTGAATTGGCAGAAATGCAACTGAGTGATCAGCAGAGAGAATTGGTACGTCCGTTCGCTATTCCCGTTCCGACCCGACAACTACTTCTTATTACTCGGCGTGACTTTATTCGACAGACGTTGTTGGATGTCATTGTTAAAGAGATTCAAGCTTCTATTCCTAAAGAAATGCTGAAACTGAAAGCCGGCCAATCGTTGGTTTAATGATATTGGGCTGTTAATCAATGGACTAACAGCCCTTATAGACTTTCTCTATCCCTCCATAAAACCATTCAATCGCTTTTCTTGTTTTATTCAGAAAAAAGGCTATATTTTTGTAGCACGAAAGAAATAAAACTAGTAATAACAATTAAAACAAGAAAACGATTATGACACCTATTATTAATGCACAGCTTCCTGAATTTAAAGTACAGGCATATCACAATGGTAACTTCTCAACCGTATCTAGCGACGATGTAAAAGGCAAGTGGGCTATCTTCTTCTTCTATCCGGCTGACTTCACTTTCGTGTGTCCGACTGAATTGGTAGACCTCGCCGAAAAGTATGAAAAGCTCCAGAGCCTCGGCGTGGAAGTATATTCCGTAAGTACAGACTCACATTTCGTTCACAAGGCATGGCACGATGCATCTGAAAGCATCCGCAAAATCAAGTATCCGATGTTGGCCGACCCGACAGGTGTCCTCAGCCGTGGCTTTGGTGTAATGATTGAAGAAGACGGTATGGCGTATCGCGGTACTTTTCTTGTGAATCCGGAAGGCAAGGTCAAGATTGCCGAAATCCAAGACAATAGCATTGGCCGTAATGCAGACGAACTTGTTCGCAAGGTAGAAGCTGCTCTCTTCGTAGCCAACCATCCGGGTGAAGTATGTCCTGCCAAGTGGAAGCAAGGCGCTGAAACATTGAAGCCAAGTATTGACCTTGTAGGTAAAATCTAAATAGTTATGAGTCCTAAGTTATGAGTTATGAGTTGCCTTCCGGTAGCTTGGCTCATAACTTAAAACTCATAACACAAAACTCATCACTCATAACTACAAAAGACTATGTTAGAATCCTCTATCCTCCAACAAGTAACTGAAATCTTCCGCAATCTGGAAGCCGATTATACATTCCGTATCAGCCAGTCTCCTCTGCGTGAGGAGAGCAGTCAGCTGATAGAGTTTCTTAATGATTTTGCAAGTACCTCACCGCATCTCAAGGTCGAAATCCATGAGGCCGATGGCGATACCTTTGCCTTCACATTGCTGAAGAATGGTGAAGAAACAGGCATTACCTTCCGGGGTATTCCGAACGGACACGAGTTTACTTCGCTCTTGCTGGCCGTACTGAATGCCGATGGCAAGGGAAAGAACCTACCTGATGAAGGGGTAGCCAGACGTGTCCGTGCCTTGAAGGGTGACATTCGCTTGCAGACCTATGTATCGCTTACCTGTACCAACTGTCCGGATGTGGTGCAAACCCTCAACATCTTTGCTTTGCTGAATCCGAATATCCGTCACGAGATGGTGGATGGTGCCCTTTTCCAAAGTGAAGTGGATAAGTTGGGTGTTCAAGCCGTACCGGCGGTGTTTGCCGAAGGTAAGATGCTTCATGTAGGTCGTGGGTCATTGGGGGAACTGTTGGAGAAGCTGGAGGTAGCTTATCCGTCTTCCGGAGAAACTGAAAACGAAGACCATACTCCTATCCATCGCGCGTTTGATGTGGTAGTGTTGGGCGGTGGCCCTGCCGGAGCATCAGCAGCTATCTATTCTGCTCGTAAGGGATTGAAGGTAGCGATGGTGGCGGAACGCATCGGTGGACAAGTGAAGGAAACCGTGGGCATCGAGAACTTGATTTCGGTACCTTATACTACTGGTAGCCAATTGGCGGACAATCTCCGTACACACTTGACTCATTATCCGATTGAATTGTTCGAGAACCGCCGCATCGAGTCTACCGACTTCCAAGGCAAGGAAAAGCAAGTGACCGTGAAGGGTGGCGAAGTGTTCAGTGCACCGGCGGTTATCATTGCAACGGGTGCCGGTTGGCGTCGGTTGAATGTGGAAGGCGAAGCCGAATACATCGGTCGTGGCGTGGCGTTCTGTCCGCATTGTGATGGTCCGTTCTATGCCGGCAAGGAAGTAGCCGTAGTAGGAGGTGGCAACTCGGGTATCGAAGCCGCCATCGACTTGGCAGGTATCTGCAAGAAGGTAACGGTTATTGAGTTTATGGATAGCTTGAAGGCCGACCAGGTTCTTCAAGATAAGGCAAAGAGTCTTCCGAATGTGGAAATCTTTACTTCGACACAGACGATGAAGGTAATGGGCAATGGAGATAAGGTAACGGCTCTCCAGTTGAAGAACCGTCAGACAGAAGAACTTCACGAATTGCCATTGGATGGTGTATTCGTACAAATCGGCCTCAGTGCCAATAGTCAGCCATTTGCTGAGTTGGAAAAGACCCGCATCGGTGAAATCGTGATTGATGCCCATTGCCGTACCAATCTGCCAGG
Source organism: Bacteroides sp. (assembly GCA_017466635.1). Taxonomy (GTDB): domain Bacteria; phylum Bacteroidota; class Bacteroidia; order Bacteroidales; family Bacteroidaceae; genus Phocaeicola. The sequence goes on from JAFTTU010000058.1 coordinate 3,439, forward strand.
TGTCTATGCCGCCGGTGATGTTTCTTCCGTGCCATACAAGCAGATTATCATCGCTATGGGCGAAGGAGCCAAGGCAGCTCTCACCGCATTCGACGATAGAGTACGTGGAGTGATTTAATGCTTCAATGCTTTGGCAACCCGAAGCATTTCTTCCGCCCAATTGTAACTCAATGGATTAATAGAAACGACATTCACGCCCAATTCATCAGCGATGAGTTGGGCATTTCGTTGGTCGAACTCTTGTTGTACGAAGATGGTATGGGCATTCTCCTTCCGACAAGTCTCAATCAAGGCTTTCAATTGGGCAGGAGAAGGTTCCTTTCCTCCTTCCTCGATGCTGATTTGTTTCAAACCATAATCGCGGGCGAAATAGCTGAGAGCCGGATGATAAATCAAGAAGGTGCTGTCCGCATTCTCCAACAATGAGCGGACGTCTGTATCGGTTTGGCTGATGATTTGCTTCAAGGAATCCAGGCGATGCTTGTAATCGGCCTCGTGAGCAGCATCCAGTTCGCAAAGAGCCGTATAGATATTGTCGGCTATGACGTTAGCATTTCGGGTAGAGTTCCAGATGTGTGGTTCTACCCCTCCTTCATGAAAATGGTCTCCATGCCAATGTCCTTCTCCCCGAATCAAATCCACTCCTTGGGACGTATCGAATACCTTCATGTCCGGATGGTTAGCCTCCAGCTTCTTCATCCATGCCTGTTCGAAGCCGATATAGCCGATACGCAGATAGGCTTGGCTTTGGCTGAGATTGACCAATTGCTGAGGAGTAGGGTCGTAGCTCTCGGGACTGCTTCCCTTGGGGACCATGCTCACTACCTGATAATGGTCGCCCGCTATGGCTTCCGTGAAATAACGGAGGGGTTCGAGGGTAACGGTCAGTAAGGGCTTGTCGTTCTTTTGCGATGGGGAGCTACAAGCGCTCAATAGAATGAGGGTAAGAATATAAATCAGTTTCTTCATTGTTCTGTTATTTATGGTCGTGGTGGCACTTCAATACACGATGAGGGAATGTGCCGTGTCCCAACATCTCAATCGGGCATCCGAAATGTTCTTCCAACCATTCGGTTGGCACTTCGGTATGCGGATGATAATGGACGGTTTCGTTCACACAAGCAATGGTCTTGACATTCTTCAGTACCGTTCCGATGTCGTGACTCACCAGGATAATTGCCCGTTCCTTATTGATTTCTTCCAACAACGAATACAGTTTGGCTTCGAAACGCTTGTCGATGTAGGTATTCGGCTCGTCAAGGATGACCACTTCGGGATTCGATACCAAGGCACGTCCCAACAAAGCCCGTTGTAGCTGACCGCCACTCAGACTACCGATGGAATGTTCTTCCATACCTTCCAATCCCATTCGGGCAATCATTTGGCGGACTTGTTCGTGTTGTTCCTTGCTGTATCGGCGGAAGATGGACTTCTGCTTGCTGAGGCCCGAAAGTATGACTTCGTATACCGAGATGGGAAACTTCTTGTCGATGGTGTTGTATTGGGGAAGATAGCCCATGTTCATGTCGGGGATTTCTTGCCCGTTCTTGTAGAAACGGATGCTTCCTTCAGAAGGCTGATGCAATCCCAAAATGCACTTGATAAGCGTAGTCTTGCCTCCTCCATTGGGACCAATGATACCCAAGAAGTCTTTCTCATACACCGCCAAGTCCACTTGGTGGAGTACGGTCTTTCCGTCGTATCCGGCACTAAGTCCGTTTATTTCGATGATGCTGTTCATTGTTTTGAGTTATAAGTTATGAGTTATAAGTTATGAGTGAACCATCCGGATGGCGACTCATAATTCAAAACTCATAACTGATTACTTTTCGTCGCTCTCAAGATTTCTCTTTTGCCTCCCGGAGGGCCTGCCAATCGTTCTACGGTGAAGCCGGCGGCTTGCAACATTCTTCTCACGACACCTTTGGCGCAATAGGTGGTCAGGATACCTCCTTCGTTCAATACTTGATACAAGGAGTCGAATAGGGATTGTGACCACATTTCGGGTTGTTTCTCCGGGGCAAAGGCATCGAAATAGATGATGTCATAGCCTTTCCCGAAGGCGTATCGGGTGAAATCTCCTTCAATCTTGTGCAAGGTAAACCAAGGGGACAAGGCGACATCTTCTCCCCAAGGAGCTTGATGGATGGCCAGATAGTCCAGCTCATGTCCCTTCCCGATGATGGCGGGATAGTCCAGCTTGCTGATGGTCTCCATATCGAGAGGATAACGTTCGATGCCGGTATAATGTACCTTTCTTAGCGATGCTTCGGCTTCCATCAAGGTGAGGAAGCAGTTCAGTCCTGTGCCCAGTCCGATTTCAAGGATACGGGGTTCTTCAACGGTGGCATGTTTCAATCCCATGTCGATGAAGATATGTTGCGACTCGGTCAAGGCACCTTTCACGGAGTGATAGTGCTCATCAAGTTCGGGTACGTAGAGGGTATAGCTTCCGTCGGCTGTTTGTTCTAGTTTCATAAGTTTAAGCAAATAAAGTGGTCAGTCCCAATGCCGTTGCGGCGATGGCGATGTATCGGAACGATTTCCCGAGGAACATGGAAAAGCTGGTAATCCAAACATTGGCACGCATCAGTCCCAAAACGACTCCGATGGCTTCGCCCAAGAAAGGAATGAACATGAAGAAGGCCATCCAGGCACCGCGTCCCTTGACAAAGCGTTCGGCACGTTCCAGTTTCTTTTGGTCGACTCCGAAATATTTTTCGATCCATTTCATGTTGCCCAATGTACCTAACCAATAGCAGGTCATTCCCCCAATCATGTTGCCGGCCGTAGCAGCCAAGACACATCCCACGGGGTTCAGTCCCATGCTGATGCAAGCTACCAGTACCGCTTCCGAACTGAAGGGAACCACTGTGCCGGCTATCAAGGCAGAAAGAAACATGCCCAAATAGCCCCACTCAATCATGAATTGAAGTATTGCATCCATAAGTTAAATGACATTAGCAGAATGTATAATACAAAAGTAACAATGAAAAGGATTCCCGAGAACCGGTTTCGTGTTAAAGTAAACAAATGTCCACTTAAAAAAGCCATACAGACGAGTTGGATAGACATCCATTGGCATAGATGTACGGGTTGGAGAATGCTCAATATCGTTGTCCAAAATCCGGCGATGACCAAGAACGAATGGTTGATGCGTGTACGGGTTCTGTCCTTGAAGGCGATTTGCCAATAGTGAAAACCGCATATCATCAGTAGCAATGTGATGAATCCCCATGATGCCAGCTCGTTGATTGTCAGATGGCTGAAGTCGATGGGGTATAGATGGACGGCTTCTTTCAAAGGAGTCAGAAACAGATGCATCTCCTCGAATAAGAAAGCATAGCCGAAAAGGAACCAATATGGAGTCATCAGCCCAATCAAGCTAGCCCAAAAGTTTTTCCAACTCATGGAACGGAAGGGAATCATGCTTATCCACAACAAGGGCGTGATGAACAGAAGTTGCGGAAATGCAAGGCTTCCCAAGCTCACGAATAGGAATGTATGGAATATCGGGAAAGGAAACGAAGGTGATTCGTAACTGAGGAAATGTTGGTAAACGGCAAGCACGAAAACCAAGGGTACGAAGTTACTCCAATCAAACGGATGAAGGAAGAACAAGGCGGTGGTTATCAACCAATAGATACATACCGGCATTGTGGTACGGGTACGAATCAAGTTGAAGGCCGTATTGGTTTCGATGAAGATATAACCAATGAAAAGGGTTATCAACAGACTGAACAGCTCGTTCCATTCCTGATAGGAAACTCCCCATAGCAATAGGCATACAAGGATAACAACGGGAAGGGTAAACCTTCCCGTTGCCACTTCTGTCTGTAGTCTGATGAGTTCTTTCATTCCCAGTTATTAGAGGTCGAAACCGATGTCCGAACGGAAATACTTCTTGTCGAAGTTGATTTTCTGGGCATTGGCAAACGATTGTGCCAAGGCTTCTTCCTTGTTGGCACCATAAGAGCTGACGGCGATGACACGTCCGCCGCTGGTCACTACTTGGTCGTCCTTTACGGCTGTACCGGCATGGAACACGATGCTGTCCTTCACTTCGTCCAGTCCGCTGATGACATAGCCCTTGTCGTAAGCTTCCGGATAACCACCCGATACGAGCATCACACATACGGCTGAGCGTTCATCGATTTCGAGGGTCTTTTCATCCAAGTTTCCGGCTGCTACCCCTTCGAAGAGTTCTACCAAGTCGCTCTTGATACGGAGCATCACGCTTTCTGTTTCAGGGTCGCCCATGCGGACGTTGTATTCGATTACCATCGGGTTGCCTTTCACGTTGATAAGGCCGAAGAAAATGAATCCCTTGTAGTCGATGCCTTCTGTGGCGAGACCTTCTACCGTCGGGCGGATGATGCGGTCTTCTACCTTCTGCATCCATTCCTTGTCGGCAAACGGAACAGGCGAGATACTACCCATACCACCGGTGTTCAAGCCCTTGTCGCCTTCGCCGATACGTTTGTAGTCCTTGGCTTCCGGCAGAATCTTGTAGTTCTTGCCGTCGGTGAGTACGAATACCGAACATTCGATACCGCTCAAGAATTCTTCGATGACTACGGTGGCCGATGCACCACCGAACATGCCGTTCAACATTTCCTTCAGTTCTTTCTTGGCTTCTTCCAAAGTCGGGAGGATAAGTACGCCCTTGCCGGCACAAAGTCCGTCGGCCTTCAGTACGTAAGGCGCTTCGAGGGTTTCGAGGAAGGCGAGGCCTTCTTCCAGGTTTTCGGCGGTGATGCTCTTGTAAGCAGCAGTCGGGATCTTGTGACGCATCATGAATTCCTTGGCGAATTCCTTACTGCCTTCCAATACGGCACCTGTACGGCTAGGACCGATGACCGGGATGTCTTTCAAGGCTTCGTCTTCCTTGAAGAAATTGTATACGCCCTTCACCAATGGGTCTTCCGGACCTACTACTACCATGTCGATACTATTCTTCACTACAAATTCCTTGATGGCTTCAAAGTCGTCTGCCTTGATGGCTACGTTTTCTCCCACATTGCGTGTTCCGGCATTACCTGGAGCAATGTACAGTTTCTCGATTTTCGGGCTTTGGGCAATCTTCCAAGCCAAGGCGTGTTCGCGTCCGCCTGATCCTAATAATAAGAGTTTCATATATGTTGTTTTGTTTTTTAGGCACGGATTACACGGATTTCACGGATTTTCTTTTCCTTGTGTTTCCGTAGTCGTTCCGACTGATTCGATGACACGGATTTCTCACGGACTGGATGAATCCGTGTCATCCAAGCAAGCCGAAGGCTATGTTATCCAAAGGACGGGTTCCGTGCAATCCGTGTAATCCGTGCCTACTATATAATTTATTTCAAATAATCCTCAAAATACTGGGTGATGCGTTCGTGCAAGTGTACACGGTCGCGTCCAGCCATGTTGTGTCCGTCACCCGGATAGATGAAATAGTCCGGATGAGTACCTGCATCGATACAGGCACGGAGGAAGGCGATGCTATGCTGAGGCACACACACCGGGTCGTTGGCACCGATGATGATTTGCAACTTACCCTTCAAGTCTCCGGCACGTTGGGTGAGGTCAGAGTTCTTGTAACCTTCCGGATTGTCTTGCGGAGTGTCCATGTAGCGTTCGCCATACATCACTTCGTACATCTTCCAGTCGATGACCGGACCACCGGCTACACCTACCTTGAACACGTCGTTGTAGGTCAGCATCAGGTTGGTAGTCATGAAGCCACCGAAGCTCCAGCCATGTACACCGATGCGGTCGGCATCCACATAGCCCAGGGACTTCAGGAGTTCCACACCCTTCATCTGGTCCTTCATTTCTTCTACACCGAGCTGGCGGTGTGTCACGTTCTCGAATTCCAAGCCACGGTTGGAGCTGCCGCGATTGTCGACGGTGAGCATCACATAACCCTTCTGAGCCATGTAGAGGTCCCAACCACGGACACCGTAATTGTAGGTGTCGGTGATGTTCTGTGCATGAGGACCGCCGTATACGTAGATGATGGCCGGATACTTCTTGCTTGCATCGAAGTCCACCGGCTTCACGAGGCGATAGTACAGGTCCGTCTTGCCATCGGCGGCCTTGATGGTACCGAGGGTGATTTCCGGCATGTTGTATGCCTCCATCGGGTGAGTGGCTGAAAGCAAGTTGACAGGCTTGCCCTTCTGGGTAGAAAGGAGGCTGATGTTGCGGGCCACGTTGTGGGCGGTATAATTGTCGATGACATATTTTCCGCTAGCGGAGAGCTGTACACGGTGCACGCCTTCGCCTTCGCCTATCAAGCGACGCTTGCCGTTCTTCACGTTCACGGCATAGGCATTGCTTTGGAGCGGAGAGATTTCGGTACTCATGATAATCACTTCCTTTGCCTTTTCGTTGAAGCCCATGATGCCCTTCACAATCCACGGACCGCTAGTGAGCTGACGGTGGGTCAATTCACCTTCCTTGGTGGTTTCGAATACATACAGGTGGTTGTATCCGTCGCGTTGGCTTTGGAGGATGAACTGGTTTTCGTCCCATGGCAAGAAAAGAATCGGGTTCTGAGGTTCCACATACTTCGGATGCTTTTCTTCGTAGAGCATACCTTCCTTTTCGCCGGTCTGGGCATTGTATTTCATCAATTGGGCATGGTTTTGGTCACGGTTCAGTTCGAACATGTAGATGCTCTTTTCGTCCGGACTCCAGCTCACGTTGGTGAAGTATCTATCGGTCGGATCACCTGCCTTCAAGTAGATAGTTTCCTTGGTAGCCGGATTGTAGACACCTACGGTTACCTTATGGCTGGTCATGCCTGCCATCGGGTACTTGTCCGGTTCCAGGGTAGCGATGCGAGTCGATGTATTTACTTGCGGATAGTCGGTCACCATGCTCTGGTCCATGCGGTAGAAAGCCACCAAGTTGCCCTTCGGACTCCAGAAGATACCTCCGTTGATGCCGAATTCATTGCGGTGAACGCTCTGACCACAGAGTACGCCTTCCGGTTCGTCAGTTACCTGATGTCCGTTCACATAGAAGTTGTTGCCGATGGTATAGGCGATATGTCCGCTTACCGGGTTCAAGTCCACATTGGCATACGGTTCCTTCGGCAAGTCATTGCGGGTAGTTACGGCACCTGTCACCCAGTTGTATACGGCATAACCTTGGCTCTTGGGCAATTGTACTTCGGTCTTGTCCGCCCATGGATAGCTCAGCGTATAGAGGGCACGTACCGGTTTGATACCGGCTTCCTCCAATGCCTTGTTCATGGCTTCGAGGGTGAAGAGTACACTTTCTTCGCCGTTCTTCGGGTTGATGGTCTTTACCTCTCTCATTTCGGGTTTGACGCACAGGTCGCCCCACCATGCGAGGCCATGCAAGTTGTTTGGCTGGAGGTTGAAATAGTTGTTACCTCCCGGCATCAAGTCTTCCAGCGTGAAGCTCTTCTTGTCTTGTGCCATCATCACGGATGTGGTCATAAGGATGATTGCTAGCAGATTGAGTATTCTTTTCATTGATTTGAGTTATGAGTTCTAAGTTATGAGTTATGAGTTCTTGTCAAACTTTCTAGGACCTTTGAAGTCCTTCTTTCCTTCGAATCGACGGTCTTCGCGCTTTCCTTCGAAACGTCTTCCGCCTTCCGGACGCTTGCCTTCAAACTTGCGTTCACCGTCAAAGCGTTTTCCATCGAACTTGCGTTCACCATCGAAACGGCGCTTGCCTCCTTCAGGACGGTCACCCGGGCTACGGCGTGCTGGGCGTACATCATCACGGCGAGGCTTGAATTCCTTGCCATCGTTTTCTTGGCGGAATGCCTTGTACTTGCCGTCGAACAATTGATACTTGCGGAACTGACATTCCAATGCACCGTTGTAGAGTTCAATCTTCACGGACGGCTTCAAGCCGATTTGGTCGAAACATTCGTCGCGATAGCTCAATATCCAGGCATCGTTTCCGGCAAAGGCATGCTTCAGGCGTTCGCCTATCATGGCATAGAGGCCCAGCAAGTCGTTGGTCGAGATACGTTCGCCATACGGTGGGTTGGTGATGATGATGCTCTTTTCCTTCGGTTGTTCGAACTGCTGGAACGGTTGTAGCTTCAGGATGATTTCCTTGCTCAGTCCGGCAGCCTTCACGTTGTGGGTAGCGATTTCATTGGCCTTCGGGTTGTTGTCATAGCCGAAGATGCGGTGGTTGAATTCGCGTTCCTGCGAGTCGTCGTTGTAGATGGAGTCGAACAAGTCCTGGTCGAAGTCCACCCATTTCTCGAAGGCAAATTCCTTGCGGAACACTCCCGGAGCGATGTTTCGTGCGATGAGGGCTGCTTCGATAGGAATGGTACCCGAGCCGCACATCGGGTCGATGAGGTCGCATTCGCCCTTCCATCCGGTCATCAGAATCATGCCGGCGGCCAACACTTCGTTCAGCGGAGCTTCTACGGCTTCCTGACGATAGCCACGACGGTGGAGCGATTCACCCGAGCTGTCGAGCGAGAGGGTGCATCGGTCTTCGGCAATGTGGATATTCAGCAAGACATCCGGATTGTTGATACGTACTGAAGGACGGTCTCCGGTCTTGTCGCGGAAGTAGTCAACAATGGCGTCCTTCACTTTATAGGCCACGAACTTGGAGTGGCGGAACTCGTTGGAGAACACCACGGCATCGATGGCAAAGCTCTTGGAGTTGTCCAGGTAGTTTTCCCAAGGGATAGCCTTGATGTTGTCATACACTTCGTCGGCGTTGTTCGCCTTGAAATGCTTGATAGGTTTCAGGATACGGATGGCGGTACGCAGACAGAAGTTAGCCTTGTACATCAACGCCTTGTCGCCGGTAAAAGCCACCATACGGTTTCCAATCTCAATATTACTGGCTCCCAGCTCAGTAAGTTCTTTTGCCAGGACTTCTTCCAGTCCGTGGAAGGTTTTGGCAACCAACTCGAATTCTTCCTTCATAAGGGTATGATAATTACGTAATTTCAATTGATGGGACAAAAATACGAATTTATTAGGAAAATCCTTTAATTTTGCACCAAAAGAATGAGTTATGCCCAGTAAGAATCCATTTGCCTATAAGGCCAAGCAGCAAGGAAAGAAGAAATCCAGCGGAAAGCGCGTAGGAAAGTCGAAACCGGAGAAAGCGAACAATCAGCTGAACCGGAGAGTGAAGTGAGTTTTTGGAGTTATGAGTTTTGAGTTATGAGTGAATCATCCGGATGGCCAACTCATAACTCAAAACTCATAACTCATAACAATAAAAAAGGCAAAGGGTGCGACCAATCACTGGGGGCACCCTTTTGTGTTAACTTAAATACAACTAAACAAATGATTATTTTATTTTATTTTCCTGCGTTCTTTACATATTTTTCCAACCATGCATTTTCTTCGTAAAGCAAGTGAAGGATGTTTTCCTTGGCCGAGTAAGCGTGGCTTTCGAGCGGGAGAACCACGTAGCGTACGGTAGCCTTATGACCCTTCAGTGCCTGGTAGAAGCGTTCACTCTGGATAGGGAAAGTACCGGTGTTGTTGTCCAATTCGCCATGAACGAGCAACAAGGCACCGCTCAACTGGTTGGCATACATGAATGGAGACATCGCATTGTATACCTCAGGAGCTTCCCAGTAGGTTCGGGTTTCGGCCTGGAAACCGAATGGAGTCAACGTACGGTTGTAGGCGCCGCTACGGGCAATACCTGCCTTGAAGAGCTTGGTGTGAGTGAGCAAGTTGCCGGTCATGAAACCACCGTAGGAGTGACCGCCCACGCCCACGCGTTCAGGGTCGCCCACGCCCATGTCGGTAATCACCTTGATGGCCGCTTCGGCATCCATCACGAGCTGTTCGATGTAAGTGTCGTTCGGTTCCTTGTCCTCGGTACCCACAATCGGGAATTCCACATTTTCCATCACGCAATAGCCCTGAGTCACCCAGAAAATCGGTGAGCCATACTTGATGATGGAGAAGTTGTATTGCGAGCCACGCACCTGTGCGGCATCCTTGGCATTGCGGTATTCACGCGGATAAGCCCACATCAAGACCGGCAAGCGTCCGTCCTTTTCCTTGTCGTAACCGGCAGGGAGGTAAACGGTGGCGGTGAGGTCGATGCCGTCGGCTCTCTTGTACTTGATTTTTTCCTTGCTCACGCCTTCCATCATCGGATATGGGTTGGCAAAGGCGGTGAGGGCAGTTTCCTTCTTCTTCTTCAAGTCCTTCATGTAGTAGTTGGCCGGGACGGTCTGCGATTCGCGTGAAGTGATGAACTGCAACTTGGCAGGGTCCTTCATCTTGTACACATATTCATAGTAAGGAGCCTGGCAACGCCACAAGGTAGTGCTCTTCTTCTTGGCGATGTCGTAACGGTTCAGGAACGGCATGTCGCCTTCAGGAGAGGCACCGGTGCCGGTCATGAGGAGTTCGGTGTGCTTCTTGTTGATGTAGAGCACATCGCGCTTGTATTGGTTCTTGGTCATCACGGGTCGACCCGGGTCGTTGTAGCGGTCGTCGGTGCTGAGGTCGAAAATCACGACAGGCTTGGCATCGCTGCCCGGCACGAAGCTGGATGTGATGCGGCGACGGGTAGCGCGCGAACTTTCATTTACCAAAGCGAAGGTATCGTCACACCACATGATGCCGCCATAGCGCTTCTGGGTCTTTACCACCACTTGCTTTTCGCCGGTGAACGGAGCGTCCAGCTGATAAACTACATCCAGGTATTCGAGCTTCTTGCCTCTAGGATTGCCACCGTCCTGCGCTTCTACCCAATAGATGGTTGCGGCCTTGTCGGCACGCCAGGCAAACTGACGCGGATAGGGCGAAGTGGTGTCATAACCCATAGCGGTTACCACGGTCGGAGTCTTGGCCAATTCCTTCACGAGCTTGCCGTCGAGGTCGGTCACACAGGTGTGTGTCGGGAAGCTGCGGTAAGGCACGGTGTACGAGTAAGGCTTCTGGATGGTGTTGGTGAGCATCAAGGTCTTGTCCGGCGACAAGGAGATTTGGCTATAGATGGCCGGTTGGCCGATTTCCTGTTCGCCATTGGCGGTCACCTTCACCAGTTGGGAAGTGAAATAGTATTCGAACAAGGCTTCGTCATAACCGTTCTTCAACAAGTCCTGATAAGTACGTGCCGGAACGGACTTGCCCAAGTTTTCCTGTACCACGGGGCCTGTAGGCACTTGGTTCTTGGCAGGTGCGCCCTGGTTGGAAGCAGGTACGGCCTTGAAGAGGAAGTCGGTATTGTTCAGCCAATACACGCCGTTGCTCAAGGTGGCGTTCATGCGGCGGTTGCTGATGCGGCTGGCCTTACCGTCGGCCAACGAAGCGGCATACAGGTACACACCGTCCTTTTCCTTGTTGGCGATGAGGATGCGGTCGCCTGTAGGATACCATTCGGCACTCCAGATGATGCCTTCAGCCGGAAGTCCGCTGATGGTCATTTCGGCATTGTCCTTCAGGTTGACGATGACAATCTTGTTGTAGCCCGGACGGCGCGATACGCTATACGTGTCCGGATTGATACGTGCACCCGCCAAGCGGAGTTCCGGTTGTGCCAATTCGCTGAGCGGAGTATACGAGAAGCCATGAAGCTGCATCATGTGTGTATAGTCTCCATTGAATTCTACGGCCGGTGTGAGTGGCGCCAATGCCATTTCTTCAATCACCTTCGGCGGTCTCTGATAAGTGTTCTCCTGTGCTGAAAGCGATAGGCATGCCAACAGACAAGATACGATGAATGTTGTAATTCTCATGTTTTCTTTATTTTTAAGGTTAAACATTTTTTATTTTTTCCTCCCCCTTGTGAAGGGGGATTATTATTATTCCACCAAAGCAAAATCCAGTTGCTTGCGTTCCAGGTTCGCCCGGACTACCTTGATGCGGACAGGGTCACCCAAGCTGTATTTCTTGTGATAACGTCGTCCGGTGAGGCAATAGCTCTTTTCGTCGAAGTCGTAGTAGTCGTCGTCGAGCTCGCGCATCGGAATCATGCCCTCGCACTTGTTCTCGTTGATTTCTACGTAGAGTCCCCACTCGGTGACACCCGAAATGGTGCCGTCAAACTCCTGTCCCATGCGTTCGCCCATGAACTCCACCTGCTTGTACTTGATGGATGCCCGTTCGGCATTGGCGGCAATCTGTTCCATGGCCGAGCTATGCTCGCACAGGTCCTCGTACTTGGCTTCCATGGCGGTACGTCCACCGGCCAGGTAGCGTGCCAGAAGGCGATGCACCATCATGTCCGGGAATCGGCGGATGGGCGAGGTGAAGTGCGTATAGTAGTCGAATGCCAAGCCATAGTGCCCGATGTTGTGGGTAGAATACTTGGCTTTCTGCATGGCCTTGAGCGACACCATCTCGATGAGGTTCTGCTCCTTCTTGCCACGCACTTCGACGAGCAGCTTGTTGAGTGATTTCGATACTTCCGACTTGCTTCCCGAGGTACGGATTTTGTATCCGAAACGGTTTACGAACCAGTTCAGGTTCTCCAGTCTTTCGGGATCGGGGAGGTCGTGTATGCGGTACGGGAATACCTTGGCTTTCTTGTTCTTGGGCACCTTGCCGATGCATTCCGCCACGGTGCGGTTGGCCAGCAGCATGAATTCCTCGATGAGCTTGTTGGCTTCCTTCGATTCCTTGAAGTACACGCTCAGCGGCTTGCCCTTGTCGTCGATTTCGAAGCGCACTTCCACCCGGTCGAAGTCCACGGCACCCGATGCCATGCGGTTCTTGCGGAGGATTTGGGCGAGTTCGTTCAGCTTCAGGATTTCGTCCTTGAATTCCCCTTCGCCCGTCTCGATGATGTCCTGAGCCTCCTCGTAAGTGAAGCGTCGGTCACTCTTGATGACGGTCTTGGCGATGCGTGCATGCTTCACCTCGGCCTTGTCGTTCATCTCGAAGATAGCGGAGTAAGCCAGCTTCTCCTCGTTCGGACGGAGCGAGCAGAGCAGGTTACAGAGGCGTTCGGGGAGCATCGGGATGGTGCGGTCCACCAGATACACCGAGGTAGCGCGCTTTTCGGCTTCCTTGTCGATGCTGCTTCCTTCCTTGACGTAATGGGTCACGTCGGCAATGTGAACACCCACTTCCCACAAACCCGGCTTGAGCGGACGGATGGAGAGCGCATCGTCGAAGTCCTTGGCATCCTTCGGGTCGATGGTAAAGGTGGTGATTTCGCGGAAGTCCTCGCGTTCGGCATAGTCTTCCGGAGTGATGATGTCCGATATCTTTTCGGCGGCCTGTTCCACGGTCTTGGGATATACATACGGCAATCCGAACTCGGCCAGGATGGCGTGCATCTCGGTGTTGTTGTCACCGGCTTGTCCCAGGATGTCCACTACCTTTCCGATAGGATTCTTGGCATCCTGCGGCCATTCCACCACCTTCACTACGGCCTTGTCGCCGTTCTTTCCACCCTTCAGCATGTCGCGGGGGATGAAGATGTCATTGGCCAACGTGCGGTCTTCGGTGAGGAGGAAGGCATAGTATTTTTCCACTTTCAGCGTTCCCACGAAGGTGTCCTTGGCACGTTCCAGGATTTCAATCACTTCTCCTTCCACCTTGCGTCCCCGGCGCTTGGCGGTGAGCGATACCTTCACCTTGTCGCCATGCATGGCATGTCCCGACAGGCGTTCGGCGATGAAGATAGGTTCGCTTCCGTCATCGGGCACGAAGGAATTCTTTCCGTTGCTCTTGCGCTGGAAGGTTCCAGTCAGGATGATGCCGTGATTGTTCAGTTTATAATGTCCATTTTCTACAATCTGCAAGAAGTCGTCCTCCACCATGTCGTGCAGGATATCCATACAAAGCATCTTCAGGGGGTGAGTCGTGAGATTCAGTCCTCTGAAAATCTGTTTTGTGGCAAAATCTTCTCCGGGACGCATCTGCATCCAGGTCATCAGCTTTTCGGCCAATTCGCTTTTTTTCATGTGCTTGCCAGCTTTCTTTTCTTTTTTCTTCGTCATGGTAGTTGTCAGTTTTTATATTTCTATTTACAAAGTAAACAATTATTTTTGAGTTTATATCGATTCAATGCCGATTTTCCCGTATCTTTGTGGCTTATTCAAGATTTTTTAAGGAATGGAAGGAAAAAAAGTATTGGTAACCGGAGCCAGCGGATTCATTGGCAGCTTTCTAGTGGAAGGCGGCTTGGAACGTGGTATGCAGACTTGGGCGGGCATTCGCAAGACCAGTAGCCGCAAGTATTTGCAGGACAAACGCATCCGTTTTGCAGAACTGAACTTCGGCGACAAGAGCCAGTTGAAGAAGCAACTGGAAGCACACAAACAGGAACACGACGGTTGGGACTACATCATTCATTGTGCCGGTGTGACCAAATGCCTGCACAAGGAAGATTTCGACAAGGGAAACTATCAGGCCACCGTCCATTTCGTGGAAGCATTGAAGGAGCTGGACATGGTGCCCGAACGGTTCATGTACATCAGTTCGCTGAGCATCTTCGGCCCGATTCATGAAGACAACTATCAGCCTATCAGTGAGAAAGATGAGGCGCAACCCAATACGGCCTATGGCGTGAGCAAGCTGAAATCGGAAAAGTACTTGCAATTCTTGGCCGACTTTCCGTACGTCATCTATCGTCCGACGGGTGTCTATGGTCCCCGTGAGCGTGACTATTTCCTGATGGCACAGAGCATCAAGCAGCATGTGGACTTTGCCGCCGGATTCAAGCGTCAGGACATCACTTTCATCTATGTGAAGGATTTGGTACAGGCGGTATACCTTGGTGCCAAGCCCGAAGCCTTGCGTAGAGCCTATTTCGTGAGCGATGGAGAAGTGTACGCCAGCCGTGCTTTTTCGGACTTGATTCAAAAAGAATTGGGAAATCCATGGTTGCTCCGAATCAAATGCCCGTTATTTTTGTTGAAAGGTATATCCATATTGGCCGAATTCGCTTCCAAGTGTGTGGGCAAGTCCAGCACATTGAATAGAGACAAGTATCATATTATGAAACAACGCAATTGGCGTTGCGACATTTCACCATTGGTCAATGAGTTGGGCTTCCGTCCCGAATACTTGTTGGAAAGGGGAGTGAAGGAAACCATGGCGTGGTATAAGAAAGAAGGATGGCTTTAGACTGGTTTAAAAGAGTAGAATCGTCGAAAGGGCTGTTTGCGGTAGAACGCATCAGCTTGATATACAATGCAATCACAACCTTGCTGATTGTGTTGTTGTATTCCCGTATGGATCATCCGGGGTGGATGCTCATCGAGCGTGCCGGCATTGTGACCATTACGTTCGCATTGATTTATCTGTATCAGAAGTATCCTTGCCGTTTGTCGGCGTTCGTGCGTATGGCCGTTCAGATGTCCTTCTTGGCCTATTGGTATCCCGATACGTTCGAGTTCAACCGCCTGTTCCCCAACCTGGACTGCTTCTTTGCCTCGGCAGAACAATTCCTGTTCAGTTGTCAGCCCTCGGTGGAATTCAGCAAGCTCTGTCCGGACATTTGGTTCAGCGAACCGTTCAATCTGGGCTATTTCGCCTATTATCCGCTGATAGCGATTGTGGTCATCTATTACTTTGTCTTCCGGTTCGAGTTGTTCGAGAAGGCATCGTTCGTCATTGTTACCTCGTTCTTCATCTATTATCTGATATATATCTTTGTACCCGTGGCGGGTCCTCAATTCTATTTCCCGGCTATTGGGATGGACAATGTAGCGGCTTGCAACTTCCTGTCGATAGGCGATTATTTCAATCACAACGACATTCTTTTGCCGGGTCCGGGTTTTGAACAAGGATTGTTTTTCGAACTGGTAGAAGCCTCTCAAGAGGTGGGCGAGCGTCCTACGGCGGCATTCCCTAGTTCGCATGTAGGTATTTCTACCATTCTGATGATTATGGCTTGGCGTGTGAACAAGAAGCTCTGCTATGTTTTGGCGCCTTTCTATGTATTGCTCTGTTGTGCTACGGTCTACATTCAGGCGCATTACCTTATCGATGTATTTGCCGGTTTTGTTTCGGCCATCGGCATCTATTCCCTATCCACCTGGATGTACAAGAAATGGTTTGCTTCCAGGGATTTCCGGTTGGTGTTGAACCGTTGAGTGTTCGCTTGGAGTGTACGGATTCGTACAGGGGTGTCCGATATCGGACACCCCTGTTTCTTGTTATCTTGTTGATGATCAGTCGTGTCTTGTTCTGGCACGGAATTTGTAGGTAAAAAAGTGCCAATCGGTTGCAACGTTTCGTTTGGCTTTTACGTCTAATGAATAAACAAACATTAAATTCAATATAATTATGAAAAAGAATATTTCTATTTTAGCAATGGCAGTGGTTGCGTCAGCCTTTACATCGTGTGCAGTAGCTCAGGACGGTATAGTACCAAGTAAGAATTACGTGACAAAGAAAGTGGAAGTCGGAAAGTTTGATGGTATCTCTACCGCCACATCCATCGATGTTGCTTATACCCAGACAGCGGGCAGTCAGGATGTGGAAGTCTATGCACCGGACAATCTGATGGAATACGTGAAGGTAACTGTGGAAGACGGGATGCTGAAAGTACGTTTCAAGAATAAGGATTCGAAGAAAGGAATCAGCATCAATGGTAATCACAAGACGGAAGTGCGTGTGTCGGCTCCGGCGGTTCATAAGCTTCGTGCATCGAGCAGTGGAGATGTCATCTTGAAGAATGGATTGAAAACCGAGGGCGAAGTAAGTATGAAATCATCCAGTAGCGGTGATATTGAAGGTGAAAACGTGGTGTGCGATGTATTGAATGCAGAATCCAGCAGTTCGGGTGATGTGTCCATCAAGGAGTTGAAAGCCGAAACGGTGAATGCCGCAGCCAGTTCGTCGGGTGATGTGTCCATCAAGGAGTTGAAAGCTGAAACGGTGAATGCTGCAGCCAGTTCGTCGGGAGATGTGATATTGTCGGGAGTATGTCGTTCAGTCAACATCTCGGCATCCAGTAGTGGGGATGTAGAAGCCAAGAACTTGAAGGCGAATGTGGTGAATGCGAATGCCAGTTCAGCGGGTGACATTACTTGTCATGCTGTAGAGTCTTTGGATGTCACGACTTCCAGCAGCGGTAGCGTGAATTATAAAGGTGACCCCAAGCACATCAATTATCACCCGAAGAAGGGCTTGAAGAAGATTGATTAAGATTTTTTTTTTTTTTGAGTGGGGTTGTGTCAAAATCGATAATTTACTTATCCTTGTGTCATTCTGAGCATCGCGAAGGATCTGAGTACATCCACTTTATGCATTCAGATTTTTCGGACGGAGTCCTCAACAACTCGTCTTCGCTTCGTTCAGAATGACACGGCATTTTGATAGTGATATTGCCCCTAAATTTGGTCAGAACCCTTAAATTGTTTTTTCGTTCCTATATTCTCTTTCGGACGAAGATGAAAGAGGAACAGAATATGCGGTCGCAAAAAAATATTTCGCGGCCGCGAATTTCAAAAACGCCTAGGCGTTTTTGAGAATACATTCTTTTTTCGCTCCATTTTTAGTAAATTTATAGATTGCATTTTCAGTCGGATTCCGTATCTTTGCATCCATAAAAATGCAGATAATGATGAAAAGATTTTCAAGAATATTCGTCCTGTTGATTGTTTTTATCCAAGCCTTGGCAATGCGGGGAGCCAACTATGTGACGGTGAAAAGCTCGACCCTTCCGGATGTGCCCAAAGATTCGTTGGGAATCATGTATTGGAGCATCAGCAATAAAGAGGAAAAGACAACCTTTGTCTATCGGATTACAAGCGAGAACCTTCCGTTCGAAATCTATAAGGTGGAATTGAAGGTAAAGGGAAACACCCATCAGCCTTTGGAACCCTTCACCTTGTCGGTTCCTTTGGATGAGGTGGCTGGAAAACATATGGTGTGGGAGGTTCGGAATGAGTTTCCCAAGCTGACGAGTTTCTCAAACTCCGATGTCCTGTTGGTGCATACGGACAAAGGCATCATCGAAGTATCCACTTCTCCGGTGAAAAACTTGATCAAGCACATGGACCATCAGAAAACGGCCTACGAAAAGCAGATAGAGCAGAAAGAAGAAGAAAGCCGGCAGGCTTGGACCATTCTGGGCATTGTCCTCGTGGTGGTTCTGCTCTCGGCAGCATTGGTCTATTGGTTCATGCGTATCCGCTTGCGCCAACGCAGGGAGGAGATGGAGCTGATGACCATGATGATGGCCGAGCGTACGGAACGGAACAAGGAACTGCAAAAGATGGTGGACGACCTGTATAGCGAGCGACTGAATACCTTGAACATGCTCTGCAATGAATATTTCGAGAAGAACGAGTCCGAGAAAATCAGACTGACCCTCTTCAATGAAGTGGAGAAGCACATCCTGAGCTTGCGCGACCGGAAGTATGTAGAGGCACTGGAAGAGGTGGTGAACACTTACCTCGACCACATTCTGGTGAAGCTTCGTGAGCAGCTCCCTACCCTCAGTTCGTCCGACCTGACGTTCATCACTTATCTGTATGCCGGTTTCTCGCCACGTGCTATCTGCATCTTTACCGACATCAAGGTGAAGAACTTCTACAACAAGCGGAGCCGACTGAAGGAGAAGATTCTTGCTTCGGATGCTCCCGACAAGGAGTGGTTTGTCTCCAAAATGTAGCGTTTTTTGTCCTGTGGAAGGGCATGAGGAATTCTGAATTTTTCCTCGTGTTGATTATCAGGTAGTTATCTCTTGGAATGAGGACGAACGAAAAGGCGTTTTTCTTGTCTTCTGGTGATAGATGATGTAACTTTGTTCCATGACATAAAACAAAAAACGCATGAGAACAATCGTTACAATTCTATGGATGCTTGTTGTGACCATGGGCATCCAGGCACAGACTATCAGCGGAAAGCTGGTGGACGAGAAGAATGAACCGTTGGCCTATGCCAACATTGTATTGCAACAAACCGACTCGACTTTCGTGACCGGTACCACTTCCGATGAAAAGGGAGGTTTCCGCTTGTCCAAGGTTTCGGAAGGCCACTATCGGCTGGTGATTTCTATCCTCGGTTATCAGACCATGTACATCGACTTGGAAGGCTTCGCCCGTTCGACCAATCTGGGAGTATTCACCTTGAAGGATGCTTCCCAACAATTGGGCGAAGTGACCGTTACTGCCAATGGTATGGTGGGGACGGTGGACAAGAAACTGGTCTTTCCCACTACGCAACAAATCAAGGCATCGGCCAATGGGGTGGACCTGTTGGGAAACCTGATGTTGCCCCGCCTCAGCATCAACCCTATTAGTAATGAAATAGGTACGACGGACGGTGGGAGCGTGCAGTTTGCCATCAATGGACGGAAAGCTTCCCAGCAGGAAGTGACTGCCTTGCAACCTTCGGACATTTTTCGGGTAGAGCTGTTGGAAGACCCCGGCCTCCGCTATGGTGATGTGGCTGTGGTGGTGAACTATGTTGTGAAGCATCACGATACGGGTGGTTCCTTCGGCTACAATGGCGAACAAAGCACCAAAAGCGGATGGGGGAAACACAATGCCAATGGCAAGCTGAACTTCGGCAAGTCGGAAATGAGTTTCTACTATTCCAACCGGCTGACCTATTTCAACGAATATTGGTTCGATCGTGAAGAAGCCTTCCGTTTCGAGGACGGAAAGGAGTATCATCGGAGTCAGCACACTGAAACGGATGGAGAGAAGCGATTCACCGAATCGGCAGGACTGACCTACAATCTTCAGGACGACAATCGATATATGTTGAATGTCAGTGCCCAACTAGACCACAACCTTGACCCCAACAAACGTTTTTATGGAGAGTTGTACACGAAGGAATATCCCGACTTGGTGACTTACCGCCATCAGTCGGAACATCGTCGGAGCCTCCGTCCGTCACTCGACATTTATTATCAACGGAACTTGAAGCATAAGCAGTTCATCGCCTTCAATGCCGTAGGTACCTATATCGATACCAAGAACCGGAGCACCTATGCCGAATACCTGAACGATGAAGCGGTGGTGGATTACACCTCGGGAGTGGAAGGAAAGAAATATTCGCTCATCGTGGAAGGTATCTACGAGAAACGCTTTGCCAACAACGGACGGTTGACTGCAGGATTCACCCATACACAAGGATATACGGACAATGTTTATGGAGGGACTTTGGATTATCATACCAAAATGAAGTCGGCCACTACTTATGGCTATGCCCAATATCGGGGCAAGTGGAAGAAGTTGAGTTACAACTTGGGATTAGGATTCACCCGCTCATGGTTCCATCAGGAGCAGGAGGAAAGCTATGATTCATGGACGTTCAATCCCCGTTTCAGTCTCAGCTACAAGATGAACAAGCATTGGAGCGCTTCCTTGCAAGGGAGAATCAGCACCACCAACCCGTCGTTGGCCGAACTCAGTGCCGTCGACCAACTCATTGACTCCTTGCAGATAGAAAGAGGGAATCCGAACTTGAAGCCCGGATACAACTATTCGGTGAATGTCCGCTTGAATTACAGCAAAGGCAAGTGGAATGTGGGTCTTTATGGCAACTATACGTTGTGGGACAATGTCATCATCTCCCACATCTATCCGGAAAATAACAAGTTCGTATTGGGGTATGCCAATCATCCCAGTGCCCAACGCCTGAATAGTGGAGTGGAGGTACGGGTCGGTCCTTTCTGGAAGAAGCTGATATTGGCAGGTGGTATCCATGCGAGCCAGAACTGGAGTCACGGTGTAGATTACAAGCATACGCATCACAGTATCGGTTGGCAATTGGGTGTGAACTTCATGCACAAGAACTTTTCCGCCATGTTCATGTACGAAAATCAGCCCGATTTTTTCTTCGGAGAATACATGAGCCGGTCGGACAAAGCCCATCTAATTGATTTGCGGTATAAACTCAAGAATCTGAACATCGGCATGAGGATGTACAACCCTTTCCAAAGCGATTATGCCGATGTACAGAAGAATGTGAACCGCTATGTGTCCTATCGGGAAGAAATGCACACGGACGATGTGGCCCGTATGATTACCGTTTCACTTTCCTGGAACTTCTCCTTTGGTCGTGATTATCAGAGCAAGAGCAAGCGGACAAGCAATAGTGATACGGACAGTGGGGTGATGTAAGGGGGGCTGGGAATGCCTTTCTTTCATCAGAAACGGGCAGGAAGACGGGATGATTCCCGGTTCTTGCCCCAAATTTTAATCAGAAAAGTTTTCTATCATAATTTTATCTACATCTCTACACTTTTGGACATACGGTGCACAGAATCAATCAGTTAGTTGGTGTAGAGAACAGTGTAGATAAAAAGTTCTCTACACTAATTATAGATTCTATGTTTCAAAAGTTTTCAGTTATGAATGTAAAGTATTGAAAATCAGTATATATTGTATATTCGATGTGCTTTGAATATATAGCCGATGATTGCGTATATATAGCCGAAATACTTTGAATATATAAACGATGGATTGTGAATATAAAAATCAAAGGAAGTTTATAAGATGTTTTGTGTATAAAAAATCAGTTTTATCCGCTGTTTGGGGGAATTTGATGCCGAAATTATCCACTTTTTACGAAGAAAGTGTAGAGAAAATGCCGAATAGTGTAGAGAAAACCGTTGGAAGTGTAGAGAGAATAGGGCAAAAAAATCTCTACACTTCTTAATATGCTGATTATCAGTGCTAGTGTAGAAGTGTAGAGAAAAAGTGAGAAAATAACTTCTGGTTAAATGGCGTAATTACCTTTTATATAATCTAAGATGCTGAACAAATCCTTCACCGTCTCGGTGCGGAGCATGGCGATGCGGGTTTCCTTGAAGTTGGGGATGCCCTTGAACATCGGGGAGTTGGCCAAGTGTCGGCGCACATGAAGGATGCCTCGGCGTTCGTCCAAAAGATTGACACTATCGATGACTTGTTGGCGGAGGACTTCCATTTTCCAGTCGAATGACAACGGTGGGAGTTCTTCGCCATGTTGCAAGTAATGCTTCACTTCCTTGAAAATCCACGGGCGACCGAAGCTGGCACGACCAATCATGATACCATCCACGCCATACTTGTCGAAACATTCCTTGGCTCGTTGAGGGGAAGTCACATCGCCATTACCGATAATCGGGATGTGGATGCGAGGATTCTTCTTGATGTCTCCTATCAGTGTCCAATCCGCTTCACCCGTATACATCTGGGCACGGGTACGGCCATGCACGGTCAAGGCTTCGATACCGCAATCTTGCAATTGCTCCGCCAAGTCCACAATGATACGATGGTCGTGGTCCCAACCCAAACGGGTCTTTACGGTCACAGGTATCTTTACTGCATTCACTACCGCTTTCGTGATTTCCAGCATCAAAGGGATATTTTGGAGCATACCCGCACCTGCACCTTTACCGGCTACCCTTTTCACGGGGCATCCGAAGTTCAGGTCGAGGATGTCCGGTTTCGCTTCTTCCACGATTTTGGCGGCTTCTACCATGGTCGGCACATCCTTTCCATAAATCTGAATGGCTACCGGACGTTCCTGCTCGTCGATGTTCAGTTTCGCCATGGTCTTGTTCACCGAACGGATAAGCGCATCTGCCGAAACAAACTCGGTATACACCATATCCGCTCCGAAACGCTTGCACATCAGTCGGAAAGCCGGGTCGGTCACATCTTCCATCGGAGCCAACACAATGGGTTGCTCGCCTAAGTCTATATTTCTGATTTTCATTGTGGTCATTATTTTTAGGCACGGATTACACGGATTAACACGGTTTTTTGTGGATGTTTACACATTTAAAATCCGTGAAATCCGTGTAATCCGTGCCTAATAAAATTAATTGCTTTCTATTCCGCTGCAAAAATACAGAAAAAACTCCTACCTTTGCACACAACTTCAACAAAACGTTTTATGTACGATATAAAAGACTTCGAAATCATGGCTCCTGTCGGCTCTCGTGAGTCGTTGGCGGCCGCTATCCAGGCTGGTGCTGATTCCATTTACTTCGGCATCGAAAGTTTGAACATGCGTGCCCGTTCGGCAAGCACTTTTACCATCAACGATTTGCGTGAAATCGCTCAAATCTGCGACGAGCATGGCATCAAGAGCTATCTTACCATCAATACCATTATCTATGACGAGGATGTGAAGCTGATGCGTACCATCGTCGATGCGGCTAAGGAAGCTGGTATCAGTGCGGTGATTGCGGCCGATGTGGCGGTAATGTCTTATTGTAATGAAGTGGGTCAGGAGGTGCATCTTTCTACCCAACTCAATATCAGCAATGCCGAAGCCTTGAAGTTCTATGCCCGTTTTGCCGATGTGGTGGTATTGGCTCGCGAACTCAACTTGAAGCAGGTGCGTGAAATCTATGACGTGATTCAGAAGGAACAAATCAAGGGTCCGAAGGGCAAATTGATTCGTATAGAAATGTTCTGTCACGGAGCACTTTGCATGGCGGTATCGGGTAAGTGTTACCTCAGCTTGCATGAGATGAATGCTTCAGCCAACCGGGGTGCTTGCATGCAGATTTGTCGTCGTGCCTATGAAGTGCGCGACAAGGATAGTGAAATCGAACTTGAAGTGGACAACAAATACATCATGTCGCCTAAGGACTTGAAGACCATCCATTTCATGGACGAGATGATAGAAGCCGGTGTGCGTGTGTTCAAGATTGAAGGTCGTGCCCGTGGTCCTGAATACGTCCGTACGGTAGTGGAATGTTACAAGGAAGCCATCCGCTCGTACTTGGAAGG
Source organism: Bacteroides sp. (assembly GCA_017466635.1). Lineage (GTDB taxonomy): Bacteria > Bacteroidota > Bacteroidia > Bacteroidales > Bacteroidaceae > Phocaeicola. The sequence continues at coordinate 27,062 of JAFTTU010000058.1, forward strand.
TACCTTCACCGACGAAAAGAAGGAAGCATGGGACACTCGCCTGAAGACCGTCTTCAACCGTGGTTTCTGGAATGGTTACTATCTCGGTCAGCGTTTGGGCGAATGGAGCCGCAACTATGGTTCGGAAGCCACCGAACGCAAGGTATATGTGGGCAAGGGCATCCGTTATTTCTCCAACATCGGTGTAGCCGAGTTCTTGGTAGAAGCCGCCGAAATGAAGGTAGGCGACAAGCTCTTGATTACCGGTCCTACTACCGGTGCCCTCTTCCTCACACTCGATGAGGCCCGTGTAGATTTGAAACCTGTCGATGAAGTAAAGAAAGGTCAGCGCGTATCATTCAAGGTGTCGGAAAAGATTCGTCCGAGCGACAAACTTTATAAGTTGGTGGCTCCGGAGGAGTTGAAGAAGAAATAACTTCACTCTATCACTTGCGTCATACATGTTGGATATCAAATAGTTGCAGTGCCGAATCGTGCACTGCACTTTTTTTTGTGCACTTTTTCAAGAAAGTGCACTTTTTTTTGTGCAGTATTCATTATCTTTGCAAAAACGTTTCATTATGAAGAATTTACAAGGCTACTTTGATGCATTATTGGAAGAGACTTCTTCGTCTTTCCATCGTTATATGTTCAGTCGTATCGATTGGGATAGTCGTCTTATTGGTTTGGTAGGTCCTAGAGGTGTAGGCAAAACAACCTTGATGTTGCAACATGCCAAAGAGGAATTACCACGTCATAGTACACTTTTTGTTACCGCTGAAGACATGTATTTTGCATCCAATAATTTGGTAGAATTAGCAACGGACTTTGTAAGGAAAGGCGGGCGATATCTCATTATTGACGAGATACATAAGATGGATGAGTGGTCAAGGTATTTGAAACTCATTTATGATTATCATCCCAAGTTGAATGTCGTTTTTACGGGTTCATCTATTCTCGACATCAATAAGGGAGCGCATGACCTGAGCAGACGTGCCATCACTTATCACATGCAAGGCCTTTCTTTCCGTGAGTATTTGATATTGTTTCATGGTATTCATTTGGATGCCTATTCGTTGGAAAGCATCCTCCGTCACGAAGTGAAAATGCCCGATGGTTTCCGTCCTCTTGATTTGTTCAAGGATTATCTTCGTCGAGGTTATTATCCGTTTGCAATGGAAAATCAATATGAAATGCGTTTGAAACAAGTCATTAACAATACATTGGAAGTGGATATTCCACAATATGCCAAAATGAATGTAGCTACAGGACGTAAATTGAAGCAGCTGTTGGGAGTTGTCTCACGGAGTGTACCTTTCAAGCCTAATATGACGACATTGGCTACCGTATTGGATACAAGCCGCAACACTATCCCTGATTTTTTCATCTATTTGGAAGAAGCCGGATTGATAGCCCAACTTCGTGACAAGACTGGAGGTGTCCGAGGACTTGGCAAAGTGGATAAGGTTTATCTGGACAATACATCACTTATTTATAATTTGGCCGGTGATGAAGCGGAAATAGGTAATGTGCGAGAAACGTTCTTCAACAATCAGATGCGCATCAATCAAGAAGTTATTGTTTCTAGCGTTTCCGATTTTGAGATTGGTGAATATACGTTCGAAGTAGGGGGAAAGAACAAAAAGCAAAAACAGATAGAAGATATTGACAATGGTTATGTTGTGAAAGATGACATTGAGAGGGGTTATTTGAATGTCATCCCACTCTGGATGTTCGGATTGAATTATTAAAACGTTTGTACTATTCTTTCTGACTAGTCACAAGTCGATATGTAAGCAGTCTCGATGGCAAGTGTAACTTGATTCATGTTTGCATGTTTGCGGAAGTGTAAGCCGATGCTTCAGTATCCTTTTTATTAAAACACACTTTAGCATTGCATTCATTGCACCGATACCCTAACATACAGATAATCAATACCCATTTGGTGCAATGAGGTTGCAATCTCCATTGCACACATTGCACCAAAACATTATTGATACACAAGCTATTAAATGATTGGTGTAATGAGTGCAATGTATTATGATATGTTTATTGAAAACAGCGGTTTTCTTACTTTTCTGCATTAATATGATTCATCATTTTGAGAAAATATTTACCTTTGGAGAAATAATATTCTTATTGGAGCGTTGCATTGTCAAAAAGAAAACGTATCTTTGCGAATGTCCAACTGGAGAAATGGTTGGACACATATAAGAAAGCGTTTTTTGCTTTATCCTAAAATACGAAATCGCCAATTTCAAACAAGAAGGGTAGAGACAATAGCAACGCTCATTCTGTATATATGTATATAATGTTAAAGGGACAGCCTATGTTGTACCCTGATATGTTATATATTTTCCAGTGTGAGAATATTGTTTCTTCGTTCATTTCTTGTGAGGCGTTTGGCGATGCCTGTATTTTGATGAGCAGGACAAGTCTCACACTTTCTTTTTATAGTTACTTTTGTCTAACTGCTGACTTTGGGGACTTATAGGCGTATAAGAAGAAATACTATGGTCAAATTAATTCTGATTGTTGTATTATACAAAGTGTTTTCTTATCTAAGTGAAAAATTAATATAATAACCAATATGAAGAATCGAAAATTAGCAGCAGTTTTAGCAATCGCATTAGGTGGGTTTGGTGCTCACAAGTTCTATCTAGGAAAGATTTTATGGGGAGTCATTTATTTGCTCTTTTGTTGGACAGGGATTCCTACTATTATATCCTTGATTGAAGGAATCTTGTTCTTAATGGAAAGCGACTCTAGTTTTAACAAAAAGTACTTGAAAGGGAAATATCTATGAAAAAGTTTGTCTATATTCTTTTAGGACTGATAGGAGTGTACATTTTGTGGAATGTTTTCTATACTCCTTCTGCTGAGCGCATTGATTTAAACAATTACCAACCCATCAATGAATTCCAGGCTTCTTATGATGCATTGAATAAAGAAGTAAAAGAAGTTGAAGATGTACAATCTTCCAACTATTATGACATTGAAGAAACTGTAAGAATAATCAATGGATTGGAAATAGCTCAATCTCAATCTAATGATTTTTATGAATATCTTGAATATATGGCTAAGCAAGATTATAGCTTAGTGGCAAATGATATTATTCAAGCTAAAAAGAAACTATTGCCTATTTTGCAAAGAATGTTCCAACTACAGAAACAACATGAAGAGTTGAACGATATTTGGATAATAGCAAGAAGTGTTGGAGCTGGCTTTGGTGCATTGGCTAGAAATTCTGACCCGACAGGTGCTCTTTCCGCTACAGCGGAAGCATATGCAACAGGTAACTTAATGGGAGCACTCAGTTTGGGAGATAATCTAGGTATTAATCAAGCTAAAGCTGCGGCATTTGATGAGTATGACCGGCAACTGGAATTGAAAGAATCGCTATCCGTAGAAATAGAAAGTCTGAAGATGGCTTACATTGAATACCTCACAGAGTTTACTCCTGTTTACAACAAGTATATGAAGGAATGGGACAAGCTATGCGTAAACAAAGACAAGGCATATCTCGATTTATATTCAGGAAGAATGGCAGATGCTTACAATTCTACAGAAAAAATTATCAAGGAGTATCCTACCAATCGTGAGGCATTGTTGTTGAAATCCTTAAGTCTGATAAATATTGGTTCGGGGTACATGAATGAACCGATGGATGATGAGCAAATACTGACTATATCAAAAGAGATAAATCTACCGGATACCATTAAAAGAAACATCAAATGGAATGATTTTTTTATCGAAGCAGATTTGGTCCTTGACAATTATCTGGAAGCATATCCAGAACGTTCAGCACCTGCATTAGTGTTGAAAGGATTGTTACATTCTAGATTAGGTGAAAACTCTAGAGCAATGTCGTTTTTTGACCAAGCAGCAATGGAATATCCTCGTCAAGCAGCCCAACTTACTGATTTGTTGGATTCATACAGAGTTCGTACCTATCTTAACAAAACACCTGAAGGACAATATTTACTTAGATTATATCGTTCTACAATGGAAGGGTACGGAATGTTTAGTCCAAACTTCCACAAGGCGCAATATTATGCTCAAATAGGTGATTACAAGAAGAGTCAAACAGAGATATACAATCACTTCTTCCGTCGAGGAAATCAAGGTATTTATGACTGCTTGCTCTCGGACATGCAATATTGTGAAAACTATTTGTACAATAGCTTCAAGCAACTGCTTTTGGAAAGACATTATTTGGATATATCAATAAAGACAGACGGTTTATTTTCATCTGACAATGAAATAGACTTGAGTATCCATAATCGTTCGGATATCGATTTGGAAAATGTCAGGGCATTCTTGTGTGTTCACTACACTGATATGTACACAGACGAATATGATGTAATTAAAGTTCCTGCTACAAATATCATAAAACATTATGAGAAGAAAGATTTAGGAACGGTTAAACTTGATTATGAAGGGAAAACGAATAAGGATATTACCCGTATTAGAGCCATCATTATGACTGATGACAAGATATGTTGGGTGGATGATCCTGCTTTCAAACAAGCTCAATCTTCTACTTTCGCTTCAAAAGTTAAAGACATGGCTATTGATGCAGCTTTTCCTTTGGCTGCTTTAGCCAAACAAGATTTTGTGAAAGAATTTGCTTTGGATGTTGCCAATGTGGTAAAGTCTTTGACTACAGGTATTAAGGTTATTGCTCCAACAAACGCTTCTGATGCTTCACTTGTTGACAAAATAACCTCAAACATTACAGATATATTCAACAAGCCAAATAAGAATCTCCAGATAGAACTTCCAAGAATATTGTCGTTCATTGATCCAACTTTCTCTATCCACGAAATCAATGATAGTCAAAATGCAATAGTTCCAGTCCAAAACTATTTGGCAGGTTCTGTTATTCGTTTGGAATTTGATTATAAGCCGCAGGAAGAAGAGATTATACCTTTATATATTTATAGCTCATTCATGAATTTGAAAATTAACATTGCTCATAAAGGTGGAACATTTGACATAAAGAATATCGACCTTTTATGAGAGCTGAATAAGAATCAGAAAATAAATAAACGTTATGAAGATTAATTATATTGGAATCATATTAATGATTTGTTTGCTCTCAAGCTGTTGGGGAAGCACTGAATCTAATTCATCAACATCACATGTAGCAAATAAGGATATGAATGTTATACATAAAGAGAAGTACACATGTGAATATTGCGGAAAAGAGTTTGATCATATTCAAGACATGGCCATCAACTCTTGCAAGAAACATCCGGATGGTATTTATGAAGGTTCTCATAAACTATATGAAGGTAGTACCAAGTCCAGATATGAATGCAAGTATTGTGGTAAGACTGCTAAAACTATATATGATTTAGTTTCATCCAAATGTAAGCATTCACCCAATGATGGTTGGCATAGACCAAGATTATAAACATGTATGATAAGGAATATAGTACATCTATGGATTTACAAGAGCTAATAAAACAAGCAGAACAAGGCGATTCCAAAGCACAATACGAATTAGGATGTGCATCATATAAAGAAAGTCGGCAAAAGGCATTTGAATGGTGGATGAAAGCTGCCCTACAGGGTGAAGCCAAGGCACAAGAACGTATAGGCATCGCCTACAATTTTGGTTTAGGAACAGATATTAATATCGAAGAGGCCTTTAAATGGTATCGTTTGGCTGCTGAGCAGGGAAATCTTGGCGCTCAAAAATGGTTGGCTCATTGTTATAGAACAGGAGAATACTTGGATGTAAATCAAGATGAAGCCTTTAAATGGTATTGTTTGGCAGCTAATCAAGGAGATCCTGTAGCTCAAAATAATCTAGCCGTATGTTATGATGCTGGTAGAGGTACAGAAGTAGATGTGGAAAAGGCTATTGAATGGTATGAAAAAGCAGCAGAACAAAGTTTCGATGTCGCTTTAAATAATTTAGGTGTATGCTACCAGGAAGGAAGAGGTAAAAAAGTAAACTTTGAAGAAGCAATAAAGTTATATAAAGAGGCTGCGGAAAAGGGGTATGATTGTGCTCAATACAATTTGGCTTTATGTTATGAATATGGATACGGAACGAAGGTAAATTTCAAGGATGCTATTAAATGGTATATAAAAGCTGCAGAGCAAGGAAATACCGATGCCCAATTCAATTTAGCCTTATGTTATGAAGAAGGCAAAGGAACAGAAATTGATCTAAAGGAAGCAATAAAATGGTATGAGAAAGCAGCTGAACAAGGAGATACTGAAGCTCAATTCTATTTGTGTTCGTTATACTTTAACAAAGATGATATGGAAAGTATACTTAAAGGACTTGATTGGTTAGTAAAAGCTGCAAAACAAGGAATGGAAGAAGCCGAGAATCTATTGAGGGATTTTATGGCAGAAATCATCAAGCTAGCAGAATTAGGTGATGCAGAAGCACAATTTTTATTGGGGCGTTCATTTCAAAATGGTGATGGCGTTATAATGAATCAGGGTGAAGCCTTCAAATGGTACAAATTGTCAGCAGAACAGGATTATGACAAAGCACTGAATAATTTGGGTTGCATATATTTAGAAAGTGAAAATTATAAGAAAGCGAAAGAGTGTTTTGAAAGAGCTGCAAAACAAAATTGTGCATTAGCTCAATTTAATTTAGGAACAATGTATAATAATGGAAATACGATTGAAAGAGATATTACCAAAGCTATTTATTGGTTGGAAAAAGCAGTTGAGCAAGGATTGGAAGAGGCGAAGGAAGTATTAGATAAAATCAATGAAGAATAATTACAATGGAAGAACTTATCAAGAAAGCAGAACAGGGTGACGCTGAAGCTCAATGCCTATTGGGATTGACATTCATAGAATGTTATTTTTTGCATTTTTGTCTACATGCCTACATCGGTACTGATAATCAATAAGTTACACTATGTAGGTAACATGTAGGCAAAAAATTGCCTACATGAATTAATGTTCTTGAATAAACAGACGTGAATATATGTATATGGCTGATAATCAGTATATATTTTATATTCAAAGCACTTTGAATATATAGACGCAATACATCGTCTATATAGACGTAATACTTTGGCTATATAGACGAAGCATTGTGAATATAAGATTTGGATGTAAGTAAAAGGCTTTGAAATGTAGGTAAAATACCTTTTTTGCTTCATATATAGGTATTTTAGGCCTTGTCCATCGACTTTTTAACGACTAAACTTCGATTTTTGGACAAAATATTCCCGGATGTATCCTTGAATATTCCGGATTTGAGCGCATTAAAAATGCCAATACTCGTATTCTTTTGCGTTACAAACGCAAAAAAACAGGAATAAAACAAGTAAATCTGGGTATATTCCTGCCAAAAAAAGGCTTAAATACATCCAAAACAGCAGAAATAAGGCGACTATATTGCTTGAAAATCGCCCTATAAAGAGGAAAATGTAGGCAAAAACGGGTTTCCTGCATGCTTTCTATATATTGCCTACATGGATAAGTTGTTGATTATTAATGTGGATGTAGGCAATGTAGGTATGTAGGTAAAAAAACACTTTATGGATGTATTTTGATAATTCTATTGATAATATGTTCATTTGTGTAAGAATAATACAGATTGAGTATGAAGAGGAATACAATAAATATGGATGAACTTATCAAACAAGCAGGAGAAGGGGATGCTAGAGCACAATTTCGATTGGGATTGGCTTTCCATAAAGGGAGATGCATTGAAAAGATTAGGCGTTATACATTCATGGGGTGATTTAGGATTTAATTATCAAGAGCTTGTTGGAAATGCTCAATATAGGTTTAACGAAAGTTGGAATGTATTGATTATTCCGTTTTCGTTATTCCTTGGAATATAGCAGAATATATCATTAGAATTAATCATATCAAATAAAAGTATAATGAAGACACACATCATCGGTATAGGAACATACGCCAACCGAATTATTGAAATAATACAGCAAAACATAGTAGATTGTCAGATTCAGTTTTGGCAAATAGATAAAGATGCAGAAGGTTACTTGAATGGTGATTTCATCAACCTTTGTATGGAAGCATGTAAATGTTCTAATAAGATAATTCTTTTCGTTGCTTTGGGAGGAAATACAGGAAGTCATGCTACCCAATTGATTGTTGATGAATTGGTAGTTCGTAAACTGTTATTTACATCTGTTGTGATACTTCCTCATTTGATGGAAGGAGGTATCAATATTACCCGTGCATTACAATCTGTAGATGTCCTGGTTCAGAAATCCAGTCGTGTATATCTTTGGGAGAATCGAAATGGAGGTACGAAAAAAGAGTCGGTACATGAAGGATTAATGGAGTTTGAAAGTACGGTTATTGGTTTGATAAAGAAAGCCGTAGAAGGACAGCATACTTTTCCGAAAGACGGATATAAACTAATTTTGGATGACTACAAAGTGCGATGCCAAAAACAAATCCATGTACTATATTCACTAGCAAAGATTCATGAAGAAGGAAATGATACCAAACAAGATTTCGAGAAGGCTTTCTATTATTATTTACGAGCCGCAGAGTTTGGTCATGTTGGAGCTTTGTATAATCTAGGCAGTTTGTATGAAAATGGTGAAGGTGTTGCACAAGATTATAAGAAAGCCGTAGAATATTATACAAATGCAGCAGGTAAAGGGAATTCCGATGCAGCATGTTGTTTGGCAAGGCTGTATGAAGAAGGCATTGGTGTTTCCAAAGATAACATTCAAGCATTTCATTGGTATATGAAAGCTGCTCAAGCAGATAGAATGCCGCATGCTATTTATAAGATAGGTTGTATGTATTTGGAAGGGCGTGGAACACAGAAAGATTGCCATGAAGGTATGAAGTATTTGCGTATCGCAGCATTAACTGGATATCAATTGGCTAGAGAAGAGATGAAGAAGATTCGATTGGAATCTTATACATCAAAATCAAACAAAGCAACAATAAATCAACGTTTGGGTTTGTTGGTTGCAGAATCCGGACTTTCATCTCTATACTATACAAAGAAAATAGGTTATCCAACTAAAAGGTTTCAAAATGTGTTGGATGGAATAGAAGAAGTTGACATTTCTCTATTGAAAGCAATCCGGAAAGCCTATCCAGATGTTGACTTGAATTGGTTGGTAGGAGAATAACTGAATTGTTTTATAAAGGATTGCATATTTAGCATTTATACATGTACTCCCTATTATAAACAAGATAGAAAGCACAGTTATAATGATACATGGTTTGAAATCTTGTAAATGATATTCACGCCTTGAAAACTTGCGGCACTCCAACAGCTTGATTACCAATTGGAATGCCGCAAGTGATAAAGTGAAGGTTAACCAAATCAAACCTTGTTATTTGACAAATTCCCAATAATTTTCTGGTGAAACGACGGTAAATGGAGAGTCCGGATAAGTGGATGCAAAAAGTTGTGGTTGTTTGGCCTTTGATTTTCCGCTCCACTTGAACTCATAGGTACGAAGCATACCATCTTCTTCTTCTATCAAATCAATTTCCTTTTGGTCGTGAGTTCGCCAGAAATACAGTTGGGCATAACTGCCTGTATAAGTATTCCGCTTTACCCGTTCACTCACCATCAGGTTTTCCCACAAAGCTCCCATGTCATTGCGCAAAGAGGCCGGAGCAAAGTTGGATAGAACGGCATTCCGTATGCCATTATCGTAAAAATAAACTTTCTTTCCTTTCTTTATTTCGTTACGCAAGTTACGGCTAAAGGAATCCAAACGGAAAACAACGAAACACTTCTCCAATAAATTGATGTAATTCTCTACCGTTTCTTTATCCACACCCAACAAATTACTCAACTCATTATACGAAACTTCACTACCCAACTGAAGGGCCAATGCCCTGAGAAGCTTTTGCAACACATCCGGTTTCTTCAAGCCTCTATAAGAAAACAAATCCTTGAACAGGTAATAGTTTGCCAATGTCATCAAAGTACGTTTTGCATCTCCTGGGAAAGTTACTACCTCCGGATACAATCCGTATATCAAGCGTTGTTCCAACATACGCTGTTCTTCTCTTTCGGAAGTATGAGTGGCCAATTCAGACAAAGAAAAGGGGAACAAGCGATATTCTATCAAACGTCCTGTGGCAGGTTCGTTCACCTCATCTGCCAGTTCCAAGGAGGATGAACCGGTAACAACGACCTGCGTATCCAACTTCAAGTCGCCTATCTTCTTTAGGGTAAGACCGATATTCCTGACTCGTTGAGCTTCATCGATGAATACCAAATCATAGGGAGCCAACAATGCACGGAGTTCTGTAGAAGTCTTTTCCTCTATCAACAAAACATCATCCATATCGTCGCAATTGACGGAAAATACTTTCTGTCCTTTCTTGCGCAAACTTTCCAACAAGGTGGTTTTTCCCACTTGTCTTGCTCCCAATAATACGATTACTTTCTTTCGTATAAAGTCATTCAATATCGCCGATTCTATTACCCGTTCAATCATAGCTTTATGTTTTGATACAAATATAGCCTTTTACCATTAAACCGCCAAATTTATACTAAATTTAGTGGTTGTAACCGCCAAATTCAGTATAAATTTAGTGGTTTGGGAATAAACGAAGGTCATTTCGTGCTTATTGAGTTATACTTTGAATGAAAATGATTATTTTTGTCCTGTCTTAAAAAAGAATAATGAAACACATGAAAGCAATCATCACCTATCTCCGTCAGTTGCAAGCCAACAACAACCGCGAGTGGTTCAATGCCCACAAAGACGAGTTCTTGAAACATCAAGCTCGTTTCCATGAATTGGTGGAAGAGGTCATCAAGGAGATTTCGGTTTTCGACCCGGCTATAGCCAACCTTACCCCCAAGGACTGTACTTATCGCATCTATCGCGATGTGCGTTTCTCGTCCGACAAAAGTCCGTACAAGTGCCATTTCGGGGCATTTATAGCCAAAGGAGGGAAGAAGTCGGGCAACTCGGGATATTATTTCCACATCAGTACGGGAGGAGATGATTGTTATCCCTATTGTCACATGCTGGCGGCCGGAGATTATTGTTGCGACTCGGAAGTGCTGAAGATTCTTCGCGAAGACATAGTGAACGGAGACGGGGATTTCGACCAAGTGGTGAAGCAAGCCGATGCTTCATTCAGCTTGGAGCAGGAGGGAGCCTTGAAGCGTAATCCCAAAGGCTTCCCTGCGGATGCACCCTATTCGGAATACCTTCGTTTGAAGTATTATTGCCTCACCAGTATGCCGGATGATGATTTTTGGGAAGGCGAGGATTTGGCAAAACGCATAGCAGCCAAGTTCGCTACCACCAAACCTTTCCTGGATTACATCAACCGGGCCATTGACTTCTCAAGAGAAGAGTAATCTCTTGCTAATCATTTGAAATATTCTTTCATCAGCTTCTTGACACGGGGAGCCAAGGAGAGCAAGGCTATCATGGTAGGTACCGCCATGAAGGCAAAGGCCAAGTCCATCACGGCCACGGCTACACCCAGCGGAACCATAGCAGCTACTACAATCATCACCAAGTAGAAGTAGTTGTAATACTTGGCTCTATGGGCTCCGAACAGATAGCCTGTACACTTCAAGCCATAATAAGAATAGGAGAACATGGTGGAGAAGGCAAAGAAGAAGACCATCGCCATGAGCAGGTATTGACCATAGCCAGGGAGTAGATGTTCGAATGAACGAAGGGCGATATACAGTCCCTTGACACCTTCTGACGAAGCATAATCATCTGCTATAAGTATAGGAAGAGCGGTAAGCGTACACACCAAACCGGAATCGATGGCAGGACCTATCATGGCTATCAGACCTTCACGTATCGGATTGTCATTGCGCGAAGCTCCGTGCATCATCGAAGCTGTACCTACACCAGCCTCGTTGACATAAGCAGCACGACGGGCACCCGTGAGGGCTGTACCAATAAAACCTCCCAATCCTGCTTCGAAACTGAAAGCCGAATGGAAGATAGAAGCAATGACACCCGGTATCTTGTCAAGGTTAAGCAAAATGATGGCAAGTACCAACAACATGTAGCACCCTACCATGACGGGTACAATCTTAGATGAAATGACCGAGATACGTTTGATGCCTCCAATCACGACACAACCTACAATCACGGCGATAATCATTCCCATGATGAAACGCAAGCCCAAAGTATTCTCAATGCCCATCGGAGTAGTAAACACCGTAGTTACAGACTCAACCAACTGATTGGCCTGCATTACACAAAGTGTTCCAATCAAGCCCACGATGGCAAAGAAGATGGCCAACGGACGCCAACGCTTGCCCAATCCTTCTTCCAGGATATACATGACACCACCTTGTGGCTGACCAGCGGAATCTTTACCCTTGTACATGATGGCCAAGGCTCCTTCGAAAAATTTGGTAGACATACCCACAATGGCACTTATCCACATCCAGAAGATGGCACCGGGACCGCCTACTGTGATGGCAATGGCTACACCGGCAATGTTTCCCATGCCTACCGTAGAGGCAATGGCACTCATCAATGCCTGAAACGAACTGATTTGTCCTTCACCATGACTCTCTGAGTGTGCCAAAGCTTTCATGGAGTATCCAATTCGTCGGATAGATACCGCTCCAGAATAACAAAAAAGAATCAAACCGCCCCCGATGAGCAGCAAGAACATGGGGTATCCACATATAAAATCGCTGAAACTTGTAATGCCTGCGCTTAGCTTTTCAAAATAGGTTGTCATATACTCTCTGATGTAATCGATAAAATTTGAATCGGCGAAAGTACAAATAATATTTGAATAGTCGATTCAGTTTGGGGGAAATATCAAAGAAAACCGCTATCTTTGCAAGTCAATTGAATATAAGCGCTTAAATTATGAATATCGAACAAAAATTGACCGCAACCGTGATTGCGGCATTGAATACTCTTTATGGTCAGGAAGTGCCTGAAAAGATGGTACAGCTTCAGAAGACCAAGAAGGAATTTGAAGGTCATCTGACTCTCGTGGTGTTCCCGTTCTTGAAGATGAGCAAGAAGGGACCGGAACCTACCGCTCAGGAAATCGGTGAATACTTGAAGCAGCATGCACCGGAATTGGTGGCCGACTACAATGCGGTGAAGGGTTTCTTGAACCTCACCATCGCTTCGGATTGCTGGATTGAACTTCTCAACAGTATCCATGCCGATGCAGAGTATGGTATCACCAAGGCAGATGAAAACTCTCCACTCGTGATGATTGAATATTCTTCACCGAACACCAACAAGCCACTCCACTTGGGACACGTCCGCAACAACCTCCTTGGTTGGGCTTTGGCGAATGTAATGGCGGCTAATGGCAACAAGGTGGTAAAGACCAACATTGTGAACGACCGTGGTATCCACATCTGTAAGTCGATGTTGGCTTGGTTGAAGTATGGCAATGGCGAAACTCCGGAGTCGAGCGGCAAGAAAGGTGACCACCTTATCGGTGATTACTATGTAGCCTTCGACAAGCATTACAAGGCAGAAGTGAAAGAGTTGATGGCTCAATACCAAGCAGAGGGAATGAGTGAAGAAGAAGCCAAGGCAAAGGCTGAAGCCAATTCTCCATTGATGCTCGAAGCACGTGAAATGCTCCGCAAGTGGGAAGCCAACGATCCGGAAGTACGCGGCCTTTGGGAAAAGATGAACAACTGGGTTTATGCCGGTTTCGATGAAACATACGCTCAGATGGGTGTAGGTTTCGACAAGATTTACTACGAATCTCAGACTTACCTCGAAGGTAAGGAAAAGGTGATGGAAGGTCTTGAAAAGGGATTCTTCTTCCGCAAGGAAGACAACTCCGTTTGGGCTGACCTGACCGCCGAAGGTCTTGACCACAAGCTCTTGCTCCGTGGTGATGGCACATCGGTATACATGACTCAGGATATTGGTACAGCCAAGCTCCGTTTCCAGGATTACCCAATCGACAAGATGATTTATGTCGTAGGTAACGAACAGAATTACCACTTCCAGGTATTGTCTATTTTGTTGGATAAGCTTGGTTTCGAATGGGGCAAGGGTTTGGTACACTTCTCTTACGGTATGGTGGAATTGCCGGAAGGTAAGATGAAGAGTCGTGAAGGTACCGTGGTGGATGCCGACGACTTGATGGCCGCCATGATTGAAACCGCCAAGGAAACTTCAGCAGAGCTCGGTAAGCTCGATGGCTTGACTCAGGAAGAAGCAGACAACATCGCCCGCATTGTGGGTCTCGGTGCTTTGAAGTACTTCATCTTGAAGGTAGATGCCCGCAAGAACATGACTTTCAACCCGAAGGAATCCATCGACTTCAATGGTAACACTGGTCCGTTCATCCAGTATACATACGCTCGTATCCAGTCTGTACTCCGTAAGGCTGCTGAACAAGGCATCGAGATTCCGGCAATTATCCCTGCAGGTCTCCAGCTCAGCACCAAGGAAGAAGGCTTGATTCAGATGTTGGCCGATTTCAAGAACACCGTGAAGCAGGCAGGTACCGACTACAATCCGTCAGTCATCGCCAACTATGCTTACGACCTCGTGAAGGAATACAATCAGTTCTACCACGACTTCAGCATCTTGCGCGAAGAAAACGAAGCCTTGAAGGTATTCCGTTTGGCTTTGAGTCAGAATGTAGGTAAGATTGTGAAGCTCGCTATGGGCTTGTTGGGAATCGAAGTTCCAGAACGTATGTAACCAGCCCACGCGCTGGGCGTAATTCCTTTGCAGATGGGGAAGAAACAAAAATATTATGTAGTTTGGAAAGGTGTCAGTCCGGGAATCTATACTTCCTGGACTGATTGCCAACTACAGATTAAAGGTTACGATGGTGCACAATACAAATCGTTCGAGACACTCGAAGAGGCCGAACACGCATTGGCGTCCTCTCCTTATAATTATATAGGCAATCATACATCATACATCATACAACATACATCAAAGGCTTTGCCTGAAGGTTTCGATATGAATTGTGTAGCCGTGGATGCAGCTTGTAGTGGTAATCCAGGTCCGATGGAGTATCGGGGTGTCTACTTGTTGACAGGGCAAGAAATCTTTCATTTTGGTCCGGTTCATGGAACTAATAATATCGGCGAGTTTCTCGCCATTGTCCATGCTTTGGCTCTCATGAAGCAGAAGGGCATCCGTATGACCATCTATTCCGATAGCCGGAATGCCCTCGGTTGGGTGAAACAAAAGAAATGCAAGACTAAACTGGAGCGAACAGCTAAGACTGAAGAACTATTTCAAATGATCGAGCGTGCCGAAAATTGGCTGAAGACCCATACTTATGCTGATATTCCTATCTTGAAATGGGAAACTGAAGAGTGGGGCGAAGTACCTGCCGATTTCGGACGGAAATAATCAGATATCATCAAGATGAAGAAGCGAATAATCTATATTGTTTCCTATTTCCTATTAATTTTGACCCTATTTGTCAGTCAAAAGCCCCTTTTCATGCTATATAATGATGCTGCCGGGAAAGGTGCATTGTTCAGCGATTTCTTTCGGGTGATGGGAAATGGTATGAGCTTGGATGCTACAACGGCAGGATACTTGACGGCTTTGCCTTTTTTGTTGGTCCTTGTCAGTATCTGGGTGAAGAAGTTCCCGTTAAGAAAATTGCTTTTACCTTATTATATCGTTGCAGCACTCTTGTCGGCTATTGTCTTTGTGGTAGACATGGGGCTTTATCCGTTTTGGGGATTCAAGCTCGATGCTTCCATCTTCCTTTATTTGGATTCTCCCAAGGAGGCAATGGCTAGCGTATCTCTCGGATTTATCCTTTTGAGAGTCGTTGCCATGTTGTTGTTGGCGGCTTTCTATGTTTGGTTGATGTGCAAGGTTACACCTCGAAAATTGGAAGCCACGGGGAAAAGATTGGGAGGTACTTTGGGTATGCTCCTTTTGGGAGGTGTTTTGTTTGTCATCATCCGGGGTGGAGTGACGGAATCGACTTCCAATGTCGGACAAGTGTATTTCAGTAATAACCAGTTCTTGAACCATTCGGCGGTGAATCCTTGTTTCAGTTTGCTTTCATCGATGGGCAAGTCGAAGGACTTTGCCTCGGAGTTCAACTTCTTTGATGAGGAAGAACGTGCCAAGTTGGTGGAAGGGCTTTATCCGACAACTGATGGAGATAGTCTAACGAACGTATTGCGTACCCACCGTCCGAATGTATTGTTGATTCTCATGGAAGGCTTCGGAGGAGCTTTCATCGAACCTTTGGGAGGTCTTCCTGATGTAGCACCTAACTTGAACCGGCTTTCGGAAGAAGGTGTGTTCTTTACGAATTGTTATGCCAATAGTTTCCGTACAGACCGAGGTACCGTGTGTGCATTGAGCGGGTATTTAGGTTTGCCTACTGTTTCGGTGATGAAGATTCCGACCAAGAGCCGTACACTTCCAGCCATCTCGGAAGAATTGGTAAAGGCAGGATATAACACGGACTTTTTGTATGGTGGAGACATCAATTTCACCAACATGAAGAGTTATCTTTTGAGCAAAGGCTATCAGCATTTGACGGCAGATACAGACTTCTCCTTGGCGGAACGCAATAGCAATGTATGGGGCGTGAACGATGATATTACTAGCGAATGGTTGTTAGAGCAGTTGAAACGACGTACGAAAGAAGAAGCACCTTGGTTCACTACCTATCTGACTTTGAGCAGCCATGAACCATTTGAAGTTCCGTACCATCGGTTGGAAGAAAAGATTCCGAATGCCTTTGCCTATACCGATGAGTGCTTGGGTAAGTTGATTGACGGATTGAAGCAATCTCCGTTGTGGGAAGATTTGTTGGTTGTGTGTATACCCGACCATGGTTTCTGTTATCCGCAAGGAACGACAGACAGAGGGGGAGAGTTTTCTCACATCCCGATGTTGTGGTTGGGCGGAGCTGTCAAGGAACCGATGAAAATCGATAAAATCATGAATCAAACCGATATGGCGGCTACTTTGTTGGCTCAATTGGGATTGGACCATTCCATGTTCCCTTTCAGCCGAAACGTGTTGGGAAGTGATTATGTCTATCCGTCTGCCTTCTATAGCTCGGGAAGCGTGTTTGCCTTCCGGGACAGCACAGGGGTAACGGCCTACGATATCAAGGCGGACTGCATTTCCTACGAAGAACCTTCGGCCAGTGAAGAACGCCTGAAGAAA
The DNA here is from genome assembly GCA_017466635.1 of Bacteroides sp. Lineage (GTDB taxonomy): Bacteria > Bacteroidota > Bacteroidia > Bacteroidales > Bacteroidaceae > Phocaeicola. The sequence goes on from JAFTTU010000058.1 coordinate 44,140, forward strand.
GGAAAAGCCATTCTGCAAACGGCATACGACGATTTAGGAAACAGATAAATTAAAGGAAAGATATGAAAACAAGACCTTCTATATATGCGACAAGCTTGTCGGCTTTCATCAACTTGGTGTGGGTGTATGCGGTGTATGCGGTATGCCGTATAGCCTATGGCTTGGAGAACTGGAGTGTATTGGGTGGAAACTTCTTTTCGGATGGGATGTGGGATATATGGAAAGGAGGTTTTCTCTTTGATACCTCGGCCATTCTGTATACGAATTCACTCTATATGGTACTCATGCTCCTCCCTTTGCATCTGAAAGAATGGAAGGGTTGGCAAAAGGTAGCGAAATGTGTCTTTGTTTCGGTCAATGCGTTGGCTATCTGTATGAACTTGGCAGATGCGGTCTATTTCAAGTATACCGGAAGACGTACGACGGCTACTATCTTCAGCGAATTCAGCAATGAAGGAAATCTGGGAAATGTATTTGGGGTGGAATTGCTGAACCATTGGTATCTGGTCTTGTTGGCAATCGTATTGATTGTCGGGCTATCCCGACTGTATGTCATGCCGAAGGAGGTCGTGAAAATCAAGTCTTGGGTGAAGTATTATCTCGTCCAGGTGTTGGCTTTGGCTTTGTTCGTTCCTCTTTGTATCGGGGGAATGCGCGGGGGGATTACCAAAGCCGTTCGCCCTATCACCATCAGTAATGCCAATCAGTATGTAGACCGACCGGAAGACGCGGCTTTGGTGCTGAATACTCCTTTTTCGTTGATTCGTACCATTGGCAAGAATGTGTTTGTGATACCGGATTATTTCCAGGAAGACCAGTTGGCAACCCTTTATTCGCCGGTTCATCAATTGGCGACGGATAGTGTCATGCCCAAGAAGAAAAATGTGGTGGTCATGATTGTAGAAAGCTTCGGTAGTGAATACATCGGTGCGTTGAACGACTATGCCGGATATACTCCGTTCCTGGATTCCTTGATTTCACAAAGCCTTACTTGGGAATATAGCTTTGGTAATGGTCGAAAGAGTATCGACGGAATGCCTTCCGTGCTTTCCAGTATTCCGATGTTTGTGGAACCGTTTTTCTTGACACCGGCTTCGGTGAATGATGTAGGAGGTATCGCTCGCGAATTGAATAAGGAGGGTTATTACTCCGCTTTCTTTCATGGTGCAGAGAATGGCTCCATGGGCTTCCAGGCTTTTGCCCGCACAACTGGTTTTCAGGATTATTTCGGAAGAACGGAATACAACCAGGACAAGCGTTTTAAGGGCGATGAGGATTTTGACGGTACTTGGGCCATTTGGGATGAACCGTTCATGCAATACTATGCTTTGACCATGAGCGAGTTCAAGGAGCCTTTTGTTTCGGCCATATTTACGGCTTCCTCCCATCATCCTTATGTTGTCCCGGAAGCTTATAAGGACATCTATCCGGAAGAAGAGTTGGTCATCCATAAGTGTGTTCGCTATACCGACCATGCACTGAAACGTTTCTTCGAAACCGCCAGCAAACAACCATGGTTTGAGAATACCATATTCGTATTGACGGCAGACCATACCAATCTTTCGGCTGTTCCTGAATATCAAACTTCCTTGGGTGGATTCAGTGTGCCTATCGTTTTCTTTGACCCTTCAGGAGAAATGCCAAGAGGAACCCGTGAAGGCATTGCCCAACAAATCGATATCATGCCGACGATATTGGGATACTTGGGCTATGAAAGACCTTTCGTGGCTTTCGGATGTGATTTGTTCCATACTCCGGCTGAAGATACTTGGGTGGTCAATTATCTGAATGGCATTTATCAATATGTGAAAGGGGATTATTTGGTTCAGTTTGACGGGAAGGATGTAAAGGCAGTGTATCGTTTCAAGGAAGACAAGTTGTTGGAACACAATTTGGTCAATCAAGTCGATTGTACGGAATGGGTGGATGAGTTGAAGGCCATTATCCAGTCGTACATGTATCGAATGAACAATAATCAGCTTGTGATGTAGGATAATATTTCCGTATATCGGGAAAAGTCCTTATTTTTGTCAGTCTACTAATGAATAAACAAATGTATTTATGGCATATTATCTGGTAAATGGATTTTGGTGGTTGTTTTCCTTGCTTCCGTTGAGGCTTTTGTATGTTCTGTCGGATTGTATCTACTATCTGCTTTACTATTGCATCCGTTATCGTCGGAAAGTGGTGCGCAAGAACTTGGTGAACTCCTTCCCTCAAAAGACAGAGAAAGAAATCATCAAGATAGAGAAAGGCTTCTATGCCTGGTTCTGCGACTATGTGGTAGAGACCATCAAAGTACGTTCTTTCAGCGAAGAGGAAATGCGTAGAAGAATGACTTTCGAAGGATTGGAAGCCATTTACGATGATATGGAAAAGAATGGTCAGACCTTCTGCTTCGCCTATCTCGGTCATTATTGCAACTGGGAGTGGGTGGCTTCATTGCCTCTTTGGACAGGCGACAAACTAAAGTGTGCCCAGATTTACCATCCGTTGGAAAACGAAGCCTTCAATAAGATGTTTGTAGATGTCCGTGGACGTTTCGGAGCTGAAAACATCACGATGGCTGAGACTTTGCGTCGTATCATCCAACTTAAGCGGGAAAAGACGAAAACAATCATCGGTTTCATTGCCGACCAGACACCCGTATGGCATAGCATTCATTTGTGGATGGATTTCTTGAATCAGGAAACCCCGACCTTTACGGGTACTGAACGAATAGCCAAGCAAGTAAATGCGTGTATCTATTACATCGATTTGTTCCGTCCTCGCCGAGGATATTATCATGCGGTATTCAAACCGGTGAAATGGGATGAAGAATCTGAAAAGGAATTCCCTATCACAGAGGCATATATGCATTTGTTGGAAGAGACCATCGGTCGTACACCGGCTTACTGGTTATGGTCACACAACCGTTGGAAACGTACACGGGCTGTGGCCGAACAGATGTTGGCTGAACAAGAAAAACGGAAAGAAGAACGAATCAAGGCCAACAAGGCCAAGGAACAGGTTTCATGAGGGAGAGTATGAAGATAGGAAGAATTTTCGCATTGTTTTTTCTAGGGTTGATGATTGGACCGGCTACAGCTCAGACGGGAGTGGCCCGGTACATAACCGATTACCAGATAGACTCGTTGCGTACCAAAGAATTACGTCTGGATATAGACAATCTGTTCTTTTTCAAGAACAATGAATTTGGAAATTCGGTTATGAAAGGATATACCTTGCCGGGAGCTTGGATTAATCCTAAGCTGTCTTATATTCCTCTCCCTAACGTTAAGTTCGAGGCGGGGGCTTATATGCTATGGTATAGCGGAGCTTATAAATATCCTAATTATGCCTATCAGGACATTGCTCAATGGAAAGGGATACATTATCAGGAAGGAACCCATTTGTTGCCTTATTTCAGAGGACAGATTGGCATAGGTAATTTCCAGTTCGTATTGGGTAACATTTATGGTGGAGCCAATCACAACTTGATTCTTCCTTTGTATAATCCGGAACTGAACTTGACCGCCGATCCCGAAACCGGTTTCCAAATCCTTTATGATGCTCCCCGCTTTCATCTGGATGCGTGGATTAATTGGCAAAGTTTCATTTTCGATGTGGATACCCATCAGGAAAGCTTCATTGCAGGGGTAACTTCGGAAATCAAATTCAACTCTCCTCAGTCCTTGTGGCATTGGTATTTGCCGGTTCAGATGGTTGCCCAACATCGGGGAGGGGAGATTGACGAAACGGATACGGGGGTAGAGACCTTCATGAACGGTTCTTTGGGACTCGGATTGACATGGAATGTGAACCAAACCAAGCTGAAGCGCTTGAATTGGGAGTTCGATGTGCTGGGCTATTATCAGCAAGCAGGTGACTTGTGGCCTTTTGGAAAAGGAATCGGTTGGTATGCCAAGATGGAGGCCGATTTCAAGTATCTATACTTGCAAGCCGGTGCATTTACTTGCCACCAATTCATATCATTGTTGGGTAGTCCTTATTTTGGGGCGGTTTCTACCCGTTACAAGGGAGGTTATTATGAAGACAATCCTTTGACAGGTTTTTTGATGGCAGAGTATTCCCGGACATTTGCCAAGCTCTATTCCTTCGGATTGAAGGGAGAGCTCTATTACAGTGCTCCGGGCAACCTGGTACACGAGGACGAAGAAGCCATGAAAGAAAAGACATCGGGTTTGGGTATCTCCATCGGTGCCTATTTCCGTTTGAACCTCTCACTCTTGCTGAAGAACTACAAGCGATGAGTTATGAGTTATAAGTTATGAGTTATAAGTTGCCATGCGGATGCTCACTCATAACTCATAACTAAAAACTCATAACTCAAAACTCCTCAAATCTTGTCCAGTCCCTTGGTGAACTTCAACCAATAATACTTCAGTGGGTTGGTGTATTTCAGTTGTTTCCAAGGACGGCTTCCATGAGGTCGATGCAATACCGGAAGATTGATGAACAGGTAGTTGTGGAAACCCTTGTTGATGGATTCGTGCGAAATGGTTACATCGAACCAATTCTTGGTAGGGTCCAACAAATGGAAATCGAATGCTTTCAGGAACGTTGGTGTGAGCAAGGTACAACAGAAACTGAAACGCTTCTTTTCATCGTACACCTGAGGCTTGCGTCCCTTGGCATAGAGGTAAGGGAAGTTGATTTCTCCGTTTTCATCGGTGGTAATGGCAGCAGCCATGCCACAATCCTTCCGTTCTGATGCACCATCGAACAAAGCTTGAAGCGTGTCCTTCTGTACGGTAACATCGGATTCCACAATCAACAATCCGGCATCGGCTTCGATGGCTTCCTTTTGTGTCTTTTGTAACACCAACAGATAGTTGGGAGAAGGATGGTCGGTCAAATCACTCAGATTGACCAACTGAAATCCGTATTCCTTGGATGCCTTTTCCAATCGTTGGGTATTCTCCGGTGTACTGAAATCATTATAGATGGTATAGGTAAAGGGTACCTTGATGTCCGAGCTCATGATCGCTTTTACCGTATCAATCGTAGTGTCAATAGAATCCTTGACTGGGGTGATGATATGAAGAGATTTCATTTGAGTTATGAGTTATAAGTTTTGAATTATGTTGTTTCATTGGGACAAAACTAGCGAAAGTTTTTTATTCATCCAATCTTTTTCAACAAAAGTATTTACCTTTGTAACTCATAACTCATAACTCAAAAAGATGAAAGTAGTAATAGACCATAAAATACCCTATATCAAAGAAGCTATCGAAAAGATTGCCGATGAAGTCATTTATTTGCCGGGCAATGCTTTTACATCCGATGTGGTGAAGGATGCTGATGCCTTGATTGTCCGAACCCGTACCCGTTGCAATCGGGAGTTGTTGGAAGGAAGCCAAGTGAAGTTCATTGCCACAGCCACCATCGGTTATGACCACATTGATACCGCTTATTGTCAAGAAGCAGGCATCACATGGACGAATTGTCCAGGATGCAATGCCGGTTCGGTAGAGCAATACATTCGTTCCGTCCTTTTGATTTTGAAGGAGAAGAAGGGCTTGGATTTGGAAAAGTCAACCTTAGGAATCGTGGGTGTAGGTCATGTAGGGAGTCGGGTCAAGCGGATGGCAGAGACTTTGGGAATGAAGGTTTTGCTGAACGACCCTCCTCGTGCCGACCAAGGAGAAGAAGGCTTTGTCGATTTGTCAACCATTCTTCGCGAATGTGATGTCATCACCTTCCATACCCCATTGAATCGGGAAGGCCGGTATGCCACTTATCACCTGGTGGACGAAGACCTCCTGTTTTCGTTGGAGCGTACTCCTTTCATCATCAATGCCAGTCGTGGCGAAGTAGTCGATACCGCTTCTTTGTTGGCTGCATTGGCTGCAGGTAGAGTAAAGGAGGCCATCATTGATACTTGGGAATACGAACCTCGCATAAGTCGCGAGCTGTTGGAAGTCGCTTTCTTGGCTACACCACACATTGCGGGCTATTCAGCGGATGGAAAGGCAAATGCCACTCGCATGTCGTTGGAAGCACTTTGTCGATTCTTCGGCATCGAAGCAGATTTCAGCATCGTTCCACCGGAAGGACCGAGTGATTACGACCCTACCCGTGATAGCGAATGGTTGAAAGCTGCTCCTGAAAATTTCGAATGGTTCAGAGGGAATTATCCTGTTCGTCGGGAAAGGTTGTAAAACAGCCGTCACAAGCTTTAATGGAGGCTTTGTGCATCAATGAGTTAAATTTCGGTAAAACTTGTGAAGGCTATTTTTGTTCTTTTTTCAGATTTTCGCTTTTGAAGAGAAGAGGGAGGTGCGTCATCAGCTTTTCAAATACGCCTTCACGTTTTCCCGTTTTTTCTTCAATCTTTTACCCAAGAAATAGATTGTTAAGGCAAGTTGGATGGTCGCATAACAATTCTTCGATGATTTTCGGATAATGCTCATACTCCAACTGATGCACCCGGCTTGCCAAGGTATCAGGAGTATCTCCTTCCAAGACGGGACATTGGGCTTGAAGGATGATGGCGCCTTCGTCGTAGTGTTCATTGATATAATGGATGGTGATGCCGCTTTCCTGTTCGCCGGATGCCAGTACGGCTTCGTGAACTCGACTTCCATACATGCCCTTTCCACCAAATTTGGGGAGGAGGGAAGGGTGAATGTTGACAATCCGGTCGGGATAGGCTTCCAGCAGGTCGTCGGGAATGCGGAGGAGGAAGCCTGCCAATACCACAAAGTCCGCCTCATAGTGTCGGAGCATCGCTGTGGCTTTGCCTTCCTTGAATGCCGATGCAGGGAGGTGTTCGACGGGAACTTGCAGATTCTCCGCCCTGCGGATGACACCGGCTTCCGCCTTGTTGGTGATGACAACAACTACTTTCACCGTCGGATGACCGGTGAAATATCGGATGATTCGTTCGGCGTTTGTGCCCTCGCCGGAGGCTAAAATAGCTATCTTTTTCATGGATTTGATGGTTTTCGTGCACACAAAATTAAAAAATGTGCAAAGAAAATGCATTTATTTGCCCGAATATTTGGTCAAGTTAATAAATGTTTGCACCTTTGCAGACGCAAAGAAAATAAAATAATTCGATTATTAACTAAAAAATTGAAAGTTATGTCTGAAATTCAAGAAAGAGTAAAAGCTATTATCGTAGATAAGTTGGGTGTAGAAGAATCAGAAGTTACAATGGAAGCTAGCTTCACTAAC
>JAFTTU010000117.1 GCA_017466635.1 Bacteroides sp.
CCGTCCACTACAATGATAACCGAATCGACGGCAGTCAGTGTGCGGTAGGTATCTTCCGCAAAGTCCTGGTGACCCGGTGTATCGAGGATATTGATTTTATAGTCGTGGTAATCGAATTCCATCACGGAGGTTGTTACCGAGATACCACGTTGCTTTTCGATGTCCATCCAGTCGGATGTCGCTGTCTTCTTGATTTTGTTGCTCTTTACGGCTCCTGCCACCTGTATCTGACCCCCGAAGAGCAACAGCTTTTCGGTCAATGAGGTCTTACCGGCATCCGGGTGCGCGATAATCGCAAACGTTCGTCTTCTTTCAATTTCTGGATTCATTTCTTAATCTTATGCTTCTAATTCTGCGATGCAACTCTGCAAAGAGTCCATCCAGTAAGGTATTTCTATATGATAAGTATTCTTTATTTTTGTCTTGTCAAGCACAGAGTAGTGCGGTCGCTTGGCAGGAGTAGGATATTCTTCAGTATGAAGCGGTTTTACCTGACATGCGGTGATGCCAGCCAAACGATGGATAGCTTTCGTGAAATCATACCACGAACACACTCCTTCATTACTGAAATGATAGATGCCCGGAACAACACCCTGACCGATGACCGCATAAATGGCACGAGCCAAGTCACGGGCGTATGTCGGTGTACCTATCTGGTCAAAGATGACACCGAGGGAATCACGTTCCTTACCCAAGCGAATCATGGTCTTCACGAAATTGTTGCCGAAAGTGGAGTATAACCAGGCAGTACGGATAATCATGGCACGGGTGCAATATGTCAAAGCATGCTGCTCACCAGCCAACTTGGTACGACCATATACAGAATTCGGGCAAGTAGGTTCGGTTTCCTTATAAGGTACATGAGCCGTGCCATCGAACACATAGTCGGTGGAGATTTGGATGAACTCAGCCTGATTGGCTTCAGCAGCTCTTGCCAAATAGCCCACTGCATCAGCGTTCAGCTTGGAACAGAGTTCGACATTCTCTTCTGCCTTGTCCACCGCTGTATAGGCCGCACAGTTCACAATCACGTGAATGTCATTCGTCTTCACGAAATCAAGCACGGCTTGTTCATCGCAGATATCGAGTTCGGCTATATCGGTAAAGAAATAGGTGTACTCCGGATGTTCCGCCGAAAGTACCCGCATCTCATTCCCCAACTGACCGTTGGCTCCTGTAATCAATATATTCTTCATAACTCAAGTTCTCCTTTCTTATCCTCTATATAGTAAGTGGAAAGCATGGAGAGCATGGTGGTAATCGCTTCTTGAGCCTTCTTCGTCTCGTCACTGACTTCCTTCTTCTGAAGTCTCAACAACAAGATGCCATACAAAGCCTCGAAACAAGTCTCCAACTCGGGTTCTTCCTTGTTAGCCCCCTTGGCACGGAGTTCCACGATAAAAGGCAACGCTTTGTAGTAAGCGGCATTATAATAAGGGAACTTGGACGAAGCCAACAATTGCAGATGCAAGTCGGTAAGCCAAGTAATCACATTCCTATTGATTTGGAGATGACCCTGCTGCATCACTTCTTCCCGACGCATCATCTCTATCAAGTCCTCGTACCATTGAGCCAATTCTTCCTGCTGTTCAGCCGGATAACGGGCCACCAAATTCTCGCGGACACGTTCCAAGTCGCATCCGTAGGCACGAATCATATCTTCTACCTGCCACATATAAATCAGGTATTCGGCAATGTTCTGTTGCTTCAGTTGTCTGGAAATAAACATTGATAAATAACGGATTTAGTATAACGTTTTTCCTAATATAGTATATACAAGACTGATGATGGATGCCAACATCACGATACTACCAATCGCCCGGTTGAGTATCCAAATGCCACGCACATTGAACTGCGTACGCACCTTGTTGACCAAATAAGTAATTCCGAACCACCACAGCAAAGCGCCCAGAACAATCGCCAAATACCCTACCAATTGGAATCCCAACGGACTGCCCGGCATGACAAACGAGAAACGGGCAAACAAACCGATGAACAGGAAAATAATCAGCGGATTGGAAAGGGTGACGAAAAAGGCGGTCACGAAATTATGCAGATAGGTTCCCTTGCTGGAAGAAACCGGACGAATGGACTGGACTGGATTGCTCCGGAACGTAAAGATACCGAATACAAACAGCATGATGCTACCGACAATCTGCAGCAACACCTGATGCTTCATCAGAAACTCATCCATAAAACTCATGCCATAACCGGTAATCAAAGCGTAGATAATATCGCTCAGACAAGCCCCCAATCCTGTTACAAAACCATACCAACGACCTTTGTTGAGCGTACGCTGTATACAAAGCACGCCCACAGGACCCAAGGGTGCAGAAACAACTACACCGATAATAAGTCCTTTCACCAACAAATCGAGTATGGTTACTTGTTCAATCCAATTCATGACTGCAAAGATGCCACTTTTTTGCGAAAGTACCTATATTTGAAACCGAAATTCTTTCACAGAACGCGTCTTTTATGTAACTTTGCACCTTATTAAAGAAGATTTCAATTAACATAACAACTATAATAGTGCTATGATTCTATTTTTCAGAACACCGAATCAGAATGTGATTGCGACAGACACCAACAAGGAACTCTGTGCGGAAGACATTCAGAAATTGTGCTGGCTTTATGGTGAAGCCACCGTTGAAAACGAAGAAAACCTGCAAGGATGCTTCGTGGGTCCACGCCGTGAAATGATTACTCCGTGGAGTACCAATGCCGTAGAAATCACCCAGAACATGGGCTTGAGCGGTATCCTCCGTATCGAGGAGTATTTCCCGGTAAAAGATGAAAACGCCGAATACGACCCGATGCTCCAACGCATGTACAAGGGTTTGAACCAAGAAATCTTTACCGTTGACATCAAGCCCCAGCCGATTGTCTACATCGACAACCTGGAAGAATACAACGAGCAGGAAGGTCTCGCACTCTCCCAGGAAGAAATGGACTACCTGAAGAAGGTGGAAAACGACTTGGGACGCAAGCTCACCGACTCGGAAGTGTTCGGTTTCGCTCAAATCAACTCGGAACACTGTCGTCACAAAATCTTCGGCGGTACATTCATCATCGACGGTGTGGAAATGGAATCGTCGTTGTTCCAGATGATCAAGAAGACCACCCAGGAAAACCCGAACAAGATTATCTCTGCATACAAGGACAATGTGGCCTTTGCCGAAGGTCCGATGATTGAGCAGTTCGCTCCACAAGACCACTCGACTGCCGACTATTTCGTCATCAAGAATGTGAAGTCGGTCATCTCATTGAAGGCAGAAACCCACAACTTCCCGACTACCGTAGAACCGTTCAACGGTGCATCGACCGGTACAGGTGGTGAAATCCGCGACCGTATGGGTGGTGGTAAGGGTTCTTGGCCGATTGCAGGTACAGCTGTCTACATGACTTCTTATCCTCGTAGCGAAGAAGGTCGTGAATGGGAAGACATCCTCCCAGTCCGCAAATGGTTGTATCAGACTCCGGAACAGATTTTGATTAAGGCATCCAATGGTGCATCTGACTTCGGTAACAAGTTCGGCCAACCGCTGATTTGTGGTTCTGTACTGACTTTCGAACACCAGGAAAACAACGAAAAGTATGCTTACGACAAGGTAATCATGCTGGCCGGTGGTGTAGGCTATGGTACTCAGCGCGACTGCTTGAAGGGTGCTCCGGTAGCAGGCAACAAGGTGGTGGTAGTCGGTGGTGACAACTATCGCATCGGTCTCGGTGGTGGTTC
>JAFTTU010000059.1 GCA_017466635.1 Bacteroides sp.
TTGCGTTGATTCAAGTCTGGCATAGCTTGGGTAAACCAACCATCTACAGCAATCTTATATTCATATTCGGATGCATGAACATCCTGTACACTAGCTGTCTTATAAGAGGTGCCTACATATTCTGACTTGAAGTTGAACCAATCCTTCGATGGCTTGTCACTGAAGAGGAAGTTGTGACTACCGCAGTGATTGAAAATCATGTCCATGACTACCTTCAAACCTTTTTCGTGCGCCTTGTTTACCATACGGAGGAAATCTTCGTTGGTACCATAACGACGGTCCACTTGGAAATAATCGGTAATGGCATAGCCGTGGTAAGAACCCTCCGGCATATCGTTTTCCTGAGTTGGATTTAGCCAAATGGCAGTTACACCGAGGTCTTCCAAGTAATCCAAATGGTCTTCGATACCCTTCAAGTCACCTCCATGGCGGCCATATTGTTCCTTACGATCCACTTTGTTTTCCAGCATGCCTGGTACGATGTCATTGTTAGGATTACCATTGGCGAATCGGTCGGGCATAATTAAATAAAGTACATCGCTGGCATCAAAACCTTTTACTTCCGATGAACCTGGACGACGCTGTTTCAATTCGTAGGGAACATTGGTTGTTTTCTTCCCTTTTTTGAGAGTAATGTTAAATGTTTGTGGAGTAGCTTCCGCCAAGTCTACATAGAGTAATAGGTAATTAGGATTGTCCTGTTTAACTATGTCGCGGAGTTCTACACCTTGTGCGGAAATGCTTACTTCGTTCGAAGCGATGTTGTCTCCATACAACAAGATTTGGAGCTCAGGATTTTTCATACCTGCCCACCAAAAAGTAGGCGCTACTTTCTTGACAACGGTTGCCTTTGCGGAATGCAACCCGAGAAATGCAAATAGTGCCATAAAGAAAAATACTTTTTTCATGATATGATTGTTTAATGATTAAATACGGTTTCCTAACTGTCGCAAAATTATGTGGATAAAATGTCCAATTTCCCTTATAGAATCAAAATATAAATGAATTAAAAACTCAAATATTTGATAAATAGGGGGTTGTATGTATGGGATATAACTAAAAATATAAACGATAATTAAAAAGATATGACTTTGTTTTCTTCTTTTTCATAACTTTCTTATCTTTGCAGCAACCAATCTAAAAGCTATGAGAACTAAAATATTAAACGTATTGTTGGTCTGCCTATGTTTTCCTATGGCTTTGTGGGCAGAATATCGGGACTTGGAACCGTTGTTGAAAGAGTTGGATGCAGTTATCGACCGGAAGGATGCTTATACGCTTCCAAAAGAAAATGAATTGTCCGAACTTCGTATGCGCTTGAAGAATGTTAAAGATGCGCGAAGGAAATACGAGTTATGTGATAAACTCTTTACTGGCTATTTGCATTATCAAGCGGACTCGGCTTTGGCATACGTGGAGCAGAAACAGGAATTGTTGTCTTTGCTCAATGACCCATTGTTGGAACAGGAACTTATTATCAACCGAGCGGAAGTGATGGGGGTGATGGGCATGTATTCGTGGGCAGAACAGTTGTTGTCTCAAGTGACACCCGATGCATTGAGCCCGGAACTATTGGGTTATTACTACCGTACGATGCGTGCCAACTACGGATGGTTTGCCGACTATCTGGTTCATGCGGATTTGAAGAAGATTTATGAAGAAAAGGCGCATATCTATCGCGATTCTATCATGCTGACACCCTTTCTCTCGGTGGACGACCACGGCATCGTGGCGGCGGAAAAAATGATGATGGAAGGAGAGACAGACAAGGCGATCGAGGTACTGAACCGACTCTCGGGAGACGGGACGAGTTTGCGTCGTCAGGCTTTCATCAATTACACCTTGGCCGAAGCATACGGATTGAAGGGAGATGTGGAGAATCAGATGCACCGCCTGGCGCTGACCGCCATTGCCGACTTGAAGTTCGGTACGCGCGAATATGCCTCGTTGCAGAAATTGGCCTACCTGCTGTATGATAAAGGCGATGTGGACCGTGCCTACAAGTATCTCACCTGCTCCATGGACGATGCCGTGGCGTGCAATGCCCGCTTGCGTTTCAGCGAGGTGACGGAGTTCTTTCCCATTGTGGACAAGGCGTACAAGCTGAAGGAGGAGCGCGGACGGACCATCCGCTACGGATTGCTTTTCTTTGCCTCTTTCCTGTCCTTGGCACTGATAGTGGGCGTGGTCTGGCTGTACCGGTGGAACAAGAAACTCTCGTTGATGCGTCACCACTTGAGCGAGACCAACGAGCAGCTCCGTTTGGTCAACAGCGAGCTGGCGCAGACCGGAAAGATTAAGGAAGCCTATATCGCTCACTATCTGGAGCTTTGCGTGGCCTATCTGGACAAGCTGGAAGCCTACCGCCGTTCGTTGGCGAAGCTGGCGATGGCGTCCCGCATCGACGATTTGTTCAAGGCCATCAAGTCGGAGCAGTTCATCAAGGACGAGCGCAAGGATTTCTATCACAACTTCGACAAGTCGTTCCTGGAACTGTTCCCCAACTTCATCGCCTCGTTCAATGACTTGCTGGTGGAAGACGGACAGGTGCAACCGAAGTCCAATGAACTGCTGTCCACCGAACTTCGCATCTTCGCCCTCATCCGCCTCGGCGTGACGGACAGCAATGCCATCGCCCATTTCCTGGGCTATTCGCTTGCCACCGTCTACAACTATCGTAGCCGCATGAAGAACCGGGCGAAGGGGGACAAAGAAACATTCGAGCAGCAGGTGATGAACCTATAGTCAAAATCCAAAACGCCCCGATGTTTGAAGTCAAACATCGGGGCGTTTTGGAAAAACGTCAGCACGTTTTATTACTTTCCTTTTCCTTCTTTAATCACGCCTACGCAACAAGCGCCGATAATCAAGAATACGCCTGCAAGAACCAACATATTCACTTCTGGAGGAATGCTGCCTTCGGTGGTGAACATCTTCAGTAACAGGCCACCCAACGAAGCGGCAACTATCTGTGGAACACAGATGCTACCGTTGAACAGACCAAGATAAGTACCCATGTGACTACCGGTCAAGGCATTGGTCAGGATGGTGAATGGTAATGCCAACATCGCTGCCCACGCACAACCAATCAAAAGGAAGGATGCAAACAATGTATATTGGTCGTGGATGAAAAGGATAGAGATGAAACCTGCAGCACCCAACAACAAACTTACTACGTAAGCTACTTTCAAGCTCTTGAATTGAGGGATGATAGTAGCCCAAATTACAGAACCTACTGCTTGAACGGCAAACAAGATACCTACCCAGTCGCCTGCAGTTTGATATTGGCTAGATGCAGTATCAATGACCATAGCACCCGATGTGCTCAAGGTAGCTGGAGCGTCGAATACGTTGGCAGCTACCGTACCGTTTGTATAAGTCCACATGAACATGAAAGCAGCCCAGCAGAAGAATTGTACCAATCCCACAGTCCAGAAAGCTGCAGGAGCCTTGATGAGCAATTGAAGCATATTGGTTTTCTCTTCTTTCTTGTCTTCCTTGATGCCGTGGTATTCAGCATACAACTTCGGTGGGTACTCCTTCACTTTGGCAGAAGTGTAAATCACACAGAGAATCAGGATGATAGCACCGATATAGAATGAATAAATCACTGAATCAGGAATCACGCCCTTAGGAGCAATGTTGCTGATACCGATAGCGGCAAAGATGAAAGGGAACAAATATCCAGCCAAGCTACCTGCGTTGCACAGGAAACTTTGGATAGAATAAGCCAAGCCCTTCTGTTTTTCGTTTACCATATCACCTACCATCATCTTGAATGGTTGCATGGCCATGTTGATGGAGGTATCGAGGAACATCAAGGAAATCAAACCGAAAATCATGGCTGCACCTACTGACATGCCGAAGCTGCCGGCATTCGGGAGTAAGCACATCACGGCTACGGCGAACAAAGCACCTACAAATAAATAAGGTATACGGCGTCCAAATCGGGTCCAAGTGCGGTCACTCATGGCACCGATAATTGGTTGGACAATGATACCTGCCAATGGAGGCAAAATCCAGAAATAACTCAAATCGTGCGGATCGGCTCCAAGGGTGGAGAAGATACGGCTGATGTTGGCGCTTTGCAATGCGTAAGCAATCTGTACGCCAAAGAATCCGAAGCTGATGTTCCACAGCTTCCAAAAACTTAAATCGGGTATTTTACTCATGATAATGTCTATTTATTACCATCCCCCTTGTGAAGGGGGTTAGGGGGATGTTCTATTAGTTTGGCTCGATAACAGCAACAAATGGATGTTCTTCCTATCTAAAGGAACATCCCCCTGCCCCCTTCGCAAGGGGGAATGGAGTTGATTAATTAATATCTTCCAGCTTCGTCAATCATTTCAATCATCTTCTGGTTGAAGGCCTTGTTTTTCATCAGGTCTTCCAAAGTGAGATGCATGCGATAACGCCAATAATGACGCGGATTGGCCGGTACATTAATACGTTCGGCATTAGCATCCGGATAACGCAAATCTTCGTCCATCGACAGCCAGTCCTGGAATGCAAGAATGCAAAGCAATGAAGGACATTGCAAGTGCTGACGGACAATCTCTTCACAAGCCCAACCCGGAGCCGTTGTCGGAACTTCACCCCATTGGCCCAATACTTGGTTGTAATAGCGGGCTGTCAGTGCCGGGTCTTCTTCCCACCAACCACGGAGTGTGGCCATGTCGTGGGTAGAGATGGTACATACGGAGCGCAATGGATATTCCCATAAATGACCGAATTCGTGTTGTGGATTCTTTGGCATACGTTGGATTTCCAAACTCAGAATCTGCAATTGTTGCATTACCCAAGGCACACAATCAGGTACCATGCCGAGGTCTTCACCACAAACGAGCATCGAAGTGCATTGAGTCAGCATCGGAAGCTTCTTCATGGCTTCGTGATACCAGAATTGGTTGTGACGCTGGTAGTAATAGTGGTTGTAAAGACGATTGAATGCGTCCTTTTCGCTATCACTCAAGCGTTCGAAGATGAAATCGTTCTGAACGGTAATACGCGGATGATAGGTTGAAGGATTCTTGCGGTCAGGAACAAACAGTACATTGCTAATCAATGCATAGATGCCTTCTCGCATGTTCACGCTTTCTTCGTCCTTCTTGCCGGCAAACCAAGCTTCTACCTTACGTTGGGTATCATATTCCGGACGCATTTCCCAAATGTCGTCGTGGCTGTTCTGCAAGAATGTTTCTTTCACGAAGTCCGCCTTTTCACCGAATACTCGGTTCAAGATGTCATCATTGATGAACGGACGGGTCATGAAATCCTTCTGGAAATTCAAACCGAAACTCTGGATTTCTTCTTCACCCATCGGCAATGCAGGTACAAACTGTCCGAGCAAACCGTGTACAGAGTGCGACGGAATTTCCCAAATACGGAAGAAGCCCAAGATATGGTCAATACGGTAGGCAGTAAAGTACTCAGCCATTTTGCGGAAACGTTTCTGCCACCACAAATAGTTGTCTTGTTCCATGACATCCCAGTTGTAGGTCGGGAAGCCCCAGTTCTGTCCGTTGGCTGAGAAAGCATCAGGTGGTGCACCCGCTTGTCCGTTCATGTTGAAGTAGTACGGCTCAATCCAAGCTTCTACACTGTTGCGGCTGATGCCGATTGGAATGTCCCCCTTGAAGATGATACCCTTCTGGCGGGCATAGTTACCGGCTTCCAGCAACTGGATGTGCAAGTTGTACTGGATATAGTAATAGTAAGCAATGGCTTCGTAGCATTCGCTTTCAGGATTACACATGGCAGCGATGGTTTTGGCATCGTAGGTCTGGTGTTCTGGCCATTGGCTGAAGTCCGGTGTGCCATATTGGTCTCTCAAATATGAGAAGGCTGCGTACGGGAGCAACCAATGTTCGTTTTCCTTGAAGAATTTCTTGAAGTCAGCAGATGCCAATACCTTCTTGCCGGTCTGTTGGAACATCAGGCGGATGTATTCGCGCTTGGTGTTGTTCACTGCTTCGTAGTCAATCTGTGCCAAAGCATTCAGTTCCAGGCGCTTCTCTTCGAATGCAGCAGCTGCTTCCTTGTCTTTCATCTTGCCCAATTGACGCAAATCGATGTACATTGGGTGGAAAGCATAGATGGAGATGCTGTTGTACGGATACGAGTCTATCCAAGTGTTGGTGATAGTCGTATCATTGATCGGGAGAATCTGAACAGCCTGTTGATGGGTCTTTTCTGCCCAGTCGATGAGCTTCTTCAAGTCGCCGAAGTCACCTACACCGAAACTGCCTTCGCTACGGAGCGAGAAGACTGGGATGGCTGTACCGGCTACCTTGCGTGACATGGAGCCGAATTGTACTTCCATTTCTTGAGTCAAGAAGATTTCGCCCTTGCGCAAATCATTGATGTACAATTGACGGTTAGGTCCCATTTCCCATTCTTCCACTTTGCCGGTTTCAGTATGGACAGCTACAAACTTGTATTCCAATGGGAATTTCAAGTCCTTGGCTGAAAGGGTAGTTACCCATTCGTTGGCTTGGATTTCTTCCATGCAGATGACACGGTCCGGATTCCAATAGCCTAGTTTTTCTTCTCGGCCACAGATACCCAATACTTGTTTGCGGTGGTGCAAGCATGGACAAAGGGCACGGAAGACGATGTCGCCTTCGCCGGTACACTGGTCTTTTGGAGTTTTGTCCAATGAATAATCGCCACTGAATGCTGCGCTATACAAGTGTGATGCAGATGGAAGGTCTTTCCAATTGTCGTTCAAGATGTAATGGCTGTTGCGTTTTTTACTTGGGCAGAAGATGTGTGCCATCGTGCCGCTTTCCCGACGGCTGCATTGGCCATCCAAGAATACACCATAGCGGTAGGTTAGGGGAACACCGGCAGGTGCGTCTATCATTTCGGCACTACCTTCCCACACAATTCCGTCACTCGTGCCCAACATGATTGGGCTATTCTCTTGTCCTTTGAGCATGACGCCGATTGATTCGCCCCATGCAGTACGGTACTCTATTCGAAAAGTGAGTTTCATAGTTTTATTTATCAATATTAATATTCAATTATCTTCAAAAATAGGACTTTCTTGTCGAATATCAGAATTTTTAGATAAAAAATATAAGTAAGAATTGTTCGGATAGAGGCCTTCACCTAAGTTGTGAGTGCCGATTTTTGCCCAATTCATCGAGAAAAACACCCTTTTAGCCTGGTTTAAACTAGTAGGAGGGAAGCGATGAAAATATAAAAGGAATAAGAACAAAAAAAGTCCCGAACTTGGAAGCTCGGGACTACCTCTGTGTAAGATGTGAGGATGGATTTAAAAATTAAGTTATGAAACAATTACGCATCGATATTTGCATACGTTGCGTTTTTCTCTATGAATTCGCGTCGTGGAGCTACGTCATCGCCCATCAACATGGAGAAGATATAGTCCGTTTCTGCGGCATTTTCAATGTGTACTTGCTTCAAGTAACGTGTCTCCGGATTCATGGTTGTTTCCCACAATTGTTCCGGGTTCATTTCACCCAAACCTTTGTATCGCTGGGTGTGGATGCTTCCTTCGTTACCGTCTGCATATTTTTCGATGAAGGCAAGACGTTCTTCATCGTTGTAGCAATACTCGCTTACCTTTCCTTTCGAACACTTGTAGAGAGGCGGGTTGGCGATGTAAAGATGACCGGCTTGAATCACTTCCGGCATATAGCGGTAGAACAAGGTCATTACCAATGTAGCGATGTGGGCACCGTCCACGTCGGCATCGGCCATGATGATTACCTTGTGATAACGCAACTTGTCGATGTTGGCTTTCTTGCTGTCTTCGTCTCCGTCTACACCGAAGCGGATACCCAAGGCGGTGATGATATTGTTCACTTCATCGCTTTCGAAAGCCTTGTGCCACATCGCTTTTTCCACGTTCAGAATCTTACCTCTCAATGGAAGGATGGCTTGGGTTGCACGGCTACGGCCTTGCTTGGCTGAACCACCTGCAGAGTCCCCTTCGACCAGGAACAATTCGCATTCTTCCGGTACACGGCTAGAACAGTCGGCCAACTTACCCGGCATACCTCCACCGCCCATTGGGCTCTTGCGCTGAACGGTTTCACGTGCCTTGCGGGCAGCGATACGGGCTGTTGCAGCCAGAATCACCTTGTCTACTATCTGCTTGGCTTCCTTCGGATGTTCTTCCAGGTAGTTGTTCAAAGCTTCGCCTACAGCCTGATTTACGGCACCGCTGATTTCGCTGTTACCCAACTTGGTCTTGGTCTGGCCTTCGAACTGAGGTTCGGCTACCTTGACAGAGATAACGGTTACAAGACCTTCACGGAAGTCTTCGCCCTGGATTTCAATCTTTGCCTTTTCGATGGCCTTGGCATTGTTTTCTTCGGCATATTTCTTCAATACACGGGTCAAGGCAGTACGGAAACCTACTACGTGTGTACCGCCTTCGATGGTATTGATGTTGTTTACATACGAGTAGAGGTTTTCACGATAGCCCGTGTTGTACATGATGGCAATTTCGATAGGTACACCCTGCTTTTCTGTATTCAAGTAAATCACATCGTCGATGAGCGGTGTGTTGCTGTTCTGGTTGTTGAGGAAACGTACGAATTCCTTTACACCTTCTTCCGAATGGAATGTTTCGGAGCGTGGATTGCCTTCTTCGTCTTTGTCGCGAAGGTCTGTCAATGAAATGGTGATACCCTTGTTGAGGTAAGCCAATTCGCGGAGGCGGTTCTGCAAGGTTTCGTACTTGTAAGTGGTTACTGTAAAGATGCTGCTGTCCGGCCAGAAAGTCTGACGGGTACCGGTACGGTCGCTTTCACCAACCTCCTTCACGGAATATAAAGGCTTACCACAAGCGTATTCTTGCTGATAAATCTTGCCGTTACGGAATACGTTGGTAGTCATGTGTGTAGAAAGTGCATTCACGCACGATACACCTACCCCGTGGAGACCACCGGATACTTTATAGGAACCCTTGTCGAACTTACCGCCGGCATGGAGTACGGTCATTACTACTTCGAGTGCCGATTTCTGTTCCTTTTCGTGGAAGTCTACAGGGATACCACGTCCATTATCTTGTACAGTAATTGAATTGTCTTCGTTGATGAATACTTCGATGTGGTCGCAATAACCAGCCAAAGCTTCGTCGATGGAGTTGTCCACCACTTCGTAAACCAAATGGTGCAAACCCTTCTCGCTGATGTCTCCGATGTACATCGCCGGGCGTTTACGCACGGCCTCCAATCCCTCTAATACCTGAATGTTACTGGCAGAATATTCTTGTCCGCCGTTCATCTTTTCCTCTTGAGTCATCTTTTTTAGTTCAATTTATTTAGTGTTCAAAGATACGAAAAAAAGTGCTAACATGAAGGTTTTTAGTGGTAAAAATAGTAAAAATGTGCCAATGTTTGCCGGATGTCAGTGTAGAGTGGTGTTGAGGTGTATATACGACAAAAGGCCGAATCTTTTGGATTCAGCCTTGATTATCGTTGACTTAAGTTCTACTTAAGCGAGCTTGCTGATGTGAGCAGCCAATTTCGACTTCAAGTTAGAAGCCTTGTTCTTGTGGATAAGGTTGCGCTTAGCCAACTTGTCCAACATTTTCTGTACACTTGGGAACATAGCAGCAGCTTCTGCCTTGTCGTTAGTGTTACGGAGCTTCTTTACAGCGTTACGCATAGTCTTAGCGTAGTATCTGTTGTGAAGTCTTCTCTTTTCTTCTTGTCTGATTCTCTTGATTGAT
>JAFTTU010000060.1 GCA_017466635.1 Bacteroides sp.
AATCAACTTGCAAATATACAAAGACTTCGGAATTAAAGAGGAAAGATTTCACGAATTTGTTAATCATTAGTCTTGTATTGGACAAATCCAATTGGTTTTCGTTCGTTTTTCTTCGTTATTTGCTTTTGTTTGTCTGCTAATTGGGACAATGCCAAATAAATGTCATCCAATTCTTTTCGAGTATCTTCACTCAAGTCATTGATAGCAGCAATAGTATCTTCCGTTCCTTCTTCCAAAGCTTTCATCCGTTGTTTCAGTTCTTCTATTTCCTTTATTTGATTGCTTGCCATAGATAAATATTGCCGAACTGCTACGAAAGCTCTAATAATCGAAATATTGATTTCTATAGCAGTCTCACTTTTTAAGATAGAAGAAAGCATGGCTACTCCTTGTTCTGTAAAGGCAAAAGGCATATATCGAATACCTCCTCTTTTGTTTGAGGTCACAAATTGTGACCTCAAACTATTGAATTCTTCTTGGGTTAATTCAAACATGAAATCGACAGGGAACCGACGTATATTTCGTTTTACCCCTTGTTTTAAAACTTTAGTTTCTACACCATAAAGCAACGCTAAATCAAAATCAAGCATCACTTGTTTACCTCTAATTTCATAAATTTTCTTTTGGATAGTTTGTAATTCCATGGTAACGTTTGTTATATTTGACACGCAAACTTAATGAAAATTCCTTGTTTTTATGTAAGTTTGCAAAGAATAATATATAGGTAGGTTTATGAAAAGTAAATTAGGAATTTGGTTTTTAGCCTCAACCATGTGGGCAATGGTAGGTTGTTCTTCTTCCTCAACCAAGGAGGAACAGCTTGAAAAGGAAGAAGAAAAGACAGAAGAAGTAGTCGAGTTCTATAAAGGTGCCGACATCAGTTGGGTGACAGAACTAGAGTCGAAAGGACAAAAGTTCTACAATGCCGCCGGCAAAGAAATGGAATGTACTGCCCTTATGAAAGAATACGGGATGAATGCCATCCGTCTCCGTGTATGGGTAGACCCTTCGGCACACGACAATTGGTGCAACAAGGAAGATGTATTGGTGAAGGCGAAGCGTGCTAAGGCCCTCGGCATGGAGGTGATGATTGACTTCCATTATAGCGATTGGTGGGCAGACCCAGCCAAGCAGAACATCCCAGCTTCATGGAAGGGACATTCGTATGAAGAGATGAAGAAGGACTTGGCCAACCATACCAAGGAAGTACTCCAACTGATGAAGGATAATGGCATCACTCCCAAGTGGGTACAAGTGGGCAATGAAACCACCAACGGTATGCTCTGGAGCGTAGAAACCAACGAACAAGGTTGGGAAATCAAGGACGAAAACGGCAATACCATCATCACCGAATCGATGGGACATGCTACTCGTAACCCGAAACAATATGCCGGTTTCTTTGCCGCCGGATATGATGCGGTGAAAGAAATCTTCCCCGATGCCATTGTCATTGTTCATCTGGACAATGGTTTCGATGCCAATCTATATGATTGGAATCTCGGAATCTTGACAAGCAATGGTGCCAAATTCGATATGATTGGTATGTCGCTCTACCCCTATTGGGCAGAAAGCTTTCACGGTAAAACCGCCGACCAGACCATCAGTGGATGTATGGCAAATATCAAGCGATTGAGTGCCAAGTATGGTTGTGATGTGATGATTGTAGAAACGGGTATGCTTTGTGCCAATGAACAGGGAAAGTTGGTCAGTGCCTCGGTATTGGAAGAAGGCTACAGGCAATTGTCCCGCATCATCAAGGAAAGCAAGGCAGCAGGTTGCAAGGGTGTTTTCTATTGGGAACCGGAATGTAAACCTAGCCAATATAAACTTGGTGCGTTTACGGAAGATGGTCGTCCTACTCGGATAATGGATGCGTTCAAGGAATAATGAAAAGTGGATGTGTAAAAATACGCATCCACTTTTCATTTCAATCATTACCAACCCAAATCCTTCATCGTACGAGGAGCCGGAGTCTTCGGCAATGGTTTGCGGTTCTTGAGTTGTTCAAGAGCTACTTCGATAGCCTTGTTCAACTGTTCGTCGATACCGGCTTGTTCCTTGATTGGGTCATTGTCAATCAATATATCCGGATCTACACCATGGTTTTCTACAATCCATTCTCCAGTCTTGGCATCGTAGTTGGTGAAGAACGGCACACGTACATCGGTTCCATCAATATAAGGAAGCGAACCGCTGATACCTACAATACCACCCCAAGTACGGGTACCGATGACTGTACCCAAATTGTTCGCCTTGAAGCTCCATGGGAAGAGGTCGCCATCCGAAGCCGAATACTTGTTGACGAGCAATACCTTCGGACCGTGGTGAGTCGCATCAGGAATGGTTCCATTTACATCACGACCGCGATACATCGTCATACGGTATACCTGACGGAGGAGACGTTCGATAATCATCGGCGATACATTTCCACCACCGTTGGCACGGTCATCGATAATCAAGGCTTCCTTGTCAAGCTGTGGATAGAAGTAACGGGCAAACTCGTTCAAGCCTTCCGGACCCATGTCTGGGATATAGATATAACCTACACGACCATTGGTTGCCTTTTCTACCTTCTTGATATTATCCTGCACCCAGTTGTAATGATAAAGCGGAGCTTCGTTGTCAATCGGACTGATAACCACCTTGCGAGCACCCTTATCCGAAGCTGTACTATTGATAGAAAGCTCAGTCAATACATTGGCCTTGCCGATGAGCAATTCGTAAATGTTCTTCACGCTGTTGGTCGGGATACCGTCGATAGCCACAATGTATTCGCCTTCCTTCACATCGATACCCGGTTCGGTCAATGGAGAACGGAGCGTCTTGCTATAAACGGCACCCGGGATAATTTTGTCAATGCGATAGAAACCGCTCTTATGCTGGCTCAATTCAGCACCGAGGAGACCCATCGGGATGCGTTCTGGCTTTGGCATTTCACCCGGATTGACGTAAGCATGGCCACAACCCACTTCACCAATCATTTCACCGATGATGTAGTTCAAGTCGAGGCGAGTCTTGGCGTATGGCAACAACACTTCGTATTTCTTCTTGATAGCCTTCCAATCCAATCCGTGCATATTTTCCACATAGAAGCCGTCGCGGAAAGCACGCCATACTTCGTCGTAAATCTGTGCCCATTCTTCGGCATAGTCCACATGAGCCATCATGTCCTTCAAGTTGATGGCATCCTTCAAGTTGGCTTTACCTGTCGGGAAGTCGCAAACGAACATCTGTCCACGCTTCGAGAAGAGTGCCTTCTTGCTGCCCGGAGTGAGGCTGAACGATGCATCGGCCACGGTTTCTTCCTTCTGTGATTTCAAGTCGAATGCCTTGGTGTCACGGCCACTGCTATAATATACTTTCTTTCCATCCGAGAAGAAATTGCGATAGAAACCTGCCGGCAACGGCAACTTGATGAGTCTGCCGAATATACCGTCTGCATCTACCTTCACGCTGGCAGGAGCTGCCTTGTCGTCCTTCTTCGGAGTATCAGCAGCACCATCGGTTGGCAACAATGGAGAAGGAGTATCCTTGGCAAGCATGGCCATGTACACACCGTTCATGCGGTTGTAAGTATGGTTCCATTCCAACTGACCGTAAGTAGGGTTGAAATCACGTGCCGATGTAAAGATAAGGTACTTACCATCGGTACTGAATACCGGTGATGAAGAATCGTACCAATTTTCGGTTACGGCAATTTCCTGCTTGGTATTGAAATTGTACACATACACAACGCTCATGTTGTTTTCAGCACCCTTGGTATAGGTAATCCATTGGCTATCCGGAGAATAGCTTACGCCACGGAATTCACCGCCAGGATTCTGCATCACGGTACGCTTGGTCTTGGCAATGACATCCACTTCCACCAATCGGTTCTTGCGGTCGGTATAGAGAATTTTCTTGCTGTCCGGACTCCACATCAACTGACGGATGTAAGTATCGTTGTTCTTGGTGAGCTGAATAGGTTCACCATCTTCGCCTTGCAACCAAATTTCGGGTTCACCGGTACGGTCGCTGATGTAAGCGATGTACTTGCTGTCCGGGCTGAACTTGGCACCACGTTCGTTGGCACCCGATGTACGGGTAATGTTGCGGGTTACACCCTTTCCGGCCGGTACATTGAACACTTCACCACGAGCAGTAATGGCTACACGCTTGCCATCACCCGAGAGGCTGGCAGCAGTCACATAACCCGATACGTTCTTCATTTCCTTGCGGGCATATACATTTTCACCACCGAGGCTGATGTTAATCTTGGTACTTTGACGAGTCTTCGGGTCGAACTTATACAGATAACCTGCATTTTCGTATACGATGATGTTACCGTCCGAGCTTGGGAACTTAATGTCGTATTCGGTATAGTTGGTTACCTTTTCAGTCTGCTTGGTTTTGGTGTTGTAGACAAAGAGGTTCATGGTCATGTCACGGTCGCTGATGTAGAAGATTTCATCGCCAATCCACATCGGGATGATGTCTTGCGATACATTGTTGGTGATGTTTTCTACCTTCTTGGCAGCTGGGTCATAAACCCAAATATCATCGGCCATACCACCTTTATAATATTTCCATGTACGGAACTCACGCATCACACGATTGTAAGCCAACTTCTTGCCGTCCGGTGAATAGCTGCAGAAACCGCCTTCCGGGAGAGGCATTACTTCCGGCATGCCACCTTCCTTGTTCACAGTCCAGAGTTTTCCCTGGAAGCTATCGTTGATACGGTTACGGTAAACGATGCCCTTTCCGTCACGTGTCCAAGTCATCACAATGTTGTTCGGACCCATACGGTCGCCCAAGTCATCACGGCTATTGGTCGAAGTGTAAGTCAATCGGGTAGGCTGACCACCGTCTTTCGGCATCAGGAACACTTCGGTATTGCCATCGTACTGACCGGTAAAGGCAATGTTCTGCCCGTCCGGAGAGAAGCGGGCAAACATTTCATAACCGATATGTGAGGTAAGTCGTTGGGCTTCACCACCAGCCAGAGGAGCCTTGTAAAGGTCGCCGGCATACGTAAACACTACTTCCTGACCATTGGTTGCAGGGAAGCGTAAGAGTCGGGCTTCGTCAGCTTGTGTAGCTGTAGCCGCACCTGCCAGAAGCAGGGATAAGAATAAATTTCTTTTCATAAGCTATCTGTGTTTTTCTTGTTTTGTGACAAATGTAAGGAAAATATTTGTAATTCTCACGAAAAAGCCTATTTTTGCATGAAATGTTAACCGTAATTATACAATGAAAAAAACAATCTTTACATGGATATTGGCTTCCGCTTTGGTGGCTTGTACTTCCCAACCTCAAGAGACCTTTTATGAAAAGCAAGTAACATTCCCTGCCGATGCTACCCCTGATCAGAAGGTAGAAATGGCTTCCAGACTAGTGCCCACTGCCCAACAATTGGAATGGCAACAGATGGAATTTACAGCTTTCCTTCACTTCGGTATGAATACTTTTACCGGCAATGAATGGGGAGATGGAAAGGATAGTCCCGAACTCTTCAATCCATCTGAACTGGATTGCGAACAATGGGTAAAGGCATTGAAAGACGGTGGCTTCAAAATGGCATTGATTACCGCCAAACACCACGATGGCTTCTGCTTGTGGCCTACCGCTACCACCGATTATTCTGTCAAGAACTCTCCATGGAAAGACGGCAAGGGTGATGTGGTACGCGAACTTCGCGATGCTTGCGAAAAGTATGGCATGAAGTTTGGTGTCTACCTCTCTCCATGGGACAGAAATGCAGAATGTTATGGTGACTCTCCTGCTTATAACAAGTTCTTCATCGAACAGCTCACCGAACTTCTATCCAACTATGGCGAAGTGCACGAAGTATGGTTCGATGGTGCCAATGGTGAAGGTCCGAACGGCAAGAAGCAAATCTACGATTGGGAAGCTATCTTGAAGACTATCCGTACCCTCCAGCCGAAAGCAGTGACCGCTATAATGGGTGATGACGTACGTTGGGTAGGCAACGAAGGCGGTCTTGGTCGTGAAACCGAATGGAGTGCCACGGCTCTGACTCCGGGTTCTTATACCCATAGTGCAGCATCCAATGAAGCACTCGGTATCAAGCCGAAAGCCAAGGACTTGGGTAGCCGGGAACTTATTGCCAAAGCGAAGCAACTCTATTGGTATCCTTCGGAAGTGGATGTATCCATTCGACCGGGTTGGTTCTATCATGCCGACCAAGATGAACGGGTCCGTTCATTGGCCAACTTGGTAAACATCTATTATCAGTCAGTAGGATGCAACTCGGTGTTGTTGCTCAATATTCCTCCCGATAAGCGTGGTTTGATTCACGAAGTGGATGTACAGCGCATCAAGGAACTTTCAGACTATATCGGAAAGACTTTCGCCAACAATTTGGTGGCTGATGGCGAAGGTTTGTGGAAAGCCCAGATAGGCAATTCCAAGGAATATGAAGTGAAGTCGGGTGCTTTGGCCAATACCTTCCTCATTCAGGAAGACATCACCAAGGGTCAGCGTGTAGAAGATTTCTTGGTCGAAGTATATAGCAACGGTGCTTGGCAATATGCTGCCGAAGGTACTACCATCGGTTACAAGCGCTTGCTCCGCTTCTCGGATTGCACTCCAGAAAAGATTCGTGTCACCATCCGTGGTGCCCGTGGAGTGGCCAATATAACCAATGTAGGCTTGTACTATGCCGAACCATTGCAAGACGAAGGTACGAAAGTCAAGTTGAGCGATGTATCGGTTGAAGGCTGGAAGACCGTAGGCATGGATGCTCAGGCAGCTATCGATGGTGATAGAGGCACCGCTTGGAAAGCTGAAGGTCTCACTCCATTGGTAGTCGATATGGGCAAGGAAGAAGCCATTGCCGGTTTCTGCTATGCTCCGGTGTCAGAAGAAAACTTGAGTGGTACCATCTACAAGTATCGTTTCTCTGTAAGTACCGACGGACAGAACTGGACTCCTTGCGATGCTCATGGCGAGTTCAGCAACATCATGCACAATCCGATTCCTTACTATGTACGTTTCGGCAAAGCATACATTGCCCGCTATTTCAAGCTGGAACCAATCAGTGAAATCAATGGTGAAGCAAAGACTTCGATTGGAGATATAGGTGTTTTGTTGAAATAAAGTTTATTAATACACCCACAAATACATATCCAGTGTCTGCCCATCCTCAAACAGATGCTCGTCTTTCTGTAGCAGACGCTTCTTCAGACGGTTCTTCTGTACGGAAACCGAAGAAGGAGAAGTAGCTGTCAAGATGGCTATCTGAGAAACAGTAAAGCGGAGTTTCAATAGGATGCAGAACTGGATATCCACTTCCGTCAAATGACCATATTGGGTCTTGAGACGATGAGTGAAGTTGTTATAGATACGATTGGTGATACTTTCCAACTTCTTCCATTCGGCAGCACCCAGGAACTTCGGGTTTTCGCGAAGCTTGCGCATCAGTTCGTTGTTGTTGGCAAGCTCGGCGGTCAACTCTCGTTCCCGTTCTTCCAACTGATGCATTCGGCTGGCACTCTCACGGAGTTTCCTGATTTCTTCTTCCGAAGGCTGGTGTTTGTACTTCTCGATGCGTTGCTGCAATCCACGATTCTCGTCACGGAGTTCTTCCGTCTGTTTCTGAAGAAGCTCCAAGGCATTCCGTTGTTCTTCTATCTGCTCATGCGCCTGCTCTCCTTCGATGGCCATCTGATGCTTCAATTCCCGGATAATCCGTTCGTTGTGTCCTATCAGCTTTTCGTTTTCTTGTTGTAACAAGATATATCCACACACCTGCTTCTTCACACGCTGCAGCTTGCGCCGATAGAGCCATACCACCACAATGATACCCATGGTCAATCCCATCGCCACCACCAGAACCACCATCAAACTCAGTTGGGTCTTTTGGCGTTCCACAATCAACTCCAAAGCATCTGCCGTAAGTTGCTTGTTCGAACTGCTGTACTGACGATTCATATTCCGATGGTCAGCAAAATTACGATAAATGGAATCATTATAATGGAATGCCTTTGACAAATCAAAAGTACCTGTGCGAGTATAATCTATCAACGCTTGACAAGTGTTGATAGAATTATAACTACTCAATTGATTGAATTTATAGGTTGAATCCAATTCCCAATATTTATCTATATAATATTGGGCAGAATCCAACTGCTTCAAGTGCAAGAAACCGTCAATGATAGATTCATAACTGAACAACAATGTACTTTGACGGGCTTCCAATTTAGATTCTTGAGTATTCTCCTTTACCAATGACAGAATCCGTCGTATGGTCTCAACGACAAACTTTTTATTCTGAGCGGTATATGTGGATGCAGACGCCATGTTCCGCAAAATAAAAATGGCATGAGTTGTGTCTCCTCGCATGAGGCTGAGGTCGGCAGCCTTGCTCATGTAATAAGGAAAAGAGTCATTTTTTTCAAAAGCCATGGACAATCCTAATGAATAGCAAATCCCTGGGTCGTCCATAAGAGTTATTAACCAACGGAAGATGTTGGTACAACTCGGATAGTCCTTCAACACGAAACAATAGATGCGTCCGGCACGCACCTGCAATTCCTTTATCCAAAGAGTGTCTTTCATTTGTTCGGCCAACCGCGTTCCTTCATCCAATACCGCCAATGCTTCATGAGGTTTGCCTATCCATTTCAGATAGTCGGCTTTCAACTGGTAAGACATGAACTTTCTTACCGTATCCTGGCCGTTAATGTAGGCATCAGCCGCAGGAACGACCAATGAATCCTCCACCATCGAGGCATCTTTACAATAATGCTGATAACCCAAAAGCCATCCATACAACAAACGTTCCTCGCCCTTCAGTTCCAACGGTCGCTTTACATTGCTCAAGAGTGTTTTCAGACTATCTACGTCCTTGTACACTTGTTCGTCAGCCAAACGGAGCCATTCACTATTGGTATAACTTGGTTTACAAGAGAAAAGAAAAACACTCGCACAGGTCCATAAAAAAACGATATACAGTAATGTCTTCATGATGATTCTGATTTTCTGCAAAGATAATTAGAATCATACGAATCGAGTAATAATGCCACTTGAAAACTATAATCAAATATCTGTTTATCGAAGATTTCTTATCGGTAAGTCGAAAAAAAAACGAGTTACCGATAAAGAATCGGTTGATTTTGCTTATATTTGCATAAACTTAAATGATTGTTATATGCGTGATATTATCACTTAGCAAGTTCTATCATTTTGCTGACGTCAGCAAAATGATCAGTTACCTTATTCCCTGCATTTTGACAAGCTTCTTTTGCTTTTTCAATTACATTCACAAAATTACGCCACTGAGTATATCCCAATGCTTGGCATAATTCACGGGCACTCCAATATTATCAGATAATATCTTGTTTCAATGTTGCGGTCAGGATACGGATACATTATTCCGTCATCCTGACCGTTCCTAAAGTATAAGAGTTTATGATGAAAAACGATTTTACAAACGCGCCTTCTGGCTTGAACCGGCTCCTGTTCCTTTGTACTTGCTCTTGGTAGTATTGAACTTGTAGCGGATGTTCAGCGTATAGGAATATTGCGAGTTGTTGAAGTCCTGATGGACGGTCTGCATCTTCCCGAAATGAGCAATAAACGAATTGTTCTGATATGTCTGGAAAGGATTGTTGGCACTCAATTTTACCGACAAACGGTCCTTCAAGAACGACTTCTGTAGTGAGAAATCCATCTTCCAGGTATTCTTAATCATGTAGGCGTTTTCCATGTTTCCCTTGGTCTGCCAATAGAGGTTTGCATCGAACAGAAAACCTTCCG
>JAFTTU010000061.1 GCA_017466635.1 Bacteroides sp.
CTGTGAAGTGATAGTGAAGAACATCGTATTGAAAGACCATGCCAATGATGATGGTACCAAGTTGCCGTCGGCAGAACCGGAAGAAGAAAAGCCGAATGTAAGTTGGGTAGATGAAGCGAGTCCTGAAAACATGTGGACTGCCGCTAAGATTGCTCCTACATTCTGGTTTGCTGATGCCGGTTGGGCACAGATTGCTGACCCGGAATATAGCTTTGCTGATGGTGTACACACTGTATACATGGCAAATGCAACAGAAGCTCAATGGCAAGGACAGGTGACATTTGCAGATTTAGGTATCGGTACATCCGTAGGTAAGACATACGATTTCCGTGTCATCTTGAAGGCTGACAAGGACATCAATGGTGTAACAGTGAAATTGACCCAGAACGATGATGACGGTAATTTCTATTGCGAAGACCGTATCGACCTGGCTGCTGATGAAGAATATGTATTCGTAAAGGCTGCTATGGAAGGTAAGGATATTGCCAACTTGAAGATGGTACTTGACTTTGGTGGTAATCCGGCTGGTACAACTGCCCAGATTTATGGAATCATCCTTCAGGAACGCTATACTCCGAATTTCAACTATGATTCGGCTTGCAACATGTGGAAGACTTGTACTTATACCAACAGTTTCTATTATGCTCCGGCATGGAGTCAGATTGCCGATCCGACTGTAGAAAAGTTGGATACTGGTTTCAAGGTAACTTTACCGGAAGCAACTACTGACCAATGGCAGGCTCAGGTAGCATTCCATACCGATATGACTACCAATGCGGCAACCAACTACGATTTCAAGTGCGTCTTGAAGTCGAACAACGACCATCCGGGTGTAACCATCAAGTTGGTTCTTTCTGGTGGCGGTGATAACGACAACATCTTCTACTTCGCAGACCGTCATCCGTTGGCTGCTGAAGAAGAATATGTATATGAAATGCCGAACATGCCAGGTATTGACATGGATAAGGTAAGCTTGTTCTTTGACTTTGGTGGATGTGCTGCAGGAACAGAAGTTACTGTAACTGATATCATCTTGAAGGAAAAGGGCTGTAGTGAATAATAACAGAATGGAGCATGTGCGACTTTCATAGGAGTCGTACATGCTCTTGTTTTCAATGAGAATAGGTATGATGAAGAAAGTATTTCCTTTATTGTTATTGCTGATGGGATTTATAGCCTGTAGCAGTGGAGAAGGTGGTAACAATAACGATTCGCCCGTAGTAGAAGTTAGTTTGCAATGTACTCCAATGGAACTTTCCTTTGAAGCAAAAGAAAAATTGACTTTGAGTGTCAGTGTTTCTTGTAATCGTGAATGGACTGCCTATTCCAATGAGGATTGGATAGATTGCAAGGTAAGTGCAAATGCCGTAAGTGTGACGGTTAAGGAAAATGAGAAGTACGAAGAGCGGACAGGGTCTGTCATAGTAAAATCCGGTTCAACCCGTGAAACTATTGCAGTCAAGCAAGCCGCTAAACCAGAAATGGCAACAGGTGATATCGTGGTACCAGAAGGTTACCGTTTGGTATGGCATGATGAATTTGATGATAACTCGAAGGATATGCCGGATACGAACAATTGGTATTATGAGACCGCTGAGCCTGGTTGGGTAAATAATGAATTGCAGACTTATATCGCTGGAAAGAAGGGTGACATCCAAACCGCCGAGGTTTCTCATGGTACGTTGAAGATTCGGGCTATTAAAGATGGTGACCGTATTTATTCAGCCCGCTTGAACACTCGCGGAGAAGGTGGTAAAGCTGGAAAAGGTTGGAAGTATGGTTACTTCGAAGCTAGTTTGAAACTCCCTGTAGGTAAAGGTACTTGGCCTGCTTTCTGGATGATGCCTGTTGCGTCTTCCAATTGGCCGGATTGTGGAGAAATTGATATCATGGAAGAAGTTGGATGTGTACCGAATGAGGTTTCGTCTTCCATTCATTGCAAGGCCTATTATCATGCTATCAATACCCAAAAGACGGCAAAGAAAACGTTGGAAGGTGCACAGACTGAATTCCATACCTATGCATTGGAATGGGATGAAACAGAAATAAAGACTTATGTAGATGGTGTTCTGTTGTTCCGTTATAAACCGGAAGATTACGGAAAACGGAATGAACAGACATGGCCATTTGATAAGGAATTTGAATTGAAACTGAACCTCGCTTGGGGTGGCGATTGGGGTGGCATGATGGGAGTGGATGAATCCTGTCTGCCTGCTACTTATGAAATTGACTACGTTCGTGTATTTCAAAAGAAATAAAGCATTAGAATAGTTTTCAAAAAGGTATGAAAAAAATAATGAATTTGCTGGTACTGGCAAGTCTTCTCGGAGCTTGCCAGCCTAAGCAAACAGCCAATATTATGCCTAAACCGGACGAGTTCGTACGGATAGAAGGGCCTGATTTGATTACTCCCGAGGGTGAAAAACTATTTATTAAAGGTACAAACTTGGGGAATTGGTTGAATCCCGAAGGATATATGTTCGGATTTCAAAAGACCAATTCGGGACGCTTCATCAATGAAATGTTCTGTCAGTTGGTGGGTCCGGATTTCACTGCTGAGTTCTGGAAAGCTTTTAAAGATAACTATGTGACACGCAAAGATATCGAGTTCATAGCTTCGACGGGTGCCAATACGATTCGTTTGCCTTTTCATTATAAACTCTTCACCGATGATGATTATATGGGAATGACCGGTCAACAAGATGGTTTTGCCCGTGTGGATAGCGTCGTGAATTGGTGTCGTGACAATCATTTGTATCTTATCTTGGACATGCATGATGCTCCAGGTGGTCAGACGGGCGATAATATCGATGATAGTTATGGCTATCCGTGGTTGCTCGAAAGTGAAGCTAGTCAACAATTGATGTGTGATATTTGGCGGAGTATTGCCGATTATTACAAGAACGAGCCGGTCATCTTGGCATATGACTTGATGAATGAACCGATTGCTCCTTATTTTGATAAAATGGATGAATTGAATTCCAAATTGGAACCGCTTTATAAGCGAGTGGTGAAGGCCATTCGTGAAGTCGATAATAACCATATTGTCATGATAGGTGGTGCACAATGGAATGGTAATTTCCAACCGTTCAAGGACAGTAAGTTTGACAATAAGTTGATGTATACTTGTCATCGATATGGAGGTCCTCCGACGAAAGAAGCCATCATGAACTTCATTCATTTCCGCGATAGTGTGAATCTTCCGATGTATATGGGTGAAATCGGTCACAATACCGATGAATGGCAAGCGGCTTTCTGTCAAACCATGCAGGAAAACAATATCGGTTATACGTTCTGGCCTTATAAGAAAAAGGACAACTCTTGTTTCATGGGTATCAAGGAGCCTGAGAATTGGGATAAGGTCATCGCATTCTCGGAAGCATCTCGCGCAACATACAAGGAAATCCGGGATGCCCGTCCGAATCAAGAGTTGATGCGTAAGGCCATGATGGATTTCATTGAAAATAGTAAATGCGAGAATAATATACCGCAAGTGGGGTATATTGAATCGCTTGGATTGAAGGTTAACCAATAAATAGAATTGACCATGAAAAAGAAACTAACATATTTCGCGATGACTTTGGCTTTTGCGCTTTCTGTTCAAGCGCAAACGATTCCGGTCTATCTGGATGATACGAAACCTATCGAAGAAAGAATAGAGGATGCATTGAGTAGGATGACTTTGGAGGAAAAGGTGGCCATGATTCATGCACAATCAAAATTCAGTTCTCCAGGCGTAGAACGTTTGGGTATTCCGGATGTATGGATGACGGATGGCCCTCATGGTATCCGTCCTGAAGTGTTGTGGGATGAATGGGACCAAGCGAGTTGGACGAATGACTCGTGTGTCGCTTTCCCGGCATTGACTTGTTTGGCGGCTACTTGGAATCCGGAAATGTCTTTGCTATACGGCAAGAGTATCGGTGAAGAAGCCCGCTATCGTAAGAAAACGGTACTCTTGGGACCAGGGGTGAATATCTATCGCACTCCACTCAATGGACGTAACTTTGAATACATGGGTGAAGACCCTTATTTGGCAAGTCGAATGGTGGTTCCTTATATACAAGGGGTCCAACAGAATGGAGTGGCGGTTTGTGTCAAGCATTATGCATTGAACAATCATGAAGTGAATCGTCATAATAGCAACATTATCGTAGACGATAGAGCTTTACGTGAGATCTATTTGCCGGCATTCAAAGCAGCAGTACAAGAAGGTAAGGCTTGGAGTATCATGGGTTCCTATAATCTTTATAAGAACCAGCATGCATGCCATAACCAATATCTGTTGAATGACATTCTGAAAGGTGAATGGGGATTCGATGGAGTAGTAGTATCCGATTGGGGAGGTACGCACGATACCGAACAAGCCATCAAGAATGGTTTGGACTTGGAATTCGGTAGTTGGACGAATGGACTGACCGCTGGTGCCAGCAATGCATACGATAGCTACTATATGGCTTTTCCGTATCTGAAAATGATAAAGGAAGGTAAAGTAGGGACTGATGAATTGAATGATAAGGTACGTCGTGTACTTCGTCTGATTTATCGTACGGAGATGAACCGGAACCGACCTTGGGGAGCTATGAATTCGGAAGCCCATTATGACGCTGCTCGTCAGATAGCTCAAGAAGGTATTGTACTTTTAAAGAATGACAATCAAGTGTTACCTATCAATCTTGCACAAGTCAAGAAAATAGCCGTTGTAGGAGAGAATGCGGTGAAGATGATGACCGTAGGTGGTGGCTCTTCTTCATTGAAAGTGCAACGTGAGATTTCTCCATTGGATGGTATCAAGGCACGTGTAGGCAATCAAGCCGAAGTGGTTTGGGTACGTGGTTATGTAGGTGATGCTTCGGGCGAATACAATGGTGTAGTTACCGGTCAGAATTTGAAGGATGACCGTACACCGGAAGAATTGCTAGCTGAATCAGTAAAGATAGCTCAGGAATCGGATTATGTTATCTTTATTGGTGGTTTGAACAAGAGTGCCGGACAAGATTGTGAAGATTCCGACCGTGGTGGGTTGAATTTGTCTTATGGACAAGATGAAGTCATAGCCGCCTTGGCAAAAGCCAATAAGAATTTGGTCGTTGTCAATATCTCGGGCAATGCCATTGCGATGCCTTGGGTGAATGATGTCCCGGCTATTGTTCAGGATTGGTACATTGGTTCGGAAGCAGGACCTGCTCTTGCGGCTATCTTGATGGGTGATGCTAATCCAAGCGGTAAGTTGCCATTTACTTTCCCTGTAAAGTTGGAAGACAATTCGGCACATGCTTTGGGTGAATTCGTGTACGAAAGAAAGAATGAAATTGTTGATGTCAAGTACAATGAAGGAATCTTTGTTGGTTATCGTTGGGCGGACAAGCAAAAGAAGGTGAAACCATTGTTCGCTTTTGGTCATGGCTTGAGTTATACGACTTTTGAATATGGTAAAGCAATGGCTGATAAGAAGGAAATGAGTACTGAAGACGTGTTGACTATTACCATACCTGTTACCAATATTGGTAATCGGGAAGGAGCGGAAGTTGTTCAGTTGTATATCAGTGACTTGAAGTCTTCCTTGCCACGTCCAATCAAGGAATTGAAAGGTTTCCAAAAGGTAAGATTAGCCCCGGGTGAAACAAAGGAAGTAACCTTTACCATAGCCAAAGATGCTTTGAGCTTTTATGATGATGCTCAACAGACTTGGATAGCTGAACCGGGTAAGTTTGAAGCGATTGTTGCCGCTTCGGCTTCTGACATTAAATCGAAAGTAATTTTTAATCTGAAATAGTGGTTTAGGTTTATAGGTTGTTAAAAAGGTAATTTTAATCTCTAACATTGTAGGTGCTGTGGTTTGTGAAAATCATGGCACTTTTTTTATGATAGACCATAAAAAAGGCGATGCTCTATAGAAAACATCGCCTTCATTTATGTTTTTGGAATTTATTTCGCGAAACTTACCGCACGTGTTTCACGAATAACGGTAATCTTCACTTGTCCCGGATAAGTCATTTCATCCTGAATCTTCTTGGCGATTTCAGTAGAAAGGCTTTCGGTTTGCTTGTCGTCAATCTTGTCGGCACCTACGATGACACGAAGTTCGCGACCTGCTTGGATAGCATAAGTCTTGGTTACACCTGGATAAGACATGGCCAATTGTTCAAGGTCGTTGAGGCGCTTGATGTATGCTTCCACAATTTCGCGACGAGCACCTGGACGAGCACCGGAGATGGCGTCACAAACTTGTACAATCGGAGCCAAGAGGCTAGTCATTTCCACTTCATCGTGGTGAGCTCCGATGGCATTGCAGATATCTGCCTTTTCCTTAAACTTTTCGGCCAACTTCATACCATACAATGCGTGTGGCAATTCGGCTTCTTCATCAGGTACCTTACCGATGTCGTGCAACAAACCGGCACGTTTTGCCTTCTTCGGATTCAAACCAAGTTCCGAGGCCATGACCGCACAGAGGTTAGCGGTTTCACGGGCATGTTGCAAAAGGTTCTGACCGTATGAAGAACGATATTTCATCTTACCGATGATACGAATCAATTCAGGGTGCAAACCATGGATACCCAAGTCGATGGTAGTACGCTTACCGGTTTCGATGATTTCTTCTTCTACCTGCTTCTTCACCTTGGCTACCACTTCTTCGATGCGGGCAGGGTGAATACGTCCGTCTGTTACCAACTGGTGTAATGCCAAACGGGCAATTTCACGACGAACCGGGTCGAATGCAGAAAGAACGATGGCTTCAGGAGTGTCATCAACAACGATTTCTACACCGGTAGCAGCTTCCAAAGCACGGATGTTTCGACCTTCACGACCGATGATACGTCCCTTGATTTCATCGGAATCAATGTGGAATACAGTTACTGAGTTTTCAATAGCTGTTTCGGTTGCTACACGTTGGATAGATTGGATAACGATGCGCTTGGCTTCACGGTTAGCGGTCATCTTGGCATCGTCCATGATGTCGTTGATATAAGAAGCAGCTTCGGTCTTGGCTTCTTCCTTCAAGGATTCTACCAAGCGTTCCTTGGCTTCTTCGGCAGAAAGACCTGAAATAGCTTCCAATTTTTCCACTTCCTGTACATGGAGCTTTTCCAATTCTTCCTTCTTTACGTCCAATTCTTCTTTCTTCTTATCCCATTCTTCCTTCTTCTTGTCTACGATAGCAATTTGAGCCTCCAAGTTTGCCTTGATGGCTTCTGCTTCATTGCGCTTGCGTTGAACTTCGTCTTGCTTTTGGTTCAACACCATTTCGCGTTGTTTCAACTTGTTTTCTACTTGTTGAATCTTCTGGTTGCGCAAGGCAACTTCTTTTTCCAAATCGGCTTTCTTGTTCAAGAACTTTTCCTTAACTTCAAGAAGCTTGTTCTTCTTGATTACTTCGGCTTCTGTTTCTGCCTCCTTGATGATATTGTCATACCTTGTTTTCAGACCATATCTGAAGAATACGTATGAAAGGCCGGCACCCACGGCGAAGCATACTGCTGCTATTACTATTGTTGTTACCATTTTAATAAATTATATAAATAAAAAACGCACTTCCTTTCTGTCAAGAACACTTCTCTTGACAACAAAGGTTGTGCGTGAATATCCTTTACTTTATGTCGACAAGTCATTTCTTGCCGATATAGTTATCCAATTCTCGGGTTAGCTCTTCCAATTTCTCCAAATAGGGTTTGGTGTCATTCTTGTCTTTCATGGACATCAAATTGAAGGCTAATTCCAATGCAGCCATGGCCCAATGGTTACTAGCACCCAATTCAGGCTTCCAGCTACGGTATTTGTTTAACGTTTTATCTATCAGTTTGGCTGCATCCCGATAAAGTTGCTCGTCTTCTCGACGGATGTTCAACGGGTATCGTTGGCAGTCAATCAGTAAATTGATTTTCATCATTTTATCGTCCATAGCAATCTCTTTTATTCATTTAATAAAGCGATGCATTTGTCGACTTCACGCACTAGGCTCGACAATCTTTGCTTGGTATCCTTGATATCTTTATCATACAAGCTGATGGTACGTGCCATTTTCAAATCGGTATAACGGGCTTCCAATTCTTTACTACTTTGTTCCAATTGATGGATTTCTTCATCCTTCTTGATGAGGAGTTGCTTCAAGTCGGCATTTTCTTGTTTTATTTCATCGTATAAAAACATGAAATGTCTCAGCTTTCCCTCAAAGGAACTTATAAGCTTTCTGTCTTCTTCTGTCATTTTATACCAAATTCTACACAAATATAGAAGATTGGAATGATTCTAGAAAATATTTTGGAGAGATTTTAATAAAAATCTGCAAAATAATTCATTTCTCCTTATTTTAATGTTTTGTAGGAAAGGATGTGCCAGGTGATGCCTGAGGCTAGAATCAAGAATAGGGCTTTTATCCAAAGAAGCTCACTTATCGTTATGCTACAATAGATTAGCGATATCCAAACCATGGAAACGGATATGATTTTGGCACGTAAAGGGATGGCCCGATGCTCGCGGAAGTTTCGGATATAGCTTCCCAGGTATTTGTGATGAATGAGCCATTGGTACATCTTCTCTGAACTACGGACATAAAGTGCGGCCGATAATAGCAACAATGGGGTGGTAGGCAACAATGGAAGAAAGATGCCTATGATTCCCAATGCCAACGAAAGGCTACCTAATATGATTAAAATGTATTTCATCTACTAGTATTTAACAAAAAAAGTGGATATGTGTTTAAACATACCCACTTATCTTCGCACGGGAGGAGAGGCTCGAACTCCCGACACCCGGTTTTGGAGACCGGTGCTCTACCAACTGAGCTACTCCCGTGTTTGCGGGTGCAAATGTAGAACTAATATTTGGATTGTGCAAATAAAACGATTCTTATTTTTGCAACATTTTTATTCCAATAGACCTAATTCGTTGAGCATAAACCGATAAGCGCTTGCTTTTTTTTCGAGTGCTAATGGGTAGGCTCTACTTGATGAGGGCATTCGGTACAATCGGAGCGTACGGTCTTCGAATTCGAAAGGGCAAGATTGACCGACCGAAGGTTCATTTACCTCGATTTGACTTCGGATGATGTCCGTTGCTTTCTGACCGGTGGTTACAATGGCCTTGCATTGGGGAAGTTGTTTGAGGAGCAAACGGATGTCTGTTGGCTCGATGACTTCCAGAAACTTGTCAGAGGCATTGTCCTGAAGACGACGGACGGAGGATGCGGTATCATAGAGGGCAATTCCTTTCTCGGTCAGGAACTTTATCAGGTAGTCCTTGTTGAATGCTTTTATATCAGGCATTAAGAAATGCTCCTTGTCATTGAAGAAGAGGAGTCCGAAGATGCGCCACATGTCGTTCTGCAAGTTCGGATAGAAAAAGTCCATGGACCACCGCTTCTTTTGGGGTGGAAAGCTGCCCAGCATGAGTAAGGTTGCATGACTGGGCAGAAAAGGTTCTAATGGATGTTGTTCTATCATTCCTTTGGCTTCGGTTCTTTCTTGGCCAAGAGTACGATGTTGTACACATATTCATTGATCCATGGTTCCGTGTAGCCTAAGTGATGTTGGTACTGGCGGATGGCCATACAAGTCTTGTGTACGCTTTCGTCTTTCCAGCTTTGCTTGGTCAAGATGTCGTGTACGGTCTTTTCGGTCATGCCACGGAGTAACTTCTTGAAAGTACCCGGCAAGCGGAATTTCCATTGCATCAAGTTGCCGATAAGCATCATCAGGTCTTGGCTGAAGCCTTGGAACATGAAGAGGTATGTCTTCACGTCATTGATGTTCTTCACGTTCTTCTTGATGGATGCATCGATTTCCTTGTAGAAAGAATCGGGCAAACCATAGATTTCGGTCAACATCTTCTTGCAACGTGACTTTTCGGCGATACCCAACTTGTTGTTTTGGGTAGGAATCTTCAATGTACGCTTGAATACGGCCATATCCGGCAAGAAATTGATGTTGCTGATGCCGATGTTGCTAGCCATTACCGCTTGATAATATACACGGATGAGGGTCATGAAATCTTCCATTCCCCCTACACGTGGAGTTTCTTCTTCGGCTTGTTTTTTGCCGAACAATTTCGAAAATATGCTCATTTCTTTATGATTTTTGATTTAATGCCGCAAATATAGTGAAAATTGTTTTACCAACATTCGATATCTTGCTCAATATCTTTCATTTTATCTTTAGTAAATACCGGGTCTTTGATGCCTTGGCGCTTTTGTTCACGATAATCGTCCAACAAACGGAAGGCATATTTGCCCAAAAGAACGATGGCTATCAAGTTGAAAATGGTCATCAATCCCATGCAGATATCTGCCATGCTCCATACCAAATCGAGGCTGGCCAATGCACCGAACATCACCATGGAACCGGTCAACAATCGGAAAACGGACATGATGGTTTTGTTTTTTGTAATGTATCGGAGGTTGGCTTCACCATAATAATAATTGCCGATGATGCTACTGAAGGCAAAGAACAGAATGGCGATGGCTACATAGATGCTTCCGCCAATCCCGATTTCATTGTCCAATGCCATTTGGGTCAATTGCACACCATTGGTTTCACCACCCAAAGGTACACCGCTGAACAAGATGATGAATGCGGTACAAGTACAAATCACCAAGGTATCCGAAAATACACCCAATGTTTGGATTAAGCCTTGCTTCACCGGGTGGGTCACATCAGCTGTTGCCGCTACGTTAGGTGCTGAACCCATACCGGCTTCATTGCTGAACAAACCACGCTTGATACCTTGCATCAAGGCGACACCTATACTACCTCCGAGGGCTTGTTCCCATCCGAATGCACTATCGATGATGAGCTTGAAAATGGCCGGGATATGGGTAATGTTCATGCCGACAATAATCAAGGCCAAAAGAATGTAGCCCAATGCCATGACCGGCACAATGATACTACTTACCTTAGCTATTCGTTGGATGCCTCCGAAGATAATCATCAGGGTCAATACGGTCAGGATGATGCCCATGGTGACATTGTCTACTTGGAAGGCCTGTTCGAAAGCCGCACAAATGGTATTGCTCTGGACGGTATTGAACGAGAATGCAAACGTGAAGATGATGAGTACGGCAAACGTAATCCCCATCCATGGTTGCTTCAACCCTTTCTTCATGTAATAAGCCGGACCACCGATGTAGGAGGATTGGCCTTTTACCTTATATAATTGGGCCAAGGTGGATTCGACAAATGCACTACAAGAGCCAAGCAAGGCGATGATCCACATCCAAAAGACCGCGCCGGGGCCTCCGATGGTGATGGCGGTTGCTACCCCGGCCAAGTTCCCGGTTCCTACACGGCTCGCCAAAGAGACCATGAATGCTTGGAATGAAGAAATGTGTTCTTCTTTTCCGGAGCTCTTGTTGGTGGAGTCGCCTAACAAACGAATCATTTCCTTGATCATTCGGAATTGTACAAAACGGGTCTTGAAAGTAAACCAGGCGGCACATCCCAGCAGCATGATGACGAGGATGTACGTCCAGAGTACATCATTGATGGAGGTTATCCATTGAGTGATTGTTTCCATTGTTCAGAGTTATTCGTTGAGTTTGAAATAAAATTGATGTCCTTGAAAGATGGGTGTCACCAAACCGAAACGGATGAAGTCTGCCAAAAGGTTGCACATTGCCTTTCGGCTCGATTTGCATAGCTTGCAACATTGGTTCAGGGTGAGGTTTTCTCTTTCTCCCAATACATCCAATAAGTTTTGCTCCTTGTCGGTGAAAGAAACCAGTGCACCTTCCTTCTTCTTGCTATGTTGCCATACTTTCAAGTGTACAGGGGTGGCAAGGATGTTTTCATCGGCTATGCGGATGTAGGCCTTGGGCTTGTTTTCCTCGTCCAGGGCATAGATGGGTTTGGCGTTTGCCTCGTTGATTTCGATTTTCAGGACTGTTCGTCCTTCTACGATGTATGTTTGGGTTTCTATCTCCACCTTCGGTTGGCAATACATGTTGGCCGCGGCTTCTATCATGTAGATTTCCTCTTCCGAACGGATACCGGCTATCTTGCCATTGTCCTTTACGCCGAC
Source organism: Bacteroides sp. (assembly GCA_017466635.1). Classification (GTDB taxonomy): domain Bacteria; phylum Bacteroidota; class Bacteroidia; order Bacteroidales; family Bacteroidaceae; genus Phocaeicola. The sequence continues at coordinate 12,016 of JAFTTU010000061.1, forward strand.
CAGCAATCTGCCTCCTTCCGTGTTGGCAAAAGCCGAAATGCTACGGGCTATTTTCCGTGCATCCGAAATCTCGAATTTGAAGTCTTGGTGGCAATGTTCGCCTTCTGAAACCAGTTGATGTATATATTGGGTGTCTGTCTGTATTCTCATAATGGCGCAAAAGTAAGAAAAATAAATGGTTTCTCATCGATATAAGGATTCATTTGCTAAATTTGTGGGAAAATAAGATTACGTATGAAAATAGCAACATTCAAAGTTTGGTGGATATTTCTTTTGCTCTTCATGGCTTGTTCGGGTGGAGAAAACGAGCCGGTTGAACCCGTAGTACCTGAAACACCCGTGGTGACTCCTCCTCAACCGGAGAAAGTCGATACCCTTAAACAAGAACCGATTCCAAAAGGAGAAGGCTATGCTTGGGATATCGCCAGGAAGTTGGGTTTGGGATGGAACTTGGGCAATCAGATGGATGCGCATGACAATGGTGTGGCCAATGAAACATGTTGGGGAAACCAACCGGCCACCCAACAGACTTTCTATAAGTTGGCGGAAGCGGGCATTACATCGGTACGTATTCCGGTTACTTGGATGGGGCATATTGGAGAGGCTCCCGATTATCGGATAGAAGTAGCATGGTTGAATCGGGTGGAGGAAATTGTAGGATATGCCGAAAAGGCCAAGCTTCATGCCATCATCAACATGCATCACGATGGAGCCGATAGCAAGTATTGGTTGAGTATCAAGGAGGCGGCTTCGAGTGAAGAAAAGAATACTTCCATCAAGAACCAACTGAAATCCATGTGGATACAGATAGCCACGAAGTTCAAGGACAAAGGCGAGTTCCTCATTTTCGAATCCATGAACGAAATCCACGATGGTGGATGGGGGTGGGGAGATAACTTGAAGGATAACGGAAAGCAATATGCCATCCTCAACGAGTGGAATCAGGTGTTTGTCGATGCCGTCCGTGAGGTAGGAGGAGAGAATGCCAACCGGTTCTTGGGTATCCCCGGCTATTGCACCAATGCGGATTTGACCTTGAAGCACATGGAACTCCCTGAGGATAAGGCGGAAAACCGATTGATGGTGGCGGTGCATTTCTATGACCCTCATGAATATACCTTGACGGGTAAGTATTCCGAGTGGGGCTATACGGCTGCTTCCGGCAAGAAAGAAAGTTGGGGAGATGAAGACAATGTGAGAAATGTGTTTGGTCAACTTCGTGAAAAATATGTTGACCAAGGCATCCCTGTATACATTGGCGAGATGGGTTGTGTACATCGGAACAATGCCCGTGCTGAGTCTTTCCGAAAGTATTATTTGGAATATGTATGCAAGGCTGCACGTTCGTTTGGCATGGCTCCGTTCTATTGGGACAATGGTGCCAAAGGGGCGGGCAATGAATCTTCCGGCTTGTTCGACCATGCCACGGGGGAATATCTGAACAACGCCAAGGAGATTGTAGCCGTGATGACTAAAGCCATCTTTACGGAGGACGAGAATTATACCTTGAGTACGGTGTCCAACAATGCGCCTCGATGAAATAGATAGAAACGGATAAAATAGTATCATTTTGTCTTGGGGATTCTCCTTATTTTTGTGAATGCTATTCATCCCCCTTGTGAAGAGGGATATGTGTGAGTATAATTAAAAACATAAAACTATATGAAAGCGAAAAACACATTCTCTTGTTGTTTGGCGGCTCTTTTGATGGCATCATGCGGTGGTGCTGATGTTCAGAAGCTGGCCGATGGCATTATCGTGAATATCGACCAGGAGCAACCGACGGATGTACGCAAGGTACGCTTGCAAGTGATGGGGGACAAGCTGATTCGTGTATCGGCCACTCCCGAAAACCAGTTCTCAGACAGAGAAAGTCTGATTATCGTGCCACAGGAAGAAAAGGCTTCCTTCACGGTGGAAGATGCAGAAAAGGCCGTTTCCATCGTCACTTCGGAGGTGAAGGCCATTGTGGACAAGACCACGGGTGAGGTGAAATTTACCGACTTGGAGGGCAATGTCATCCTGGCGGAAAACCAAGGGGGAGGCAAGACGTTTACCCCGATAGAAGTGGAAGGCAAGAAGCAATACTCCGTGCGTCAGGTATTCGAATCGCCGGCGGATGAAGCTTTCTATGGATTGGGTCAGCATCAGGCGGATGAGTTTAATTATAAAGGTAAGAACGAGGAACTTTTCCAATACAATACCAAGGTATCCGTGCCGTTCATCGTGTCCAACAAGGGTTATGGCCTTTTGTGGGATAGCTATTCGTTGGCTCGCTTCGGTAATCCGGATGACTACAAGCAATTGGGCGAAGTGTTCAAGCTTTATGATAAGGAAGGCAAGGAAGGTGCCATCACCGGTACTTATCAGGCTCATGAACGGTTTAACCTCGAACCGATTGTGCGTCGGGAAGATTCCTTGTACTTCGAACATTTGGTACGCAAGAAATTGGATAGAGTGGTGAATCTCCCTCAGAAGTTCCCGTATAAGGGGGCTAACGTGCTTTATGAAGGAGCTATCGAGCCGAAGGAAACCGGTGAATACAAGTTCATCCTCTACTATGCCGGTTATATGAAGGTGTATGTCGATGGCGAATTGGTAGTGCCCGAACGTTGGCGTACGGCTTGGAATCCAAATTCTTATAAGTTCGCCTGCAAGCTCGAAGGCGGTAAGAAGGTGCCTCTCAAGATTGAATGGTTGCCGGATGGCGATGTGTCTTATTGCGGCCTCCGTGTGATGGAGCCGTTTGCCGATCAAACCAAGCAGTCGTGGTGGAGCGAAATGAATCCGGAAATCGACTATTACTTCGTGGCAGGCGAAGATATGGACGAGGTAATCAGCGGTTATCGTACGTTGACCGGCAAGGCACAAGTCATGCCGAAGTGGGCGATGGGTTATTGGCAGAGTCGTGAAAAATACAATAGCATGGATGAATTGCTTTCTACTTTCCGTGAATTCCGTGCCCGTCAGATTCCTATCGACAACATCGTGCTCGACTGGTTGCATTGGCCGCAGAATGCTTGGGGTAGCCATGAATTCGACCCTGAACGTTTCCCGAATCCGAAGGGCATGGTGGACGAAATCCACGACATGAACGGACGCATCATGGTGTC
>JAFTTU010000118.1 GCA_017466635.1 Bacteroides sp.
AAGCAAGCAAGCAAGCAAGCGTATTGCTATAATTTAATCGGGTTAATCGTACAATCGGATATCGTTAATCGTGGTTGGCAAGAGTGAAGAACTCTTGCCAACCACGATTTTTTATTTGAATGAGAGTAATAACAATTTAATGAAAAAGGTATGTTAAGGAAATGTTTATGGGCGTTTATGTTGGTTGGGCTGTTCTATTCCTGTGATGGTAACGAAGATATACCGCAACCTAAGCCCAATGAGACGATGACCATTCTGTCTTATCTGGTTGCCAACAACAATCTGGATAACTATTTGCTGGCCAATATCGGTGCAATGTATGATGGACTTGCGATGATGGCGGAACCGGCCGTTTTGTTGGTTTATTGGGATGGCCGGACAAGTGTGGGAGAGAATGCCTCCAAACATTTGATTCTGAAATATGAAACAGATGGAAAAGGGAATATCAACGGCTCTCCGGCACTTGACTTTTCTTATACGTTGGATGATGTCTTGGATGAAGCCATTATCGTAAAGGAATATGCTCCCCAACTTTCTACAGACAAGGAAATCATGAAACTTGTATTGAGGGATATGGTTGCACAAACCTGTTCCGAAAAATTGGGATTGATTGTGGGGTCACATGCCAGCTCTTGGATAAATTCAATTTTTGTTTCCCGTTCATTTGGACAGGACGGATCGGGTACGGACAATACAATTCTTATATCTGACATGGTGGAAGCTCTACAATCTGTTGGCAAGAAATTTGAATTTATTCTTTGCGATGCCTGTTATATGGGAACGGTGGAAGTTGCGTACGCTTTTCGTGATGTGACCGATTATCAGATTGTCTCGGCGATGGAGGTGCGGGCATACGGCTTTCCTTATGATGAGTTTATGACGGATTTATATCAAGGGTCAGTGGATGGCTACAAACGAGTTTGTCAGACATATATCGAATACAATAAGGAACAATATGAGTCGGGAGGTTACGCATGGGGGACTGTTGCATTAGTGGATAGTAAGGAAATGCAATACATGGCCGATTGTATCAGGCAAGAAATCGTGGAGCATAAAGATGTATTAGCCGATTACGCTACCGATCATCTTCAAGAGTATGGTAGGAGGTCGGCACCACATATAGCCGTGGACTTGGGACATCTTTTCAAGGAATTGAATGGAGGAGTACTTCCTGCTTCATTCAGCAGTCAGTTGGATAAGGCTGTTCTTTATAAAGGTTGTCTGGAAAATGCAAGTCCGTCTTATTTTAATGTTGATGTGGCTAACTATTCTGGCTTGGGTATGTATGTTCCTGTTTCTGCTCGTCCCGAGTGGAATGCCTATTTCAAAACGATTGATTGGTATACCGCTTCCGGTTGGAATGAAGTGAATTTTAATTGGAACTTTTAAGTGAGATTACTTCAAGACTTTCCGATAACACCAAAAAGTACTTGACGACGCTTTCGGAACTTCCCGAAACCACGAAAACAAACGTAGGGAACCTTTCGGGAGTCCCGAAGAAAGGAAAACGGAAACAGGAACATCGTCGGGAACTCCCGAAGCCATCAGAATAATCATTTTGATAGTTTCGGGAGTCCCGAAAGGATAAAAAGAAAAGTTTTACTATAAAAATCACAACGAAATATGAAACAAATCAAGAATCTTGACCTCAGCCGCCTCCGCACGGAGGAATGTTTCGGCTTTTTGCAGCAAGTGGCCTCGCTGGCCAAGGACATGCTCACCATTGAGACGGACAAGGCCATGGTAGATGTTTATACCGCTACGGTGAATGCCTACGATACCGCCTTGAAGCAATCCACCAAGAACTCGAAGACTGCCGACATGAATGCGGCGGATGCCGCAGCCGATACCGCATGGCGGGTGGCCCGTGCATATGCCAAGGCCATGTCGTCGCATCCCGAAGCTGCTGTCGCTGCTATCGGCAAGACCATTTACGACCTCTTCGTGAAGTTCGGCGACTTGGCAAGCCTCGGCTTCCACGAAGAATACGGCCGCTACTACAATCTGTTGCAGGAGTTGGCCAATGTGGACGAGACCGACCGCGAAACTGCTGCTTTCGACCCCTGGCTGAACAACATGGACGATTGTTACCTCCGCTTCATCGAGCTTCGCGATGCGAAGGTGACCGAGGACACCACCTATCAGACCGGTCTTGTAAAGGAAAGCCGCACGGCTGCCGAGGAGGCATACAAAGCATTTGTGCAGCGTGTGAATGCCCTCTGCATCGTGATGGGCGAAGAGCAGTACGGCGGCTTCATCGACCAGGTGAATGTGGTTATCGATACTCTGAGTGCTACCATTGCCGCCCGTGAAACCAAGGCGGCGAAGAAGCGGGTGAAGGATGAGGATAAGGAATAATAATAAAAATGGCGACTCGCATGAGCCGCCATTTTTATTATATGTTGAAAAATCAGTCTTCCAACAAAATATCCATAATCTGACAAGCAGCCTTGGCAACCGAAGTACCAGGACCAAAGATAGCTACTACACCAGCTTGATACAAGTAATCGTAGTCTTGTGCAGGGATTACACCGCCGGCAAACACGAGGATGTCTTCGCGGCCGAGCTTCTTGAGTTCTTCCATCAACTGCGGAATCAATGTCTTGTGACCGGCAGCGAGTGAAGATACACCTACTGCGTGAACGTCGTTTTCTACGGCATCGCGGGCAGCTTCTTCCGGAGTCTGGAACAACGGTCCCATATCCACGTCGAAACCACAGTCGGCATAACCTGTAGCTACA
>JAFTTU010000062.1 GCA_017466635.1 Bacteroides sp.
AACTTAGCGAATTCGCGGTCGTTAGCAGCCTTAGTAGCCAAAGAAGCATCCTTAGCGATAGCGCTCTTGATGCTGCTCTTCACCAATGATTCATTGTTAGTGCGAGCACCTACGATAGCCATCAAATAGTCTGTCATAGCGTCCTTATCCTTGATTGCTTCCAAAGTAGCCTTAGCCTTGTTGTAGTCCTTAGCCAAGATTTGAGCCTGAGCAGCACTGTTAGTCTTAGCATCGCCAAAAGCGTTGACAGCTCTTTGGTATTGACCTTGCTTGATGTACAAGTTACCCAATGCTTCGTTAGCAGCGTTAGCGCCTGTAGCCTTACCCAAGTAAGTTTCAGCAGAAGCTACGTTGTTCTTAACCAATTCGCACAAACCGAGGTTTGCGTTTACTTCAGGAGCGTTAGCGTTCTTAGCAGCAGCTTGCTTGAAGTAAGATTCAGCCTTAGCAACATCACCAGCAGCGAATGCCATTTCACCCAAGTTGTTGTATGCACGGAAATCGTTCGGGAACAATTGAGTTGTCTTAGTGAAGATAGCTTCTTGACGAGCCTTGTCGTTTGTCAAAGTAGCAGCATAAAGCAATTCTTCTACGCTCAATACCTTAGCGTCAGTGTCAAATGCTTCGTTGATTTCTTCGTCGCTACGGCCGATGATGTCGTAGTTAGCTGTCAAGCGAGCACGACGCAACTGAGGAAGGATTTCGTCTGCCAAAGTCTTGTATACAGAAGAGATGTTCTTGATTTCGTTTTCTCTTTGTTCTGGATCCTGGTACATAGAAAGCACGCGGAGAATCAAATCCTTGTCTTGCAAGTTAGACTTAGAAACCAATTCTTGGAAACCTTCCCAGTCCTGAGCAGTGTACTTAGCATCAACGTTAGTGTCAATCTTAGCCTTCTTCAATTGACGGTTCAAGTACTTTTCAGCATTCTTTTCACGGTTTTCAGCCAAACCAGTGTTCAACTTAACACCACCATCAGGAGAAGCGTAAGCAGATACTTCGATGTTGTTCAACTTGAAGTTCTTAGTGTCAGCGTTCACTTCGGCAACCTTCTTGTGGAATTCCTTCATTTCTTCAGAATTCAATTGGTTGTTGCGCAAGTTAGCTTGTTGGATCAAGAACATGATGTTAGCTTCTTGAGCTTGCTTGATGATGCGTTGGTAAGCATCTTCAGCGTAAGAAGCGTTAGAGCTAGCAGCTGTAGGAAGTTCAGAAGTAGCGATTACACCGTCAGCAACCTTGATTGAAGGGATAGTGTAAGTCTTGCTGCCTCTTGTGATCTTGAAATCAAGATACAATTCAGAGTTAGCCATTTCTGGAACATAGTCGAAAGAAGCCTTCATTGTGTAGTTACCACCAGCCTTGTAAGAAATAGTCTGGCCGTTACCTTCTACCTTTTCACCTTGGAACAATGCTGGTTGACCCTTAGCTTCACCACCATTCCATCTCAAAACTGGAGTTACTTCTACTGTTGCGTTCTTCTTGAAATAACCTTCAGGGAACTTACCATTGATAGTTACAGGAACTTTGCCGGCTACAGCTTCAAGAACTTCAGGGTTTGTTGTGAAATAGTCAGAAGACAATTCTCCCATCTTGCCGCATGATGAAAGCGCAAGAACCATTAATGCCACTAAAGGCAAATACAACTTTTTAATCATAGTTACTTTTATTATTAAACGTTTATATAATATGTTTTTCAATTTTAACCGAGAGATTATCTCATATTTGGGGCAAAGATAAGAAAATATACCTTATCTATAGCCATGTAAGGGCTTTTTTTTAGAAAAATAACAAAAATAAATCAATTCTGAGCGTCTGTTCTGTTTTTCTTATTGAAAGTTCTGTTTCTAGGATGGTGCTCAATGATTTCACTTCGGAGTCTGTTGGTATCCATGTGGGTATAGATTTCTGTGGTTCCGATGCTTTCGTGTCCCAACATGCATTGGATGGCACGAAGATTGGCACCGCCTTCCAATAGGTGGGTGGCGAATGAATGTCGGAATGTATGTGGGCTGATGGTCTTTTTCAACCCAACGGCATCAGCCAATTCTTTGATGATATGAAAAACCATGATTCGGGAAATGTTTTTTCCCCTTTTACTGATGAAGACAAAATCTTCATATCCCTCTTTGATGAAGGTATGATTCCGGTCGATGAAATAGAATTGCAATTCTTTGATGGCTCGGGGCGAAATGGGCACCAATCGTTGTTTGCTCCCTTTGCCTTCCACCTTGATGAATCCTTCCTCCAAGTAGAGGTTGGACAATTTGAGGTTGCAGAGTTCGGATACTCGCAATCCGCAACTGTATAAGGTTTCCAAAATGGTACGGTTTCTCTGCCCTTCATTGGTACTGAGGTCTACTTGTTCTATCAAAAGGTCAATTTCTTCGAGGGTAAGGACCTCGGGTAAATGTAGGCCTATTTGAGGGGATTCGAGCAGTTCGCTAGGGTCAGTTGGTATATAATCTTCCAATACCAGATAGTGATAAAACGAACGGATACCAGATAATATTCGGGCTTGTGAGCGAGGTTGGATTCCTAAATCGTGCAAGCCGGCTGAAAAGTGCTCCAAATGCTCAAGCGTAACATCATAAGGATGGATATCTTCGCTTTCCAAATATTGGAATAATTTGGTCACATCATTCAGATAAGCCTGAACGGTGTTGGAAGATAATGATTTTTCTAACCTTAAATATTGCTTGTATTTCTTTAATATCTCTATTGGATTCTCCTTACTTCTCATTTCTTTTTCTTACCTTTGTACCCTAATCGTTTGACAAAGGTATTAATTTTTGATAGAATTGATGTATGAAAATACAAATTATCAATGGCCCAAACATTAATTTGCTGGGAAAGCGGGAGCCAGGTATCTATGGTGCCCGTCCGTTTGAAGACTATTTGGTGGAGCTGAAAGAAACTTATCCGCAGGTGGAATTTGAGTATTATCAGTCAAATGTGGAAGGTGAAATGATTAATAAGCTTCATGAAGTTGGGTTCGATTACGATGGCATAGTGTTGAACGCCGGAGCTTACACACATACATCCATTGCGCTTCAGGATGCCATCCGGGCGATAAAGACTCCGGTCATTGAAGTACATATCTCGAATGTACACCAACGCGAGGAGTTCCGGCATAAGTCGATGATTTCTTGTGCTTGTGTAGGTGTCATTTGTGGATTTGGTCTCCATTCGTATCGGTTGGCGGTGGAAGCTTTGTTGTTGAAATGATTGATAGATTTAAATAGGTAGAAAGATTATGATGTTGAAACAAACCAAAATCGTAGCATCAATTTCGGATTTGCGTTGTGATGTTGATTTTATTCGGGCTTTGTTCGAAGCGGGGATGAATGTAGTGCGTATGAATACGGCTCATGCTTCCCGTGAAGGATTTGAAAAGTTGATAACAAATGTTCGTGAAGTATCCAATCGGATTGCCATTTTGATGGATACTAAAGGACCGGAGATTCGTACAACTTCTTTGGTGAACAAGGAACCGATTCCTTTTCATGTGGGTGATCAAGTGAAGGTGGTAGGAAACCCTGAAATGGAGACAAGCCGTGATCGTATAGCCGTTTCTTATCCGGATTTTGTGAAGGATTTGAAATTGGGTGGTACCATCTTGATTGACGATGGCGATTTGGAACTTCGGGTAGTGGAAAAGACGGAAGATTACTTGCTTTGTGAAGTTCAGAACGAAGCGACATTGGGTAATCGAAAGAGCGTGAATGTACCGGGAGTACGTATCAATTTGCCTTCGTTGACAGAGAAAGACCGGAACAATATTCTCTTTGCCATTGAAAGTGACATTGATTATATTGCTCACTCGTTTGTTCGTAATAAACAAGATGTATTGGATATCCGCGAGATTCTGGATAATTATGGTAGTGACATACAAGTGATTGCCAAGATTGAAAATCAGGAGGGGGTAGACAATATCGATGAAATATTGGAAGTGGCTGATGGCGTGATGATTGCCCGTGGCGATTTGGGTATTGAAGTTCCTCAAGAACGGATTCCAGGTATCCAACGGATGCTAATCAAGAAATGTACGTTGGCCAAGAAGCCGGTGATTGTGGCTACACAGATGTTGCACACCATGATCAATAATCCTCGCCCTACTCGTGCCGAGGTAACAGACATCGCCAATGCCATCTATTATCGTACGGATGCTTTGATGCTCAGTGGTGAAACGGCTTATGGAAAATATCCCGTTGAGGCCGTGAAGACCATGACCAAGATTGCAGCTCAAGCCGAAAAGGACAAGTCGCAAGAGAATAATATCAAGATTCCTTTGATACCGGGTTCCAACGATGTGACTGCTTTTTTGGCAAAGCAAGCGGTTATGGCGACGGATAAATTGAATATCAAGGCCATCATTACGGATAGCTTTAGTGGACGGACCGCACGTAATTTGGCGGCTTTTCGTGGAAAGTATCCGGTATTGGCCATTTGTTATAAGGAAAAGACCATGCGCCATTTGGCATTGTCGTATGGGGTAGAAGCCATTTATATGCCGGAGAAAGCCAACGGGCAAGCTTATTACTTTGCCGCATTGCGTAAGTTGATGGACGATGGCGTGCTTTCGGAAAACGATATGGTGGCTTATTTGAGTAGTGGAAAGCAAGGCGCTCGTACTTCTTTCCTTGAAATTAATGTGGTAGGTGATGTGTTGGGCTATGGTTTGGACTATGTATTGCCTAATCGAAACCGTTATTTATAAGAAAGCGAATGAAAGAAACTGATGCACTCGATGAATACATCCTTCAGCATATCGATGAAGAAACCGACTATCTGAAGGCGCTTTATCGGGATACACATGTCAAATTGTTACGTCCTCGAATGGCATCCGGACATTTGCAAGGACGGATGCTCAAGATGTTTGTGCGGATGATTCGTCCCAAACAGATATTGGAGATTGGGACTTATAGTGGGTATTCCGCTCTTTGTTTGGCCGAGGGATTGGAAGAAGGAGGAATGCTTCATACCTTTGAAATCAATGATGAACAGGAAGACTTCACTCGTCCTTGGTTGGAGAACTCTCCGTATGCCGACAAGATAAAGTTCTACATCGGGGATGCATTGGAATTGTTGCCGAAGATGGACATCACCTTCGATTTGGCATTTGTGGATGGAGACAAACGGAAATACATCGAGTATTACGAACAAGTCATGCAAATGCTTTCGCCGGGTGGATACATCATTGCCGACAATACGTTGTGGGACGGACATGTGCTGGAAGAACCGCATCATACAGATATGCAAACCATCGGTATCAAGAAATTCAATGACTTGATAGCTGCTGATGACAGAGTGGAAAAAGTAATATTGCCGTTGAGAGACGGATTAACGATTATAAGAAAAAAGTAAATAGAGACTATATGGAAACAACCAGACAGAATAAGGTTTGTCGTTTGATTCAGAAGGAATTAAGCGAGATTTTTCTTCTTCAAACCAAGTCGATGAATGGCGTGTTGGTGTCAGTGAGTACCGTTCGTATCAGCCCAGATATGAGTATTGTACGTGCATACCTCAGCGTATTCCCATCGGCCAAGGCGGAAGAAATCGTGAAGAACATCAATGACAACTCGAAGTCGATTCGTTATGAATTGGGTACTCGTGTCCGTCATCAGTTGCGTATTATCCCGGAATTGAAGTTCTTCGTGGATGACTCGTTGGACTATGTGGAACGTATCGACGAATTGTTGAAAAAATAATTCAGGTGAATTTCCCGTTTTATATTGCTAAACGGTATCTTTTCTCGAAGAAGTCGCATAACGCGATTAATGTGATATCGGCGGTGTCAGTGTGTGGGGTTGCTCTTGCTACACTGGCATTGGTCTGTACTTTGTCTGTATTTAATGGTTTTCAGGATTTGGTCGCTACCATGTTTACGGCCTTTGATCCTGAGCTGAAGATTACCGCGGTCAGTGGTAAGGTTTTTGACGGGCAGGATGAACGTATCCAGTCTCTTCGCCAATTGCCTGAAATAGAAGTCTTTTCCGAATCTTTGGAAGATAATGCCATGGTGCAATACAAGGGAAGACAAGCCATGGTAGTCGTCAAGGGAGTTGAAGATAATTTCGACCGATTGACTCCTATCGATAGCATACTTTATGGACGGGGAGAATTGCTTTTACACGATGAAGTGGTAGATTATGCCATTCCAGGGATAGAATTGGTTTCTGTCTTGGGTACTGGCATTCGTTTCTTGGATCCCTTGGAAGTCTATGCTCCCAAGCGTGGAAGTCGAATCAATGTCGCAAGTCCTGCTTCCAGCTTCAATTCCGACTATTTGCATTCATCGGGATTGGTCTTTGCCGTGAACCAACAGAAATACGATGCTTCCTACATCTTGACTTCATTGACTTTTGCTCGAAATTTGTTTCAATACGATACGGAAGTCAGTTCCGTGGATTTGAAATTGAAGGAAGGTAGTAATATATATAAGGTACAAGAGAACATTAGCCAACTGCTTGGAGAGGATTTTCGAGTGCTCAATCGCTATGAACAACAAGCGGACACTTTCCGTATCATGGAAGTAGAGAAACTTATTTCCTATCTTTTCTTGAGTTTTATCTTGCTTATCGCTTGCTTTAATGTGATAGGTTCCCTATCGATGTTGATAATAGACAAGCGGGCAGATGTGGTGACATTGCGTAATTTAGGGGCGAATGACGAGACTATCAAGCGGATTTTTCTGTTTGAAGGTTGCTTGATTTCGTTTATGGGAGCATTGGTAGGTGTCATATTGGGAGTTGCCTTGTGTCTTGTCCAACAAGAATTTGGTCTTATCTCTTTGGGTAGTGGTGACTCTGCCGGTGCTTTTGTTATCGATGCCTATCCGGTGAGTGTACATATAGGTGATGTGGTGCTTGTTCTTTGCACCGTATTGCTTGTTGGTTATCTTTCTGTTTTGTATCCGGTACGTTATCTTAGTCGGAAGTTGCTGGGATAATCTTTTAAAGCAGTTCTTTCATTACTAATGAAAAATATCTTTCATTAGTAATGAAAGAAAACCATGCATTTCTTTTGCCGGTAATGAAAGAAAGACTATCGTTCGAATAAAACAGATGCAAAATCATCCTTCACACCCTTCACGGGTTCACAATAGCTCCGTTTGTACAGGTGTTTCGAAGTATCTTCACTTTATCACTTGTGGCATAGTGTTTGTTTATCAATTGTTTGGAGTGCCGAAAGTTTGTTCTTTAGTAAAAGAAACGAGCCAAGAGGGTTTTATATTTTCTCTTGGCTCGTCTACTTATTTCTTAATCATCGAAGTAGTACTACCATCTTGCTCTTTTCTATTGTTCATGTCATCACGCTAAGGGACTTGGGTTCTTTAATTCCGTGAACGACGAATTACTACAGGAGGATGTAATGGAACAAACTCTTTCACACTGTCTGTTTGTTCTATTTCTTTAGTTTTCTCTTTCGTTACTTTTGGGGAGGTACCACATGCGTAAAGCCCTACTAATAGTAGTATGCATACTACTATTAGTAGGGTATTGAACCATCTATTTTCCATGTTTTTTAGTATATCGTTTTATTATAGGAGCATGAAGTGGCTTAAAGTTTTTTGGAACTTCTACATAATTAACAGAACGAGCCGATTCCTTACGGTTGATGGCATCATATTCCACAAACTTTTCGTAATCGTATTGCCAATCGGCACCGTATGCCAACTTATGAATGCGATAATAAATGGCTTCTCGGCTTGGAGCATTAAAACCACCGGTATTGTATCGCATGATCGAATTTTCGGTAGGTCGCCATACACCTGTCCAATAGGTACATGCACCTTCGTAAGCCCACAATCCTTCATTGTTATAACGATCATCCCTTAAGAAGTGATACCATTTAATTTGGTTGAGTTCATTCGTAAAATCTACATTCTTCCACCAACCGAATTTAGCCTCTTGTTTATAACTTTGTATCTCATCAAAAGGTATAGTCCCATTAGTCTGATATGCATATTCATCAGCAAGTTTTGCAAATCCATGTCCACCTGCCTCATGATTTATTACTTCTCCCAATTCCTGTTCATCTTCTCCTATTGGGAAATAAGAAATAGAAAGGCCGGTGCCCCAATCACTTGTTTCATCCGGAAATGGGGCTGACATATAACAAGTCCCGGCATGTTTTGTGCTATTCATCATAACAATGATGACACTATCGAATAATCGGTCAATACCTGTTTTATTAGCATAATCAAGGACTATATTATCATCCCCTCCCACATGAGTACCTAATTCAAACCAACAATCTAACGTTGATTCTGAATATTTATTATACTTTGGACCATATACTTCTCCGTAAATGTCATGTTTTGAAACGACATTAACACTATATACATTGAAATGGTCTCGAAAACTCTTGTAAGGTTCTTCCATGAAGAACTTTTCCATGGCAGTATTCATTATCTTATCGTATGTTCCGTCTGCAATAAGCCTGTCAGTGAATGCATCTCCCATCAATATAATGTCAATACCATTGCCTTTAGTGGCAGTTTGCAGCTTCTTCACCTCACCGTCTTTTGAATAGTCGGTAGATTCATATTTGTCATATTCCAATTCGATGAACAAGTCATTTGGAAATTCTTCTTCTATAGAGCTATATACCGATGTGTTTATAATTTCCCCATTCGGAGCAATGATATTTGCAAATGGATAGTAGGTATTTTTCAGCAGAAACTTATCCTTGTTTTCTTCTACACTGAATGTCGTCCATTCAATAGAGTTCTTTTGCATAAAATCCTTGATTACATTAATATCCCTTTCTTTGGAATAGCAGATAATTTCTAACCCCATATCCTTATATTTGGCATACATTTCTTTTAAGGCATCTAGATATTCTGTACCACCCCATTCTAACCAAGTACAAAGGATGGTTAGTTTGTTCTTGGAATAGATATCATCGCTTATAGTTTTGCCATCCAATGTTTTTACATCTTTAAACGATGGACCGTAAAATCTGACATTGCTAATATCAAACTCATTGTTATCAAGGATATTCGGCCAGAAATTTTTCCAATTGTCTGTTTGTTGGAAAGCTTTGGGAATGCTACCTTGGAAATTATTGCTGTGTAGAGTAAAGTCTTTCAGTTTCGGAAGATTTACCATACTTTCAGGGATAGAACCAGTCAAATTGTTTCCGGAAAGGCGTAATTCTTCTATTACAGGAAGTTGTCCGATGCTTTCGGGAATAGTTCCTGTTATTTTGTTTGATGCAAGGAAAAGATTCTTCAAACTTTTCATGCCTCCTATGCTTCTAGGCAGTTCTCCGCCTAACTCGGTATTGTAAATACCTAGATATTCCAATTTCTGCATGTGTTTTCCCCAATATTCAGGAATTACGGCTCCCGTCAAAGGGTTGTTACCTAGTTCTATGGATTGCAGGTGCTTGCAATCAGCCAGTTCGTCAGGTAGAGGACCAACAATTCCACAGCCGTACATGTCCAGCTTTTTCAAATGAGAAAGTTGTCCGATACACTTAGGTATGGACCCTTGCATGTTGTTATAATTAAAAGAGAGTTCCACCACATAACCATCTTCATTAACTCTGACATCACTCCATTCATTCAGTGGTCGGTCACTACACCAGTTATTATTGGTTTTCCAATTGTCACCGTTAAGAGCTTTATAGAAAGCAATCAAAGTATTGCGCTCTTCTATTAACTTATTATCTAGATATTCCTTCTGAATAACCTTTATTGTTTGTTTTAACCCTTCATGAGTTATTACAATATCTCCATTGCGTGATAATTTATCTTCATTTTTTTCAACTGTAAAACTCAATGTTTTTTCTACTAAACCACGAGAATCCCTATTCTGTTTAATCCAATCTACAGAAGTAGAAACTTCAAAGTCTACATTCGTATTGATTGAGAAATCCAATTTTCCGCCTTCAGAAGCAACTTCATATTCATTCTTTGCCACAATGATAGCGTCCTTCTGCAATTGAGTGATACTAATACTGTCTTTCAAGTTCTCTGTTTCGTTATGGAAATAAACAATAGCACTTCGGTGGTCGTATGTTTCATTCTGAGCGATAGCAAGATGATGAGTATAGGCACTCATTGCACGGGATTCTTCTTTGCTTATCCAGTCCACGGCAGGTAGAACCATTGAATACTCTACATTACTCTTAAGCTCTATCTTAATAGTTTCACCTCCACTCTTCACAACTACATCATCACTACTAACAACTAATGAAGGTTTTTCTCCATCCTGATAAATAGTTATGGTTTCAGTCAAGCCATCACCGCCCTTCAAAATAATATTTCCTTGGCGACGTTCAGTCTTGTCATTAGACTTGGCTGTAAAGCTCAATGTCTTATCTATCAATCCACGGCTTTCGCTGGCTGTTATCCAATCTTTGGCAGATTCTTCTATTTCGAATGTAACAGAAACATTCGCTTTTGCTTCGATGGAGAAGTCTCCACCTACTGCCCCAATTTCTACTTTATTGGAATTAACAATTAACGCATCTTTCTGTTTCTGAGTAACGGTAACTATCTGTTTCTTGTCACCACTAATAAAAGTAATGGAAGCATTTCGTTCATCGTATGTTTTATTGGCATCCACTTCGATATAATAAGTATAGACACTCATTGTACGTGAAGAGGACTGATGCAACCAATCAACATCCAATTCTTCCATCTTGATTTCTGAATTGGATTGCAATTCGATTTTCAACGTTCCCCCATCACTTCCAATGGTCATATCCTTCTCGGTAGTCAAAACGAGACTCAATTCTTCACCTGCTTGATATACAGTTACGATTTCTGTTAAGCCATCACCACCTTTTAATATGATGTTTCCTTGTCTACGTTCTGTCTTGTCATTGGCTTTAGCGTTAAATTTCAAAGTCTTGGTAGTTAAACCACGGCTTTCGTTAGCAGTAATCCAATCTTTGGCAGATTCTTCTATTTCGAATGTAACCGAAACATTCGCTTTTACTTCGATGGAGATATCACCACCTTCAGCACCCACTTCTACTTTATTCGAAGTAACGGTCAAGCCATCTTTCTGCTTTTGAGTAACGACGAATGATTGGGTAGTTGTTCCTGCCTTGATGGTTACTTTGGCATTGCGTTCATCGTAAGTATCATTGGCTGTCGTCTTGACAGTCAGCGTATTGGTCCCCTTACTGCCACTGGTTGGAGTTACACTGCACCATGATACGGCACGTCCTTCGGTAACATCGATGGTCCATGAATCTGAAGACGTAAATGTAACCGTAGCAGTTTCCCCGTCTTGTGCCAAAACAGGGGCGTTTGTAGTAATTTCGATTTTTGGTTTCTCTTCCGGTTTCGGAGTAGGTGTGGGTGTAGGAACATCCTCTCCACCACCTGAACAGCTCCAACAACATACCACCATTGCTAGGAGCATAATGCGTAGAATGTCTTTCATACTATTATGATTTAATGATTGTCAAAGGGTTATTTTGTCCTTCAAAGATAGAAGAAACAATTGGGATATTCAAATAAATGTGCTTAAATTCTAGACGGAGTATGGAGTATTCTTTTTCATACTTCAGTATAAACCTTTGAAGATTAGTATATATACTTTTATCTAAGTCACGGATTAACCAAACTAAGTCACAATTCAGCTAATTCTGTAAAGCATCTAATACATTGCACTCATTACACCAATCATTTAATAGCTTGTGTTTCAGTAAAGTTTTGGTGCAATGTGTGCAATGGAGATTACATCTTATTGCACCAAATGGGTATTGATTATCTGTATGTTAGGATATAGGTGCAATGAATGCAATGTGTTTTTCGTCCTTCCGAAAACACATACTGAAGCATCAGCTTTCGCTTCAGTATGTATGAGGCGATGCTCCCGCAAGTGTGAGCCTTTACTCCATGAAGCGTTTTTTCAATCACTCCAAAGTAATACTTTCCACTTTCATTTCGTCCATACGAAGGAAAATAGAGGCTGATTCTTCAAACTTCGAGGTGCTTTCGGTTGTCAAGAATCGGCAAGTACCATTCTTGGTGCAACGAGAATCCATTTCTGGATGACGGTTCAGGTAATCTCTCAGACTATGTGCTACATATTCACCTTGAGGCACAATGCGGATGTGTGAAGGAGTGAATTGACGGATTTTTTCTATCAAGAGCGGATAGTGGGTACATCCTAAGATGAGGGTATCGATATCCGGGTCTTTTTCCAATATCTGGTGGATGTGTTTCTTCAAGAAATAATCGGCTCCTTCTGAAGCGTATTCGTTGTTTTCTACCAATGGAACCCACATCGGACAGGCTTCACCGGTGACTTTGACGTCGGGAAAGAGTTTATAAACCTCCATCAGATAAGACTCTGATTTGATGGTGCCAGACGTGGCAAGGATGCCTACATGACGGCTTTCGGTCAATGTGCCGATGCATTCGGCAGTAGGACGGATGACACCAAGAACCCTTCGGGTAGGGTCGATGGTAGGAAGGTCATTTTGTTGGATGGTACGCAAGGCTTTGGCAGATGCCGTATTGCATGCTAAGATAACCAGGGGACAACCCAATTCGAACAACTTCTTAACGGCTTGTAGGGTAAACTCATACACCACCTCGAACGAACGTGGGCCATAAGGCGTACGGGCATTGTCACCTAAATAGAGATAATCATATTCAGGCATTTGTGCACGGATTTTATCCAGGATGGTTAAACCGCCATATCCAGAATCGAATACTCCGATAGGGCCATTTGTCTGCAAACCGTTTTCTTTCATGGTGAATTTTTCCTTTTTGTCATTCTGAGAGAAGCGAAGAATCTGAAAACATAACGAGGTGTATTCAGATCCTTCGCTTCACTCAGGATGACACGATGAAGTTATCGTGTAATGTTATTATTGGAGACCCAATTTGCCTTTCACAGCGCTGGTCACATCTGTAGAAAGTGTTTCGTTGACAAAAGGAATCTGGGTAGCGTTCAAGTCGAAGATATATACATATCCACCTTCCTGACCCACTGCCTTGATGGCATCGTCAATCTTCTTGGCGATAGGTTCCAACATTTCCATCCATGATTTCTGCAATTCCTGTTGTGCGTCCTGCTGCATCTGCATGGCTCTTTCGCTCAACTGTTGCAATTCGTTCTGGCGTCTTTCGAGGATGTTCTTCGGAAGGTTTGCCTGTTCTTGTTGGAACGCAGTATATTTCTTTTGGAAGTCTTCCTGTGCACGCTTCATTTCGCCTTCATATTGTTGTTGCATTGTCTGGATGTCAGTCTGCGCCTTGGTGTATTCCGGCATAGCAGTCAAGATTTCCTGGCTCTTGATGTGGCCAAACTTCTGTGCAAATACGCTCATCGGGAGGACAAGCATAAGGAGTAAAGCAATTTTCTTCAACATAGTTTTATTATTTTATTAGTTATTATTTTATTCTAGGTTGCAAAAGTAGGAAATTAATTTGAATATCCTAATTTTGAGAGCACTTCATTGCTAATATCGATACGTGGTGAAGCAAAAATGATGCTTGTTGCCGAAGCTCTGTCGATGACGGCATCATATCCTCTCTGTTGTGAAATCTGTTTCACGGCTTCATAGATTTGATTCTGTATCGGTGCTATCAAGGCTTCTTCCTTCTTGGCCATTTCGCCTTCCGGACCGAAGTATTTTTGTCTCAATTCAGCAGCTTCCTTTTCTTTGGCAATGATAGCTTCCTCTTTCTGTGTACGTTGAGTGGCACTCATTGTGGCAGATGCCTTTTGATAGGCAGTGTACAAGGTTTCTGCTTCCTTCATCTTTGCCTCTATGGCTTTTTGGTATTGCTGAGAGGCTAGTTCCAATTCATTGTTGGCACGTTGATAGGCCGGAATATTCTCCATGATGTATTCCATGTCAATCAAGGCAAACTTCTGGGCATTTGCCATAAAGATACCGGCTAAGCAACAGATTGAAAGTAAAATAAGTCTTTTCATAAATACCTCCTTTTTTATCTAGTTTAGAATTCCTGTCCGATAATGAAGTGGAATTGGCTTCCGCTATATTGAGTTGAACCATTGATCTTGTCGAAACCGTATGCCCAGTCAATACCCATCATACCAATCATCGGCAAGAAGATACGTACACCCACACCGGCAGAACGCTTCAAGTTGAATGGATTGAACTTGCTGACTTCTGTCCATGCGTTACCACCTTCCACGAAACCTAATGCATAGATGCTGGTTGAATTTTCAAGCATCAATGGGTAACGGAGTTCTGCGCCCAAACGGACGTATGCATAACCTTCGCTACCATACGGAGTCAATGAACCGTTTTCGTAACCACGCAATGCGATTGTTTCTGATGCATAGCTTGTACTATAACCGGTCATACCGTCACCACCCATATAGAATGTTTCGAATGGAGACTTCTTGTACTTGTTATAATGTCCCAACAAACCGAATTCGGCACGGGTCATGATAACCGGACACTTCTGTGCACCCGACAAAGCGGTATAGGTCTTGGCTTTGAATTTCCACTTGTGGTATTCAATCCATCTGAACACGCTTGCTGCTTCATCGTAATCGTCTTTACCATAAGTAGCATAGTCCTTGTCGCTGAACAAAGAATATGGAGGGGTAAAGTGTACCGATGCCGAGAAGTCTGAACCGCGACGTGGGAAGATTGGGTTGTCGGTAGAGTTACGTGCCAAAGTAAGACCGAAACTCAAGTTGTTACAGTTACCTGTAGACATGTATTCACCATTGTTCAAACGGATGTAGAGATAACTCCAGTCTTTCAATCTGAAGCGTTGGAATGACAGTTCAGCCGACAAGGTGAAATAGTCATCCGGCCATCTCAAACGCTTACCCCAACCCAATGACATACCATACATTTGGATGGACTTGTCAGGGTCATAATATGATTCGTAATTGTTATAGTAGTTGTTATAGTAGCTACCATATCCGCTATAATAGTTCCAATAGTTGTTCATATAAGCAGAGTTATAGTAGTTGCTACTGATGTCTGTCTGTACAGAATAGAATGCCGAAACTGAGAACGAGTTCGGACGCTTGCCACCAAACCAAGGGTCGAAGAATGACACACTATAGGATTGGTAATAGCTACCGTTGGTCTGACCACTGATAGTCAATGTCTGGCCATCACCTTGTGGCAAGATACCGCGATAGTTGTCGTTCTTTCTGAATAAGTTGGCAATAGAAAAGTTCGTAAACTTCAAACTGAGCTTACCGATAACCCCTGTTTGTCCCCAACCGGCAGAAAACTCAATCTGGTCATTGGCTTTGGATTCCAAGTTCCAGTTGATGTCTACAGTACCATTTGCAGCATCTGGTTGCACGTCCGGATTGATGTTTTCCGGGTTGAAGTGTCCCATCTGTGCAATTTCACGATAAGAACGTTCCAAGGCATCCTTGTTGAACAAGTCGCCTGGCTTGGTACGCAATTCACGACGGACTACATTTTCATACAAACGGTCATTACCATTGATGCGAACGCGGTTGATGGTTGCCTGCGGACCTTCGGTTACACGCATTTCCAAGTCGATGGAGTCACCCACGATGTTTACTTCCACCGGATCCAAGTTGTAGAATACATAACCTTGGTTATAATATCTATTACCGATTGCATCATCATCCGTGCTGATACGTTCGCCCAACAATTTCTGGTTATATACATCACCTTTCTTCATGCGCAATTCGGATGCGAGGAAGTCCGAAGGATAAATGGTATTACCTACCCAGGTAATGTTACGCAGATAGTATTTGTTACCTTCTTCGATGTGCATATAAATATCTACCGTACGGTCATCGTATGGAGTAATGCTGTCTACTACAATCTGTGCGTCACGATAACCCAACTCGTTGTACTTGTCGATAATCAATTGCTTGTCCTCTTCGTACTTTTCTTCGATGAACTTTTTCGGACGGAAGATATTGACCAACTTGTTCTTTTCGTTGGTCTTCTTCATGATACGCTTCAACTTCTTGTCCGACAAGATTGTATTTCCATCAATGGTAATCTGATGTACTTTTACTTTTTCCTTCTTGTCAATCATGACATCCACGTTCACTTGTTCCTTGTTTCCTTCAATCGGTCGTTCGATGATGTTCACTTCCGCATTCTTGAAACCTTTGTCGTCGAAGTGTCTCTTGATGACAATTTTTGCACGGTCGATGGTGTTAGGAGTTATCTGGCTTCCTTTGGCCCAGTTTACACCTAATTTTGTTTCCAAGTCTTCGCGTTCGCTTTTCTTGATACCATGATAGCGGATTTCAGCGATACGTGGACGTTGTGTCAGGACAATCTTCAGGAAAATCTGATTGCCTACAATCTTTTCTGCCTCAATTCTTACGTCAGAGAACAAACCATGTCGCCAATAGCGTTTAATGGCAGAAGTGATGTCGTCACCTGGAACAGTGATGGTTTGACCTACAGCCAATCCCGAGAGGCCGATGAGCACATAGTCCTCATAGTTCTTGACACCTTCCACTTTTATCCCGCCGATTTCATACTTCTTGGGAGTAGCCGAATAGAGAATAACAGGATTGTTGTTCTCTTCAGCGGTGATTTCTTGAGCGTTACCTGCAGTGCAGAAGCAAAACAGGCATGCTAATGTTGACAATATGAATGAAAAACGATATTGCATTTCTTTGATATTATATTTGTTCACTGGTTTTGCCAAAACGGCGTTCTCTCTTTTGATAATCATTGATAGCTTTGCAGAGTTCCTCTTCCTTGAAATCCGGCCAGAAGGTATCACAAAAATACAGTTCTGAATAAGCGCATTGCCACAAGAGGTAGTTGCTTAAACGGATTTCTCCTCCTGTACGGATGAGAAGGTCAGGGTCTGGCATGAATTGCGTACATAAATGCTCGTCGATGGTCTTGTCGGTAATTTCATCAACGGTCAAAGTTCCAGCCTTTACTTTCTCTGCTATTTGTTTGACGGTATCGGTTATTTCCCATCTGGAAGAATAACTGAGCGCCAAGATTAATGTCATACCGGTATTGGCTGAAGTGCGTTCGATGCATTGGTTGAGTCGATTCAGTACATCAGCAGGCATCTTGCTCATGTCGCCAATAATACGGAAACGGATGTTGTTCTTCATGAACGTTTCTTCTTCAATCGAATCCATCAACAAAGCCATCAAGGCGCTGACTTCGTCAACAGGTCTATTCCAATTCTCAGTAGAAAATGTATATAATGTAAGGTATTGGATACCTAGTCTTGCTGCTTCTTCGGCAATGACATGAACCGTTTCGGCACCAGCTTGATGTCCGAAACTACGGACATGACCTCTTTGCTTTGCCCATCTGCCATTTCCGTCCATGATAATGGCTACATGCGACGGAATACGGGTCATATCGATTTGTTCTCTATATGTCATGCTTCTTAATCTTTATTGTTTATCAAATCCCAACTTGTTGAGTCTGCCACGCCATACTTCACCTGTCTGGCTCCACATGAACCAGATGAATTGTTGGTCGTCTACAATATATGAATAGTCTCCTTCTGATGCTTCATAAAGAGCTTTGAATGCTGACGGGAACATAAATTGGGTGGTAATGGCTTCCCAACTGATACCATCGTCTTCAGATACATAGAAACGGCTGAAAGCATCGATAGCACCCTTGAATTGTCCGGAACCTCCAAATGTGTATAAATTATTGTTATAAAGAATCATTCCTTGGTTTTCCAATTTTGGGCAAGCATAAGTACGGTTTTCCAATGTCAGTTCAGTCCAGCTGCCTTCAGTACTCAATTGTGTCCAGATGGTAGTGGTTGTGTCTGTATCCAAGTCATCATGTCCCAACAAAACAATCTTGCTGATTTTTTCATTGGTCTTCAATGCAAAACTTACAGAAGAAACATTGTTGGTAGGGAACTCTGAAGGCATTTCTTCATTGCGTACCCAAGTAATACCGTCTTCACTTTCCAAATAATAGTTTTCGGTATCAATACCTATCAGTTTCTGATTGTAGTCGGTATGGGTATTGGCAAGCAAATGAGAGAAACGTTGTTCTGTTTCTACTTTATTCCAGGCAATACCGTCTACAGAAGTATACAATTCGTTTCCTGCCAAGATATAGAACATATTACCCCATGCCATCACCGATGCATAGTTTGCTTCAGCCGGAAGGTCGGTGGCAGTCAATTCTGACCATTCAGAACCGTTCATGGTTTGTGTCATACTGATGCCCGATTCATTGGTTGCAAAAACATAAATGTTCTTGTTGGCATAAACCGCCTTCTGTTTCTGAATGTTCTTGCTGAAATTACTACCCAGTTTTGTCCAGCTTAAAGAATCAGGAACCAGCTGGTGTACGTTGATTTTAGCTGTATAGTTGCGACCGAAGGCACCCATTTCTGACATTACCTTGAACTGGATTGGTTTTTCAAAGTTCAAAGAGTCGGTATCTTCCCAAATCGAGTCTTTCTCTGCTACAATGTAGATTCCTTTGGTATCGGCTGTGATGTTTACAACCACTTTGCTGATGTCTGTTCCTACAGGGAGTGAGTCCGGATTGTAGATAAGTCCTTCTTTCTGATTGATGACGAAAGGATATTTAGCACCTACAACCGAGAAAGTTAAGGTCGTATCCTTTCCTTTTACAACGGCCGGATAGGATGTAATGATGCTGTCTGCAATGGAAAATGCAGTAATACTGGCATCGGAACTAAATTCATATTCTACAACATCTGAATCGAGGCATGAGGAAATTCCACATGCCAATACAAACAGACTGAAGATAATATTCAGGACTTTTAATTTCATGTTCGATAACGGTTCTTTTATTTCAAGATGCAAAAGTAGAAAGTTTTTTCTCTCTACAGAAGTTTTAGAACAAGTTTTATATTAATTTATAGATAAAATAAGTCTTTTTCGTTGTTGTTCAGACGTATTTTCGGGCTTAATCATGGTATTAGAGGCATGTAGGATGTTTTTCCCGAATACCTTTTCTGTTAATGAATTGAAATTTAAAGGTATTTTAGGGGCTTGCACTCCAGCCGACAACCGATGGTCGGATTCCTCTATGTAGGCTTCATCCCAACAGTTGTTGTCAATGAAAGATTGAAGAAGAATGCTGCCTCCTTCTACCATGAGTGATTGCAGCTTCTTTTGGTAAAGCACGTCCATGATTTGAGGAAGTATATCCCGATTGAAATCCAATGTAATGTATTCCACTTGAGGAAGCTCGGGGGTTTCCTTTTGGGCGGTAAAGACAACGGTCGGTGTGCTTCCGTCAAACAAGGCAAGGTGACGCGGAAGGGTCAGGTTCTTGTCAATGACCATTCGGACAGGGTTTTTGCCATACCAGCTTCGGGTGGTTAGCGAGGGATTGTCCAACAATGCGGTCTTGCGTCCTACGAGGATAGCCGCATGTTCTGCTCTCCTTTTATGTACTACCATAGACGACAAGGGAGATGAAAAGATATAGGGATGTCCACCCGTACGATGGAGGTCAATGAATCCATCGGCCGATTGAGCCCATTTCAGGGTAATGAAAGGACGTTGGTGGGTATGGAAGGTGATAAACCGACGAATCAGATGTCGGCACTCTTCCTCTAGGACGCCTACCGTTACATCGATTCCCGCATCCCGCATCTTTTGGATTCCTTTGCCTGCCACCAAAGAGAAAGGGTCCATGCAGCCTACCACGACTCTAGGTATACCTTTATTTATTATAAGGTCGGCACACGGAGGGGTCTTGCCGTAATGCGAACAAGGCTCCAGGCTGACATAGATGGTCGATTCTTTCAACAAGCGTTCATCCTTGACGGAACGGATGGCGTTGACTTCGGCATGTGGTTCTCCGCAACGAATGTGATAGCCTTCCCCTATGATGGTGTCGTTGTGTACTATGACGGCACCTACCATCGGGTTGGGAGCTGCATTGCATAACCCGTTTTGGGCTAATTGGATGCAACGGGCAATATATTTTTCGTCTTTTGTCATGATGATTCTTTTTTAATCTTTAATTTTGCGAACGAGAATTGAAAGTTATGCATCCTATAGTAAATGAAATAAGAGACGCCTTGCGGGGGTGTTACCCCGATTCCGAAGCCTTGTCGATAGCCAAAATGTTGTTGGTGGAGGTCTTCGGCTTTTCAACCCTCGAACTGTATGGTGGCAAAGATAAGGAGATTTCCGGAAAACGTCGGGACGTTTTGAATGAAATGATAGCCCGTTTGCAAAAAAACGAGCCGATACAATATATAATAGGTATAGAAACTTTCGGAGGACTGACCTTCGAAGTGAATGCCAATGTACTGATTCCACGACCGGAAACCTTGGAATTGGTTCAATGGATAGTAGAGGATTGGCAGACGAAACCTGCTGGCCGTATATTGGATGTTGGTACAGGAAGCGGATGCATAGCCATTTCATTGGCCAATCGTATTCCGCAAGCCAAAGTAGAAGCATGGGATGTTTCTGAAGATGCTTTGGAAGTCGCTCGTAAGAATGGTCGAAGAAATGAGGTGGAGGTTTGTTTCTGTCGGCAGGATGTGTTGAAAGCTGAGGCTGGAAACGTTCGCTATGATGTCATAGTGAGCAATCCTCCTTATATAGCCGAAAAGGAAAAAGAGCAGATGGATGCCAATGTGCTCGATTGGGAACCTTCTTTGGCTTTGTTTGTACCCGATGACGATCCATTGCTTTTCTATCGGAAGATAGCTCTGTTGGCTATGGATATCCTGACGGAAGAAGGGGCAATCTATTTTGAAATTAACCAGGCATACGGACAGGAAACCTTGCAAATGCTGAAAGATTTGGGCTATACTCAAGTCGAATTAAAGAAAGATGCATGGGACAATGACCGTATGATTAAAGCTAAACGATAAATGAAAAAAGAATGTACGGAAGAACAAGCCCGTTTGAAAGCGGAGGCTTATTGTGTTGGTGCTGAGCGATGTACGAATGATGTCCTGCGTAAATTGAAGCAATGGGGACTCCCGGAAAAGTTGCACGAGTCGGTCATTGATTATCTGAAGAAAGAACGGTATATCGATGACACTCGTTTTGCGATTGCTTTTGTTCGAGATAAGTACCGTTTCAATCAATGGGGGATAATCAGGCTTGTCATGGAACTGGAATATCGGAATATCGATAAGCCTAGTATCAAATTGGCCCTCAAAGAAATAGACAAAGAAGAATATCTGTCTATCCTCACGGAACTTCTTCGAAAGAAAAGTCAGAGTATAGAAACAGACAACGAGTATGAGCGAAAAGGAAAACTTCTCCGCTTTGCTGCTGGTCATGGCTACGAAATGGATGCAATTCTCCAGTCTATGGAGCGATTAAAGGACGAGGATGAGATGGTGGACTGATTTGTGGAAACTCTTTTTCCCGCAGTGTTGCTTGATTTGTGGTAACCGCTTGTTGGAGGGTGAAGAGCATTTATGCTTTCGTTGTTTGTCCGGACTTCCCCGTACTCACATGCATTTGCAGAAGGAGAACGAGGTGGAGAAATGTCTGTGGGGTAAAGTCCCTTTCGAAAAGGCTTGTGCCTATCTCTTTTATGCAAAAGGAGGCGATGTGCGGAAACTGTTGTTCGAACTGAAATATTACGGAAATGTCGGATTGGGACGTTTCTTGGGGCGATGTATGGCCAGTGAGTTGCTCCCTACCGGTTTTTTCAATGGAATAGACGGAATCGTACCGGTTCCTTTGCATTCACGGAAGTTGAAGGAAAGAGGGTATAACCAAAGTCGTTTGTTGGCCGAAGGAATATCAGAGATAACGCATATTCCTTTGTATGATGATGGACTGGTGAGGAGAAAATATACTGAAACACAGACCCGTAAGGGGAATTATGAACGATGGCTGAATGTCAATGAGATGTTTGAATGTATCTCTCACGACACCTTTCGGGGAAAGCATGTGCTGTTGGTTGACG
This sequence comes from Bacteroides sp., assembly GCA_017466635.1. Taxonomy (GTDB): domain Bacteria; phylum Bacteroidota; class Bacteroidia; order Bacteroidales; family Bacteroidaceae; genus Phocaeicola. The sequence continues at coordinate 21,850 of JAFTTU010000062.1, forward strand.
ATGTGTTGACAACGGGTGCAACCCTGGTGGCATGCGCGGATGCTTTGAAGCAGACTCCGGATATTCGGATGAGTGTATTGGCATTGGCGATGGCCGGTGATATTTAAAGTCTTTTTTCTTGCCAAGAAAATCTTCATTCTGTTTCGTTATATCAAAACCTTTCTTTACTTTTGCAAAAAATAATCAGACGTAATAAGTTATGAGAACCTTAGAAAAATTATTCGCAGAGAAGTTGTTGAAAGTGAAGGCCATCAAATTGCAGCCTTCTAATCCGTTTACTTGGGCATCAGGATGGAAGTCTCCGTTCTATTGTGACAATCGTAAGACTCTTTCTTATCCTTCTCTCCGTAACTTTGTGAAGATTGAAATCAGCCGTATCATTCTCGAAAAGTTTGGTCAGGTAGATGCTATCGCAGGTGTTGCAACAGGTGCAATTGCACAAGGTGCTTTGGTGGCAGAAGAATTGAACCTCCCGTTCGTATACGTTCGTTCGTCTCCAAAGGATCACGGTTTGGAAAACTTGATTGAAGGCGAACTTCGTCCGGGTATGAAGGTGGTAGTTATCGAAGACTTGATTTCTACAGGTGGAAGCAGCTTGAAGGCGGTTGAAGCTATTCGTCGTGATGGTTGTGAAGTGATTGGTATGGTTGCTTCTTATACATACGGTTTCCCGGTAGCAATCCAGGCATTTAAGAATGCAAAGGTGGAATTGGTTACATTGACTAACTTTGAAGCTGTACGTGAAGTAGCGGTGAAGACTGGTTATATTAATCAGGAAGATGTAGCTTTGTTGGACGCTTGGAGAGAGGATCCGGCTCATTGGACAGGGAAATAAATCATTTTTGGGTTAGAATAAAAATGAAGGAGAGCAGTTTGGGGGTATAGAATGCCCTCGAACAGTTCTCCTTCGCTATATAAGTGAACTATGGTACAATTTGAAAGTAATGTGAAGTTTGTTCCTTATAGTCAGGAACGGGTATATAATAAATTGGAGGACTTGAACAATCTGTCGGGTATCAAGGAACGGTTGGAACAAGTACGTGAGAAGGTGGGAGACAAGATTCAGGATATCACTTTCGACCGCGATTCGTTGACCTTGACCGTACAAGGCATGAATGTGACTTTGCGCATCATCGAACGTGAACCGTGCAAGTGCATCAAGTTCGAGGGAGACCATTCGCCTATTCCTTTGAATCTTTGGGTACAGATGCTTCCGGTGACTAGCGAGCAAGCTAAATTGAAGGTGACTATTCGTGCGGAAGTGAATATGTTTATGAAAGCCATGATTTCCAAGCCGTTGCAGGAAGGCGTGGAAAAATTGGCGGAAATGTTGGCAATGATTCCTTATTAATCCGATAGAAACGAAAGATATGGCTCAGAAACTTTGGGAAAAGAATGTACAGGTCAATGCGGAAATTGACCGCTTTACGGTAGGTCGTGACCGTGAAATGGACCTTTATTTGGCTAAGCACGATGTGATTGGTTCCATGGCTCATATTACCATGTTGGAAAGCATCGGCTTGCTTACTTCGGAAGAATTGGCGGTGTTGTTGGATGAATTGAGAAATATCTATGCATCGGCAGAGAAGGGAGATTTTGTGATTGAAGATGGTATTGAGGATGTTCATTCACAGGTAGAACTGATGCTGACCCGTAAATTGGGCGATGTCGGTAAGAAGATTCATAGTGGCCGTTCACGTAATGACCAGGTATTGGTAGACTTAAAGCTTTTTACCCGTGCCCAATTGAAAGAAGTGGCCGAAGCGGTAGAAGATTTGTTCAAGGTATTGGTTGCTCAAAGCAATAAGTATAAGGATGTACTGATGCCAGGTTATACTCACTTGCAGATTGCCATGCCTTCTTCTTTCGGCTTGTGGTTTGGTGCGTATGCCGAAAGCTTGGTGGATGATATGATGTTCCTTCAGGCAGCATTCAAGATGTGTAACCGCAATCCGTTGGGCTCGGCTGCCGGTTATGGCTCATCTTTCCCGTTGAACCGTGAGATGACGACTCGCTTGCTAGGCTTCGAATCCATGAATTACAATGTGGTTTATGCTCAGATGGGTAGAGGCAAGATGGAACGCAATGTGGCATTTGCCATGGCTTCCATTGCAGGTACAGTGGCGAAGTTGGCTTTCGATGCTTGTATGTTCAGCAGTCAAAACTTCGGTTTCGTGAAGTTGCCGGACGAATGTACTACCGGTTCCAGCATCATGCCTCACAAGAAGAATCCGGATGTTTTCGAATTGACTCGTGCCAAGTGTAATAAGATTCAGGGACTTCCGCAACAGATTATGTTGATTATGAATAATTTGCCTTCCGGCTATTTCCGCGATTTGCAGATTATCAAGGAAGTGTTCTTGCCTGCATTCGAGGAATTGAAGGATTGTTTGCAGATGGCTACTTACATCATGGATAAGATTAAGATTAATGATCACATCTTGGACGATGACCGCTATCTGTATATCTTCAGCGTGGAAGAAGTGAACCGTTTGGCAAGTGAAGGCATGCCTTTCCGCGATGCTTATAAGAAGGTGGGCCTGGATATCGAAGCAGGCAACTTTACACACAATAAGCAGGTACACCATACACACGAAGGAAGTATCGGCAATTTGTGCAACGACCGCATCTCTGACTTGATGGACGAGGTAGTCAAAGGTTTCAATTTCGAAGGAATGGAAGAAGCCGAGCGTTCATTGCTAGGTCGATAAAAAGAAAACGGGTGCAAAATTTGGCTGATAAATGAAAAGTCTTTATCTTTGCACCCGTCTTTAAAACCAATGCGGAAATAGCTCAGTTGGTAGAGCATAACCTTGCCAAGGTTAGGGTCGCGAGTTCGAGCCTCGTTTTCCGCTCCAGCGTGAAGGCTGCCCGAATGGTGGAATGGTAGACACGAAGGACTTAAAATCCTTTGGCCAGTAATGGCTGTGCGGGTTCAAGTCCCGCTTCGGGTACTCGGTGAAGCTCTTGTAAGTTAATACTTGCAAGAGCTTTTTTCGTATGCTATAATCCCGTCTTTATGTCTATTCCCAAAATATGTTTAAGGTGAATTCTTGTTAAGCATATTGTTCAATATACATTAGCCCAAAGAACAGCAAGCATTAGTAAAAGGATGCAGAAGAACTAACCCTTCCACATTATGTGGAGAAGATTATGCACATAATGTGGAAGGGATTCTCCACATCATGTGGAAGATATTCTCCACAATATGTGGAAAGGATAATATACCTATAAGTAATGCTTAGTATGAGTAGAACCTTGGGCTAATTGTTGGGTAAGTAATTCGTTTGAGCTTCTGATGGAGCCGATTGATGGGTGAGGTATATCGTTAAGAGGAACTTCAGCCAGGAAGTTCATTATAACTGGCTGATAGCCAATAAGGATGAACTTCCTGGCAATCTGAAGGTGATTTTTGTTTTATTCTTCCAGCCAGCCTTTGATGATGCTGATGGCTTCTTGCTTCATCTCTTCCGGAAGCGTATTGATGCGTGCCCGATGGCTTCCGCGAGGTTCCACAAAGATGTGCATGTTTTCTTTCTTGCTGGTGTCCAACCAGAAAGGAGCAGCAGCCGACCATGGGTCGATTTCACCATAGACAAACAGCATCTTCGGGTCGTTCTTCTTCAAGAATTTGGTGATTTTCTTGCTCAAGGTCTTGTCGAACTTGATGTGCTTGGCATCGTCCGGAAGCATGAGGTGTTTCAGATAACCTTTGCTTGACTTGATGGACAAGTATTGCTTGAACGGACGGATGTCGTAACCATAGTAGCCCAATTCACGGGCGGCTTGTACGAAGAACGATTCATTGCCACCACCCTTGGCAAAGTACGATGGTTCGCTGATGTCCATCAAGTGCTTGTAGATGGCATCATCGTCGGCATCACAAGCAGGGATGGTGCTGACGGGTGTTCCCCATTGCCACAAGGCGAAGGAGTATTCCAATACTGAATAATCGTAGATTTCTTCGATAGGAGCATTGAATTCGTATTTCTTTTCCTGGCAATGCGCTTCAAAACGAGGAAGTAAGGTGGCTTTCCGTTTCAAGGCTTCCAATTGGAAATCTTCTATCTTGCGGCGTTCTTCTTCCGTTCCTACTTGGCGAAGGAAAGGCTCGTGACGACCGTCTTCTACTCCGTAGCACAACGGACCTACATAGGGTACGGTGATGTCCACATCGTTCGGGTAGAAGGTGCGGTAGAGCATGGCTGTCTGTCCGCCTTTGCTGATGCCGGTAGCTATCCATTTGCCCGGATAGATGCTCTGGAAGGCTACACGGATGGCATGAAGGTCGTCGGCGCTGCTTTCGGCAGTCAGGTATTGCCAGTCACGAGGTTTAGGAGTGGATTCCAGAAAATAGCGGTATTCTACAAAAATCATGTTGGTATTGAACATCTTGGAGAGTTCTTCGCGATATTTCGGATAAAGGGCATAACCGGCTCCATAACCTTCGGTGACGATAACGGTAGGACGGTCGAATCCCACATGCGACACGATGACACGTTGGCTGAAGTTGCCTAATTCGGGTCGGTCATGGTCAAGGGGTTGAGTGAAGTAAGTTACGTACTTTTCTGCAAACTCTGCACTTTCGAGCGGTTTGATTTCGGTGATGCGGCTGATAGCTTTCAGCTTGTCTTGAAGGGCGGTCTGGGCTGTTGCCGAAAGGGTGAGAAAGCAGAGAAGCCCTAATAGGTATAAGTGCTTGAGGTGTTTCATGGTATGACTTTAAATAAAAGTGTCATTCTGAACGAAGTGAAGAATCTGTTGGTATCAAGTGGGTGTTACCGGGATTCTTCGCTTCGCTCTGAATGACAATGGTTGTTTATTCCTTATAATTAATAAGCCAAATTATAAAGCGCTTCGATGTCTTCGATAGAGGTCGGACGTGGGTTGCCGCCGGTACATACATCGTTGAAGGCATCTACGGCCAGTGTGTGCAAATCTTCCTTGCGTACACCGATTTCGTTCAATTTCTGAGGGATGCCGATGCTGAGCGAGAGCTGCTTCACGGCTTCTACAGCAGCCTTTACACCTTCTTCTTCGGTCATGCCGTCGGTGTTCACACCCATTGCCTTGGCAATGTTCATGTACTTCGGAGCGGCTGGAGAGGCTGCGTTGTATTCCATTACATAAGGGAGCAACAAGGCGTTTGCCACACCGTGAGGAGTGTCATAGTGAGCGCCGAGCGGGTGAGCCATGGAGTGGACGATACCCAAGCCTACGTTGCTGAAGCCCATACCGGCGATATATTGTGCTTGTGACATCGCTTCACGTGCCACTGGGTCGTTGCCGTTGTCTACAGCAGCCTTCAGGTTGGCGGCAATCATTTCGATGGCTTTCAATTCAAGCATATCCGACATTACCCATGCACCTGGAGTAATATAACTTTCGATGGCGTGAGTCAAGGCATCCATACCTGTAGCGGCAGTCAAGCCCTTCGGCATGGAATACATCAATTCAGGGTCAACGATAGCTACAGCCGGGATGTCGTTCGGGTCAACGCATACCATTTTCTTCTTGGCGTCTTCGTCGATGATGACGTAGTTGATAGTTACTTCGGCAGCTGTGCCGGCAGTAGTAGGAAGTGCGAAGGTAGGAACAGCCTTCTTCTTGGTGTCTGCTACACCTTCCAATGATTTGACATCAGCAAATTCCGGGTTGTTGAATACGATACCGATACCCTTGGCAGTATCGATAGCCGAACCACCACCCAAGGCCACGATAAAGTCGGCGCCTGATGCGGTAAAGGCAGCTACACCGTTCTGCACGTTGGCAATGGTCGGGTTGGCCTTCACGTCGCTGTAGATTTCGTAAGGGATGTTGTTCTTTTCGAACACTTCAATCACCTTGTCGGCTACCTTGAAACGGATCAAGTCCTTGTCTGTTACAAAAAATGCTTTCTTGAAGCCTCTGCGAGCCGCTTCTACGGCGATACTTTCACGACAACCTGCACCAAAGTACGAAGTTTCGTTCAAAATCATTCTATACATACTGTGAAAAATTTAAGGTTAATTTGAGTTTTCGCAAATATATAGTATTTTTGTAGATAAATCAAATGAGATGGACTATGGATTATCAACAAATTCTCGAAAATATTTATCAGGCCATTCAGCCGTATGCCAAAAAGGGCAAACAGGCGGACTATATTCCGGCTTTGGCGAAGGTGAATCCCGACCAGTTCGGCATGTGCATTCATACCATTTATGGTGAAATCTATTCTATCGAGCAGGCGGATACCCGCTTCTCCATCCAGAGTATCTCCAAGGTGTTTGCCTTGGCGATGTGTCTTTCATTGAAGGGCGACGAGCTCTGGAAACGGGTGGGGAAGGAGCCTTCGGGTACGGCTTTCAACTCCCTGATCCAGCTTGAGGTGGAGAAGGGGATTCCCCGGAATCCGTTCATCAATGCCGGAGCCATCGTGATGAGCGACATCCTGCTTAGTATGCTGAAGTCGCCCGAGGAGGATTTCCTGGCGTTCGTCCGTGCCGTGTCGGGCAATGATACCATCCAGTACAACGATGAGGTGGCTGTTTCCGAGCGCGAGAAGGGGTACCTGAATGCTGCCATAGCCAATCTGTTGAAATACCACGGAACGATTGAGAACGACATCGAGCGGGTACTCCGTTTCTATTTCCTGATGTGCTCCATCGAGATGAGTTGCCGGGAACTATCCTTGGCTTTTCTGGCGTTTGCCAATCATCGCAAGAAGTTCAATTATGCCGGTGTCACCCTGACTACCTCGCAGGTGAAGCGTATGAATGCCATCATGCAGACGTGCGGTTTCTACGATGAGGCGGGTGAGTTTTCTTATCTGGTGGGGCTTCCGGGCAAGAGTGGTGTAGGGGGTGGCATTGTGGCCATCTATCCGTTGCAGTATTCCGTTGCGGTATGGAGTCCCCGTCTGAACAGCAAGGGCAATTCGGTCATGGGAATCAAGGCTTTGGAATTGTTCACTACCGAAACAAAAGAGTCCATCTTCTGATGGACTTTTTTTTTGATGAAAAGGTATACAACAAAAAAGGTTCGCAATTTGCGAACCTTTTTGCTCTTCCTCTTGGACTTGAACCAAGGACCCTCTGATTAACAGTCAGATGCTCTAACCGACTGAGCTAAGGAAGAATTTGCATTGAGTTTTTTGCTCTTCCTCTTGGACTTGAACCAAGGACCCTCT
>JAFTTU010000063.1 GCA_017466635.1 Bacteroides sp.
ACACGAGTGAGCAAATGCTTGGTGGTATTGCCGCCACGGATGCTGTGATTGCGGTTCGTGTAGATGTGCATATCAAACTGCTTGTCGGCTTGTACCAGGGCCTCGCTGTATTCGCTGGCATTGCGGAGGTGAACATTGTCATCGGCAGTACCATGCATCAGGAGCAACTCACCGTGGAGCTTGTCTACCCGGTTCATGGCAGATGAGGCTTCGTAACCTTCCATGTTTTCCTTCGGAGTACGCATGAAACGTTCGGTATAGACGGTGTCGTAGAAACGCCAGTCGGTAGGAGCGGCTACGGCTACACCTGCCTTGAATACCGGCGTACCTTCGCTCATCGCCATCAATGTGGTGTATCCACCGAAACTCCAACCCCAGATGCCGATGTTCTTGGCATCCACGTAAGGGAGTGTGCCGAGGTAAAGGGCTGTTTCCACTTGGTCGCGGGCTTCCTTCACACCGAGGTTCATGTAAGTACATTTCTCGAATTCAGCACCACGTCCACCGGTACCGCGTCCGTCTACACAGACGGAGATAAAACCGTGGTCGGCCATATAAGCCTCGAACATACCACCGTCGCTACGGGAACCGATGTTCCATTGGTCGATGACTCTTTGTGAGCCCGGACCACTGTACTGGTGCATGATGACCGGATACTTCTTGTTCGGGTCGAAGTTGGCAGGCTTCATCATCCATCCGTTCAGTTCCACACCGTCGCTGGTGGTGAAGCTGAAGAATTCCTTGCTAGGCATGTTCAGCTTGGACACTTTCTGCACGAGTTTCTGATTGTCCACCAGAGTGGTCAAGGTCTTGCCGGTATTGTCGTTGATAGTGATAATCTGAGGGGTAGTCAAGTTGGTGAAGGTATTGATATAATACTTCATGCTCTTGCTGAAGATGGCACGGTTGGTACCCTCCTTGGTCGAGAGCTTGGTCTTGCGTCCCTTGCCGTCAATCTTATAGACAGCGCTGCGAAGCGGACTTCCTTCGTTGCTGGTATAATAATAGGTATTGGTCTTCTTGTCCCAACCGAGGAAGTCCTTCACTTCGAACTGACCCTTGGTGATTTGCTTGATGAGGTTGCCACCGGCTGAATAGAGATAGAGGTGGTTGTAACCGTCGCGTTCGCTCATCATCACGAAGTTTTCCGGATAGAAGGTCAGGTTGCCATAGGCTTCTTCCTTGATGTATTGGTCGGCTTCGTCACGTACCACGAGCTTGCAGAGGGTACTGCGAGGATTGGCAAAGTATAAGTCGAAACGGTTCTGGTGACGGTTCAAGGTCGAGATGGCCAGCACGTCCGGATTGTCGGTGAAATGGATGCGTGGAATATAACCGTCTACGTCCAAAGGAAGGTCCATCTGGCGAGTCACCTTGCTCTTGATGTCGAAGGTATGAACGGTCACTTTCGAGTTGTCTACACCCGGCATCGGATACTTGTATTCATAAGCACCCGGATAGACGGTATATTCGTCGAGGGAAGGTTTCAAACCCTTGTACCATGGGAAGGAATACATCGGCACCTGGCTTTCGTCGAAGCGGATGTATGCGAGCATGGTTCCGTCTGCACTGAAGTCGAAGGCACGGTTGAAGCCGAATTCTTCTTCGTATACCCAGTCAGGAATACCGTTCAAGACATGATTGAACTTGCCGTCCTTGGTCACTTGCGATTCGCTGTTGCCGAAAAGGAGCTTCACAAGGTAGATGTTGTTGTCACGGACGAAAGCAATCTGGTTGCCGTCCGGTGAGAACAAAGGCACTTGTTGAGGACCACCGTCCGAGAGCGGTTCGAGGGTATTGTTGCGTACATTAAAGATATAATAGACAGCGGTGAACGAGCGGCGATAGATAGGCTTCGTTTCTGTCTGGATGAGAATCTTAGTTTCATCAGGCGACATGATGTAGTCGTCGAATGACTTCAAAGTGCAGTCGCGGGCAGTCTCTACATCGAACACCGTTCCTACTTCCTGGCCGGTCTTGAAGGAATACTTCACAATCTTCTTTCCGTCACGGCTGATTTGGGTGTAATGTTCACCGTCCAGCATCGGCTTGATGCCGTAGATGCCTTCCATGCGATAGGCTCCGGTGGCTACTTCCTGTAAGGTTACCTGTTGGGCATAGGCGAAGAGTACGCTTAGGCACAACATCATCAGAATACTTAACTTTTTCATGTGTATTGAGAGTTTTGGATTTTTTCTTGGTGGCAAAGATAAAACTTTTGTTCGGATTTGTCTATCTTTGTGTTATGAAAATGAATGATACCCGATACAATGACCTTTCTGCCTACCTGTCGGCACACTTTCCGTACAAAGTGCAGAAGATTTCCCTGAATGCCGGATTCACTTGCCCGAACCGGGACGGTACGGTGGGCTATGGCGGATGCACGTATTGCAATAACCAGACGTTCAATCCGGCGTATTGCAAGACGGAAAAGAGTGTGACCGAGCAGTTGGAGGAAGGCAAGCTGTTCTTTGCCCGTAAGTATCCCGACATGAAGTTCCTGGCTTACTTCCAAGCCTATACCAATACATACGCTGGGCTGGAGGAACTCAAGAGAAAGTATGAGGAAGCTTTGGCGGTGAAGGATGTGGTGGGATTGGTCATCGGTACTCGTCCCGACTGTATGCCCGATGCCTTGCTCGATTACTTGGAAGAACTGAATCGGCAGACTTTCCTCATTGTGGAATATGGAATCGAGAGCACGGACAATGTGACCTTGAAACGTATCAATCGGGGTCATACCTATGAGGTGGCGGCAGAGGCTGTTCGAAAGACAGCAGCCCGTGGCATCCGGGTAGGAGCGCACATCATACTGGGACTTCCGGGAGAAGAGCGGGAGGCATTGATTGCACAAGCCGGATTGCTTTCGTCCTTGCCGTTGACCACCTTGAAGCTTCATCAGTTGCAATTGATTAAGGGTACTCGGATGGCGCATGAATTCGAATTGCAGCCGGAAGATTTCCATCTCTATTCGGCTGACGAATACATCGACTTGGTGATAGACTATGTGGAGCATCTTCGTCCCGACATTGTGTTGGAGCGTTTCGTCTCGCAATCGCCCAAGGAACTCTTGATAGCTCCCGACTGGGGCTTGAAGAACCATGAGTTTACGGACAAGGTGAAGAAGCGGATGAGGGAGCGGGATGCTTGGCAGGGGAAACGATATAAAAATAAAGAGGAGCGATAAACGCTCCTCTTTATTTTTATGCTTGATGCACAGTCAATTGCGGGAATGGGAATGAGATACCCTTCGCATTGAATGTAGCATATACATTCTTGTTCATGTCGAAGTTCACACCCCAATAGTCGGCAGCATTCACCCAAACACGGACGGTGATGTTCACGCTGCTGTCTGCCAAAGCACCCAATTCGATGAATGGTGCCGGGTCATTCAAGATACGGCTATCCTTGCTGATGACTTCCATAATGGTCGACTTGGCCAGTTCGAAGTCTGTACCATATTCCACACCGAAAGAGAAATCCACACGGCGAGTGTCCTTGCGGCTGTAGTTGGTCACTACGGCACCACTCATCGCACCGTTCGGAGCAAAGACTACCCGATTGTCCGGAGTGGTGAGGACGGTATGGAAAATCTGAATGTCTGTTACGGTTCCCGATGCACCCGTTGAGGCTTCGATGTAATCGCCTACTTTATAAGGGCGGAACACGAGGATAATGACACCACCGGCAAAATTCGACAAGTTGCCCGAAAGCGCCATACCGATAGCTACACCGGCAGAGGCCAAGAGGGCGGCAAAACTGGTCAGCTCGATACCCAACTTACCAATCACTGCCAGGAACAACAATACCAAGAGTGTGATATTGACGATGCTCTTCAAGAAACTTTGGATGCTGGCATCCACTTTACGTCTTTCAAGCATCTTGGCAAAAAGCTTGTTAAGCCAGTTTACGATGAATTTACCAATAATGAAAATGATGAGAGCTGCCAAGATGCGGCCTCCCAAATCGATACATGAGTTCAGTGCCTTGGCGATGAACTCATTGACCATTTCGCTTGTAATCATTAAAAACATAATACCTGAAATTGAGTTGTTAATAATATAGTTTTTGTTTGTTTATTCTTCCAACCATCCTTTACCTTGACGCACAATCTCCGCTTCTCCTTCCGTGCAATTCACTACGGTAGAAGGTTCGGTGCCGCCGATGCCTCCATCAATGATGATGTCTGCCTCGCCTCCGAACTTCTCGGCTATCAGTTCGGGAGTGGTGATGTATTCGATGTCCTCTCCCTCTTCCAACGGAAGGGTAGTGGTAAGAATCGGGGCATCGAGCAACTGACAGATTTCACGAATCACGGCATGGTCGGGCACACGGATGCCCACTTCCTTGCGGTTCTTGAAAATCTTCGGAAGACGGCTTCCGGTATTTAATATAAAGGTGAACGCTCCCGGCAAGTTGCGCTTCATCAGCTTGAAGGTATTGTTGTCCACCTTGGCATATTCGCTGATGTTGCTTAAATCGTAACAGATAATCGAGAGGTTATGTTTCCGTGGGTCGATGCCCTTGAAACGGCAAATGCGTTCCACGGCTCTTTCCTTCAAGGCATGGCAACCAATGGCATACATCGTGTCGGTAGGGTAGATGATGATGCCTCCTTCTTCCAATACCTCGACAATGCGTGCGAGGTCTTTGGGGCTGTTGTTCTTTTCGTATAATTTTATCAGCATGTTGTTTTCGTTTTAGGCACGGATTACACGGAGCTCACGGATTCATGTGATGTCATACATGGCTAAAAACCGTGTTAATCCGTGTAATCCGTGCCAAAATATCATTCTTTCTTTTTCTTTTCTCTCAATCGTTCCGCCAAAGCCCAATGGATGGCGGCTTCTTCCTCTTTTCCCATCCGCATCAGTGCATCGCCGAAGAGCTCGTGTGCCTTGGGGTGTTCCGGTTTCAAGGAAATGGCACGGTCCAAGTCGCCCAATGCACCGTCGATGTTTTCCAATGCCAGTCGTATCTTCCCTCTATTATAGATGGCTTTGAAGGAAGTCGGGCTCAGTTGTACCGCTTCGTTCAGACAGACTTCCGCTTCGTAGAAGTGCTTGTCATTATATAAGGTAATGCCTTTGCGTACCCAAGCATCCACAAACTTCGGGTAAAGCTCGATGGCCTTGTCATAATTGGCAATGGCGGCTCTGGAGTCGTGGGCTTGCGTGATGCAGTCGTTGCCCATCTGGTAATACTCCTTGGCGTACTTCTCCAGGTTCTTCCGTTGTTCGTGCATCCGGTCCTTCAGTTGGCGGTTCTCTTCTTTCAGTTGGTTGATGATGCCCAACTTCTTTCGGATGAACCGTTTGATGACCGGTCGCTCGATGTCGTATCGGGAATGAATCGCCTTGAAGAACTGTTCCAGGAAGCCTTCGAAGTTGCCTTCGTCGAAGTGCTTCACGGCTTCCTTGTATTGGATGTCGGCTTGCGCTTGCTTCAGCGCCTTGTCGATGGCTTGCCGGTTGTTGAAGCGTTGGGCAAAACTTACAATCTCCGGTCGGACAAAGATATCACCACGGGCGATGGGTTTCTTCAATTGAATGCCATCAAGTGAGGTGCATCGGCTGAGGGCTACATAGGCTTGGCCACCGGCAAAGACACCGCCCGTAAAGTCGATGACCACCCGGCTGAAGGTCAGTCCTTGGCTCTTGTGGATGGTGATGGCCCATGCCAAACGGATGGGGTATTGGATGAATACGCCCAATTCCTCTTCCTCGATTTTCTTTTCCTGTTCGTTGTATCGATAGCGGATATTCGCCCATCGTTCTTTCTTCACGTCGAATTCTTGCCCGTCTTCGGTGATGACATAGATGGTATCGTTCTCGTCGATGCCCGACACCGTGCCGATGGTTCCATTCACCCATCGCTTGTCGGGGTCGTTCTTGATGAAGATGATTTGTGCTCCCGGCTTCAACTCCAGTTCCATCAGCGTAGGGAGGCTGTTCTCTGGAAACTCGCCCTTGATTTCACCTTTCAGGATAGCCGATTCGCCAGGGAGTTCTGCCAATTTCTTTTCGTTGATGAAGTTCACCGTATCGCGTCGGGTGGCGAGGGTGATGTACATGTCGCTCTCGCTTTCTTCGATTTCGGTGCCGTAGCGGGTATTCAGCAGTTGCAGGTCGAAGGCTCCGGCAGTATTTGTTCGGATATGGTCGAGCACGCTCACGAATGCCTTGTCCGTTTGTCGATACACCTTGGTCAGTTCGATGGACACAAGTTCGATTTCATTGAATACTCGTGCCGAGAAGAAATACGGAGTGGGGTAGAAACGGTTGAGGATTTCCCGTTCATCGCTCTTCACTACCGGCTCCAACTGATACACATCACCCACCAACAGGATTTGCTTGCCTCCGAACGGTTCACGCATGTTCTGTGAATACACCCGAAGTACCTTGTCGATAAAGTCGATGATGTCTGCCCGTACCATGGAAATCTCGTCAATGATGACCAACTCGATTTCCTTGATGAGCTTCCGGTGCTCGGACGAGTATTTCAGGAAACTATGCAGCTTCCCGCCTTTCAGACTGAAGTTCGGGTCGTCCGGCAACAAGGGATGGAAGGGGAGCTTGAAGAAACTATGCAGGGTACTTCCTCCGGCATTGATGGCCGCAATACCCGTCGGTGCCAATACCACGTGCTTCTTCTTGGTGTTGGCACAGATGTATTTCAGGAAGGTCGATTTACCCGTGCCGGCCTTACCGGTCAGAAAGACTGACTGGCGAGTGTACTGAACAAGATTCAGTGCATCCTGGAATTCGGGGTTTCGGGTATCTATCTGCATATGTTTTCTTTTGTTTTTGCAAATATAGGCAATTCTGCTTAAAAACATATATAAAACGCTTGCAATTGTTAGAGATTGTTTCTTTCTTTGTGCTATCAAAATAATATCAAAAATAGATAAATATGGAAGCAAAGGAAAGAAATTACAACGGTATGTTGATGAATGGCTTTTTAGCCTTGTTGGTCAATTTGGTGGTGTTGCCGGCTTTGGCATTCTTGACGATGTATTATGCAATGGATGTGATGTGGTTTTCTATCCCGACCATGATTGTCCTGTCGCTGGCATTCTTCATCATGCTGGCAGGGTATTTCTCCAACGAACCGAATGAAGCCCGTGTGATGGTGTTTTTCGGTAAGTACGAAGGAACCTTCAAGGAAACCGGTTTCTATTGGGTGAATCCTTTTATGGAAAAGAAGAAACTATCGATGCGTGCCCGCAACCTCGATGTGGAACCGATTAAGGTGAACGATAAAATTGGTAACCCGATTCTCATCGGCTTGGTGTTGGTATGGAAGTTGAAGGATACCTATAAGGCGATGTTCGAAATCGATGCACAGACCATGGCCAACAAGAATGGCATAGCTACCGTAGCAGGACGAATGAGTGCATTCGAAGCCTTTGTCCGTGTACAGAGTGATGCGGCTCTCCGTCAGGTGGCCGGTGAATATGCTTACGACGACAATGACCAGGATGTGGACGAACTGACACTTCGCGGTGGTGGAGATGAAATCAACGACCAATTGGAAAAGCGCTTGAACGAACGCTTGGCGATGGCGGGAATGGAGATTGTCGAAGCCCGTATCAATTATTTGGCTTACGCACCGGAAATTGCAGCGGTGATGCTTCGTCGTCAACAGGCAAGTGCTATTATCACAGCCCGTGAAAAGATTGTGGAAGGTGCCGTATCCATGGTGAAGATGGCCCTTGACAAGCTTTCGGCAGAGGAAATTGTGGAACTTGACGAAGAAAAGAAGGCAGCAATGGTAAGCAACTTGCTTGTGGTGCTCTGTGCGGATGAGCCCGCCCAGCCGGTCATCAATTCAGGTACATTGAATCACTAAACCCTTTCTTGCTATGGCAAAGAAGGAATCAGTAAAAAGCTTCGTGCTGCGGGTGGATGCGGAAACCATGGATGCACTGGAAAAGTGGGCAGCCGACGAGTTCCGCTCCATCAATGGCCAGCTGCAATGGATTATCGCCGAAGCTCTGCGAAAGAATGGAAGAATGAAGAAGAAACGGACTAAATCAACGGAGGAAGAAAAAGATGAAATATAAGTTTTGGGATGTAAGTCGAGACAGAAAGAAGAAACCGATTACTTTGTCGGACCGTTTGTTGGAACTGGTAGCTGCTGCGATGGCGGTATGTCTGTTGGTCTTGACGGGAGTGCTTTATAGCAAGGCACCGGATACGGTTCCTTCGCATTTCAATTTTGCGGGTGAAGTGGATGGCTGGTCGGGTAAGGAAGTGTATTGGATTATAGCGGCGGTGTTTGTCGTGATGATGGCTGTCTGTGCATCGGCTGCCTACAACCGTAAGTTGGTGAATCTTCCCATTCGATTGAAACCGGCGGTGTTCTATCGTCAGATTGGTTTGATAAGCCGCATGTGTCGCATCATGACTTTGGTTAGCGGTGTGCTTTGGCTTTCCGTTTTATTGGCCATGTCAGCCGATACGGTTGGCTTGCCGCTAGAAGTGGCAGTATCTTTTATTCCCATGGCGGTGGTGCTGATGTTGGGAATCGTCTTGTTCTATACCTTGAAGATTTGGTGGATTGGTAGAGGACAGTAAATAGTGGCGCTTTTTTAAAAGGCACGGATTACACGGATTAACACGGTTTTTAGTGAATGTTTTTCTTTACTAAATCCGTAAAATCCGTGTAATCCGTGCCTATAATACGTTTACACACCCCCTCTTGGGACGATTATTTCACATTCCCCAGTTGGGTATTGATTTCCTTGATAAGCTGGGTAGTGCTTGCGTCTGAAGCAAAGACGGAATTCAAGCCTTGTTGTTCCTGTGCCGGGTCACCGGTGTAATCATCGCCCTTCATCCAATTGATGTGGTCGTCGGCTAGTTCGGCGAAACCGCCCCATCCCCAGAAGTTACATCCGGCAAAGTAGCCTTTCTGCTTGGCATCGCTGCTGATTAATTCGAAGATGTAGCGATAGAATTCATCTCTGGCTGTAGTCGGAACATCCTTCTTGAACTGGAAACCGTCACGAGGGAAACCGAATTCTTCCATGACTGCAGGCTTCTGGTACTTGGCAGACAAAGCCAAATGTTCGTCCAAGTAAGCTTTGGCCTTTTCCTTGGCACCGGCTACGCCTTCACTCAAGGCGTCTTCTTTCACCCAACCCCAGTTGTATGGCCACATGTGGAGGGTCAAGTAATCGATGTTCTTGTCCGCATGGATGCGTTCGAAGAGGGCGATGTCCTGTTCACAACCGTGCTTACCTTCGCTACCTACTGAAATCAAGTGGTTCGGGTCGATGGAGCGGATTTGTGCAGCCACTTCGGCAATCCATTTCTCGAAAGCCGGCTTGTTTTCGTCAGAGAAGGCGCGTGGCTCGTTACCGATTTGCCAGGACATGATGGCAGGGTCGTCGATGTATTTCCGATGGGTATAACGGTTCTCGCGGTTCAGGATGAAGTCCACGTGCTTGGCAAAGAGTGCTTTCGCTTCATCACATTGTACATATTGCTTTACGTACTCCATGTATTGCGGCCAACCGTCGATGGCAGGAACGACTGCTTTTCCCTTGCCTGCCCATTGCAGGTACATGGAATAGCCACCGCTCCATTCCCATGAATTGTTCAGGTAGAGGATGGCATACATGTCGCGCTTGTCCAGTTCCATCATCAGGTAGTCCAGACCGGCGAGGATGGTATCATTGTATACACCCGGTTCCTTTTGGAGGGTTGGCTCAACCTTGGTCGGGACACCGTTGCTTCCATCGGCTCCCACGAGGATGCGGAGATTGTCAACGCCGATGCTCTTCAGATAGTCGAGCTCTTTATGGAGGCGTTCGCGGTTGCCGCCTTCGCCTTCCGAGGCAAGGATAGCGCCATACCAGAAGTTGGCACCTACATAATAATAAGGTTGTCCGTCGCGGATGAACTGTCCGTTCTCTATCCGGATAAAGTCCGATGTTTCGGCTTGCTTCTTCTCCGACTGGCAGGAGAAGATTGCTGTGGCACATAATGCCAAGACAAGTAGTAGATTGCGCATAAGATTCGATTTTAATGTTATATATCGCAAAAATACATTCCTTTATAGAAAGTAACCGATACTTTTTTGTCTGATTCTGATAGTATGGTTTTATTCTATAGATTTGTATAACAATTCGGAATTTGTGATAATTGATATAACTTCAT
>JAFTTU010000064.1 GCA_017466635.1 Bacteroides sp.
AAGTTGTCTTCACTCTGCTTGTAGCTCTTCTGAAGCACGTTGTAGCTATCCTGCGCCAAAAGCAACTGATAGAAAGCCTTGGTTACTTGGTTCACCATATCCAAACGGGAAGCGCGGGCCTTTTCAACTGCCAACTTCACATCAGTTTTTGTCAACTTGATGCTCTTGTACAAAGCCGGAGCAAATACCGGAAGGCTCACGGAAAGACCACCGCTCACATTGTTGGTAGTACCCACCTGCATGATGGTATCCATCATCGCAAAAGTCTGCTTCTTGATGGTATGTGTATAACTACCTACCAAATTGGCTTCCGGAAGCAAGCCGTAAAGCACTTCACGGTTTGCTTCTTTCTTCAACTGAATTTCCTGATCGGCTACCTTGATAGTCGGATTTTCGCTCAACGCAATCTGTATCGCCTCTGACAGAGAGATTTTCAGCGTGTCCTGAGCCTTTGCGCCTGTTGCCAACATAGCGAGCATAGCAAGCGCCAACACGGGTTTCAATAAGAATTTCATTAATGTATACCTAATTTTAATGTTATATTGTTTCTAGTTTTTGTTGTTTCTAGCCCTACAATCATTTCAACGTGCAAAATTATTCTTTTTTTTGCACATAATAAAGTATAGACACCTCCCATTAAGCAATAATAACACCTCTTTACTACAAAATCAGAAATTTAGATGGTTCTAAACAAATAGACAGGTAAATGCTTTTAATTATATAGAAGATATATCGGGCCTCTTTTCGCAAAACGTTTCGATATTTTTTTCTGCCAACAAACGACATTTTATAATTTTATTTGTACATTTGCGACCAATTTTCACAAGAATAGGAATTTTAAGGAAAAAGATTATGGCTAAAATTACAAAAGAAGCCGCCTTGCTCTATCACTCACAGGGCAAGCCGGGCAAGATTGAGGTTGTCCCGACCAAGCCTTATAGTACGCAGACAGACTTGTCACTCGCCTATTCTCCGGGCGTAGCTGAACCATGTCTCGAAATCGAGAAGAATCCACAAGATGCTTATAAATATACCGCCAAGGGAAACTTGGTGGCTGTCATCTCCAACGGCACTGCCGTTTTGGGCCTCGGTGACATCGGTGCCATGGCAGGAAAACCGGTCATGGAAGGAAAGGGACTTTTGTTCAAAATATACGGTGGAATCGACGTTTTTGACATCGAAGTAAACGAAAAGGACCCTGAAAAGTTCATCGAAGCAGTCAAGGCCATTGCCCCGACTTTCGGGGGTATCAACCTGGAAGACATCAAGGCTCCTGAATGTTTTGAAATCGAACGCCGATTGAAGGAAGAACTGGACATTCCGGTGATGCACGATGACCAGCACGGTACTGCCATCATCTCTTCAGCAGGATTGCTGAACGCCCTCGAAGTGGCTGGCAAGAAGATTGAAGATGTACGCATTGTGGTAAACGGTGCCGGTGCTGCAGCTATTTCTTGTACCAAATTGTACGAAGCATTGGGGGCTACCCACGAAAACATCATCATGCTCGACTCGAAGGGAGTAATTACCAGCGACCGTGAGAAGTTGGACGACACCAAGCGTTACTTTGCGACCGACCGCCGTGACCTCCACACTTTGGATGAAGCCATCCAAGGAGCCGATGTATTCCTCGGTTTGTCCAAGGGTAATGTCTTGACACAGGACATGATTCGCAGCATGGCTAGCCATCCGATTGTATTCGCCTTGGCCAACCCGGTACCGGAAATTTCCTACGAAGATGCCATGGCGGCCCGTCCGGATGTATTGATGTCTACCGGCCGAAGTGACTATCCGAATCAGATTAATAATGTCATTGGTTTCCCATACATCTTCCGTGGAGCGTTGGATGTAGCTTCTACCGCTATCAACGAAGAAATGAAACTGGCTGCAGTACACGCCATTGCCAATTTGGCCAAGCAACCCGTACCTGATGTCGTGAATGAAGTCTATCATGTGAACAACTTCACTTTCGGTCCGGAATATTTCATTCCAAAGCCGGTTGACCCACGCTTGATTACCGAAGTATCTATGGCCGTGGCAAAGGCAGCAATGGATTCAGGTGTAGCACGCAAACCGATTACCGACTGGGAAGCTTATCGCCAGCACTTGAAGGAACTGATGGGCCTGGAAAGCAAGCTTACCCGTCAGCTTTACGATACAGCCCGTCGTGACCCGCAACGTGTGGTATTTGCCGAAGGTATTCACCCGACGATGTTGAAAGCTGCAGTCGAAGCGAAGGCAGAAGGCATCTGTCATCCGATTCTCTTGGGTAACGACGAAGCCATCGGCAAGCTCGCCAAGGAACTCGACCTCAGTTTGGAAGGCATCGAGGTGGTAAATCTCCGTCATCCGAACGAAGCATCTCGTCGTGAACGTTATGCCCGTATCTTGGCTGAAAAGCGTGCCCGTCAAGGTGCCAACTTCCAGGAAGCAAACGACAAGATGTTCGAACGCAACTACTTCGGCATGATGATGGTGGAAACCGGCGAAGCCGATGCATTCATCACCGGTCTGTACACCAAGTATTCCAATACCATTAAGGTAGCAAAGGAAGTGATTGGCATCCGCAAGGAATTCAAGCATTTCGGTACCATGCACATCCTCAACTCCAAGAAAGGTACTTATTTCTTGGCAGATACTCTGATTAACCGTCATCCAGATACAGATACCTTGGTAGATATCGCCAAATTGTCGAAAACTACGGTGGAATTCTTCAACCATACTCCGGTCATGGCCATGCTCTCCTACTCCAACTTCGGTTCGGATAGCGAAGGTAGCCCTGCCAAGGTACACGAAGCCATCGACATCATGCAGAATGAATACCCGGAACTGGCTATCGACGGTGAAATGCAGGTGAAGTACGCCATGAACAAGGAAGCCCGTGACGAAAAGTATCCGTTCACCCGCTTGATTGGCAAGGATGTGAATACCTTGATATTCCCGAACCTCAGCTCAGCCAATGCCACTTACCAACTCATCCAGTCGATGAACGAAACCGAAGTCATTGGTCCTATCCAGATGGGATTGAACAAACCGATTCACTTTACCGACTGTGAAGCATCCGTTCGCGATATCGTGAACATTACCGCCGTAGCAGTCATCGATGCGATTGTAGAAAAGAAGAAGAAACAATGAGAAGACCATTAAATACGACACAATCCGTCATCCTCACACTATTATGGGTAGCTATTTGCTACCTCATATTGGTGGGAGCCGAACAAATTGACGGTCCGTTGATACTAACCATTGTCATATCGGGAGCATTGGTGTTTATTCCAATCATAAAATCCGTTAAAAGCAGAAAAAGATAATCTTTTTATTTGATATTTATGCAAACAATAAACTTTTTGACAATAAATTTGTTATTTTCTTTATAAAACGTTGCATACATCAAATATTATACATACTTTCGCAACCACAATTTAAGAGAGAATATTAACAACACTAAATATTAGAAATTATGAACGCAACAAAGGTATTAGAAGATCTTAAAAGAAGATTTCCCAACGAACCTGAATACCATCAGGCCGTGGAAGAAGTGCTTGGTACTATCGAAGAAGAATACAACAAGCACCCTGAATTCGACAAGGTAAACTTGATTGAACGTTTGTGTATTCCTGACCGTGTATATCAGTTCCGTGTCACTTGGATGGACGATAAAGGCAATATCCAGACCAACATGGGCTATCGTATACAACATAACAACGCTATCGGTCCTTACAAGGGCGGTATCCGTTTCCACGCATCTGTAAACCTCAGTATCTTGAAGTTCTTGGCATTCGAACAGACATTCAAGAACTCGTTGACTACTCTCCCGATGGGTGGCGGCAAGGGCGGTTCCGACTTCTCTCCTCGTGGCAAGTCAAATGCTGAAGTGATGCGCTTCTGCCAGGCATTCATGTTGGAACTGTGGCGTCACATCGGTCCGGACACCGACGTACCTGCAGGCGATATCGGTGTAGGCGGCCGTGAAGTAGGCTTCATGTTCGGCATGTACAAGAAACTTACCCGCGAGTTTACAGGTACATTCACCGGTAAGGGTCGTGAATTCGGTGGTTCTTTGGTACGTCCGGAAGCAACCGGTTACGGTAACGTTTACTTCTTGTTGGAAATGCTCAAGACCAAAGGAATGGACTTGCAAGGCAAGACTGTCTTGATTTCCGGTTCGGGTAATGTGGCTCAATATACCGCCGAAAAGGTGATCCAGATGGGTGGTAAGGTATTGACCATGTCAGACTCTGACGGTTATATTTATGACCCGGACGGTATCGACCGCGAAAAGTTGGATTATATCATGGAATTGAAGAACCTCTACCGTGGCCGTATCCGCGAATATGCAGAACAATATGGTGTGAAATACGTACCGGGCGAAAAGCCATGGGGCGAAAAGGCAGACATTGCTCTCCCATCAGCTACTCAGAACGAATTGAACGGCGAACATGCACGTATGTTGGTTGACAATGGTGTAATTGCTGTATCGGAAGGTGCAAACATGCCTTCTACTCCGGAAGCTATCCGTATCTTCCAGGAAGCCAAGATTCTCTATGCTCCGGGCAAGGCCGCCAATGCAGGTGGTGTATCGGTATCGGGTCTTGAAATGAGCCAGAACTCGGAACGTCTTTCTTGGAGTGCCGAAGAAGTGGACAACAAGCTTCACTACATCATGGAAAATATCCACGAAAATTGCGTGAAGTATGGTACAGAACCTGACGGTTATGTGAACTATGTAAAGGGTGCAAACATCGCCGGCTTCATGAAGGTGGCCAAGGCTATGATGGCACAAGGCATTGTCTAATAGTCAGACTCGAATATACACGAAAAAAGGGGCTTCATGCCCCTTTTTGTTTTTTCTCATCCAGTAGCGGTTTGTCGTATTCGTCAATCAGAACAACCGAACGTCGTCCATATTTTCTGGCAGCTTGCGCCAACACGTAAATGAAACGGTCACCCAAAGCTTGCTTATAAGGATCACGTCCATACTCGGCTTCCCAAGTTTCGATAGCTCCCACTATCTTTTCTTCCAATTTTCCAAATCTTGTATAATCTTCTCCATTAAAGTCGATATGGAATACCGGGTATTCAGCCCATTCCTTTTCCAATTCATCAAACAATCATTCGTTACGTTTTGTCATATCCCTCATCGCTTCCAACAAAGCTTTATTCAAATATGACCATCACCCATTCGTTTTCTTTCAACGCTTCTACACCTTTTATCTGCTTCTGCATTGCCGGAGTCAAAGCCTTGGAAGAATAATATCGATACATCTTGCCGTTTCCGTAGGTTTGGGGCCACCAATCCAAGCCTCCCAACAAATCGCCCTCCAGCATCGCATCCGTCAGTTCCTTGGATTGCGGCAGGGTGAAGAACTCGCCCGTTTCCTTGTTATATACCAACGAATAGAGCTTGACAGCCTTCTTCTCGCGGTTAATAGGGCTGTCGTGTCCTTGAGACATACGGATGAAGATGAACTCGTCTGTTTCTATCCATCCCTTTACCTGATAAGCATTGTCAATGTTTGCCCCACTGATGACTTCTTTTCCTGTGGCATGACGCAGACCTCCGAAATCCAACTGATACACGGCCTGAAGTGTATGGTTGTCCACCAACCGATACACCGTCTTGTCGTAAGGAAGGCGGACAAAATTCTGTCCGTTCAAAGAATATGCCGAGAAACTTTCGCCATTGCGATAGTCAGCCGTAGGCAGATAGT
Source organism: Bacteroides sp. (assembly GCA_017466635.1). GTDB lineage: Bacteria > Bacteroidota > Bacteroidia > Bacteroidales > Bacteroidaceae > Phocaeicola. The sequence continues at coordinate 5,712 of JAFTTU010000064.1, forward strand.
CGGGCATCAACTCGAAACGACAAAGGGTATCGCCTCTGAAAGAATGTGTATAGAATGTTCCCGTATTCTTTTTGTAAGTAATGAATGCATCGGAAGTGAACAACAAAGGATACACTTCGGGCGACAAGCTTTGGTAATCCTGCGTATGCAAGACCGAATCACTTTTCATCAACTTCTCCAAGGAGAAAGTAGCCATTCCGCTTTCCTCATTACGTGCCAGGAATTGACATTGTATGATTCCCTTTTCCTCGTCAACACGTAGAGGTTTGCGAAGGGTGTATTTGTAAGTATAGGCATAGTTCTTTTCATAAAGTATAAAACGGCACACATTCTTCACCAACATCCGTTTTTTCTGATAGGCACTATCCAACAAATACAATCCTTCCGTATCGAGGAACAAATAGTCATCCTTGTATGGCACAGGTACACTATTGTCCACCGCCCAAAGCGGAACTATCTTAACCGAGCTTCCCACTTCACTCATCTTCATCGGACGGACATTCTTCAATGCTTGCTCGATGTCCAGACGGACACCACCCTCGTTCTTGATCACCGCTTCGTAACGGATGCCCGACACTACGATGTCCTCTTCCTTCAAGGTAGCAGCCTTCACTTCTTCTGCCTCCTTTTGGAACTCCGGTTTCACGAAAGTCTGAGGCATCGATGGCGGAGGAGTAAGCTTGCCCACGAATACGTAATTATTCTCATCCTCATCGATGGAGGCTTTCATTTCTTCCAGTTTCTTGCGACGTTCGGCATCGAGGGAAGCATTCTCTTTCAGCACTTTCTCCAAGAGGTCGAGCAAATCGGCAGGTTCGATGTTCAGCGTATAATAGCCATCCAATCCTTCCAACCAAGACACGGGAGCATCTCCCAACCAATCGTTGTACAACCGATAGAAGCATCCCTTCCCTGTCTGCTTATCTACCAGATAGAATTTGGGGTCGGTCGAAGTCGACTGTCGTTCGTTGATTCGCAAGATGGAAGCTATTACCCCGCCATAATGATAAGGATACTCATTATAACTATGTATTTGAAGCTCCTTGTTTCCTTTATCTACCCAAAAGACGGGTCGCAGACTTCCCTTGTCCATATCCAGATGATGGATGAGCGCATCCTTCAATCCGGTAATCTGCACACTCAGTTCATCCGTAGCCTTCATGGATAGCACCTCATTGCCGAAGTCGGGCGCCACCTTGAAATGCTCCGTCGATGTTTCGCTGATGACGTTTCCTTCCATATCCTGTACCCAAGCCACTACCGGCAGATAGTCGAACGGAAGCAACACCACCCCGATACGGTTATTCTCAGCATCTACCTTGATTCTTCCTTTCGGCACACGGAGCTTCTCGTACTTCTTGTTCAGCGGAATGCTCTTCTCGAACTTTCCCTGCAAGTCATACACCAGGATAGAAGTGGCATTCCAAGGCAACATATAGATTCGTCCGCTCTTCTCGTCTATCTGCACATCATAAATCATGGTATATTCACCGGGGCCTTGTCCGATGCTTCCCACTGTACCCACAAAGTTACCGTCGCGTCGGAAGAGTTTGTAAGGCTCATTGCTACTCTTGGCAACCAAGAGATAGTTCTCGGAGACGGACACGCGCCCTTTTCCTACCAAGGCTTCATCCCGATTGTCGAGTTTCACCATTTGCAGGTCCTCCACAAAATAACTCAAAGGGAGGTCGATGGTATCTTCTATCAGTTCAAGGTTGCAGACAGTCAGTTCTTGTCCGTCCCTTACTTCCTTGTGTGTTACCACCGGCATATCTTCCAACGAGACTGTCTTCCGGTTTCCTTCCGAACAGGCAGCCAATGCTATCGCCATCATTGCCAGACATACTTGCTTTGTTTTCATTTCTGATGTGTTTTACATTTTTTATCTTTACGGAACGTTTTAAGGTTCCACAATCACCACCACCGGATTGGCATCAATTACCAAACGGTCTAGCCCTGTTCATTTCTTTTGTATTCCTTTTTCAAAAAACTCTTTTTCCCTCATCTTTTTGAAGAAATCGATGATTTTCCATAGTTATAAATTTACTCTAAAATAACCTTAAACAAAAACTCATCCTCATGCGAACATACTAAATAGAACACATTATTTTCATTGGTTGAACATCCACCATAAAAGCGCATACCTTTGGGTAGTTTATATCTTTTTACCGGATTGCCTTCCCAATCATATTTTTCAATATAGTAGTGTCCGTTTTCATCAAAATCAGGACTATACCTCTTTTCTCCTTTATATAAAGCATAAAAAAAGTTTTCATCCGAAAAAAGCGCTCTGTAATAGGTTTTTTCTTCTCCTGTATTGTAAAAGTCACTTCTACTCTTCGATACAAGTTTACTGAGAGTACCACATTGAATTACTTTAAGATGACTATTATCGGCATTGAATAACAGTATTCGATCAAAAAATGACATAGAATATGCTATCAGATTCTTTTGAGGATTGTATGCAGTATGACCTGTATAAATTTGCCAAAAAGAATCAAGACTTTCAGAAAAGTTCAATCCTACCAATCCTGTTACAATAGAATCATTAATGTTAATCTTGCAAATTCCTAATCCATTTTCAGCTTTTTGTTGACACAAGAATTCATCTGTTTTTAAATGATACAAGTCATTAACTCCTAGTCTAAAATCTTCTATGTTATTTGGCATAGGAAATATAGATATATATTCCAAAGACAATTTATTATCCAAAGCATATAGTTTTTTGTTGTGTAAAGACAAGATATAGCATAATAAATCGTCATCACTCGTTGGAATAATTCTTAAATCTGTAAATTCATCGGGTCCTGAGCCAAATGGAGCCAACTCTTTTATATGTTTAGATCCGTCTTCACTGAATATGTTTATTAATTTTGCACCACTATATCTACCCAATGCTTTGATTACTAAATAACCATTTTTGACCAATATATCCACTTCCTTATTCATCATAATGACATTCAGAGGTATTTGACGGATTTGCTTAACATCCTGTTCTTTAAAATCCTCTTTTGATATTTTCGTAATAGTGCTTTCATCTACATATATATAATTTAAGTCGGACAAAACTGTTTCCTTTTGTGGGGAAGAGCAAGAACATACGCTTATTAAAAAAAACACTAATATGTTTAAATGAATAAATAGAATATAAAATAAAGGTATGAAAAAGATTTTCTTTCTCATACAAGTGCGAATCAAAACTTTATTATTTTTCATTGTTACAAGTATTTTAACGTGAGTTCGTATTTTTTTATTAAACTACATCAAGCGGTGAACGTTTGATGACTAATGGATAGCGTTCAGGATGGCGCAGGCTTTCTATTTCCAAATCAACGTCCAAATCCGGCCATTCGATAGCACGGGGACCACTCATGCGAACATTTAATACACTGCTGATTCGAGCATCACGTAACCAAGGGACACGATTGTATGAAAGGAAATAATCTTGTCCTTGTACGGTAATCAACATTCCTTGTGCATTAATCATCAATACGGCGACCGATGTGGGCTGTTTGGGACTCATATTATTAAATGCTTTATTCCGCAAATATACAGATTAAATCCATAACTCAAAAATCATGAATCATTAAATAGCTTATAACTCTTTTCTCTCTCCCTATCAACTTTTCATAGAACGCTTTCTTTCTTCTTTACGTCAATCTTTCAACGTATAAATCACCAGCACCTGATTGTCATCCTCCTTCAAGTCCTTGATGCGTTCCTGGCTTTCGGCATCCACCAGCGTCATGTCCATTTTCTCGATGTGCTCCGGCATAGCTGCAAATACCAGTTTGTTTTCATATACGGTATTAGGAACAGGGAAAGTTTGTGTATCCTTGTGATAATAAACCATGACCTTTCCATGCTTGTCCCGATAGACAACACCACCCTTCTTGTCTTTCACATTCGCCAGGAAGCAGAAGTCCGCATGCGGCAAGTGTATTTTGTCCAACAAGAACATCTTTTCCGTATTCATCATGTATTCCATATAATATTGGAATCCCATGTCTGAGGGCAATTCGTCAAGATTGATGTCATTTTCACCGCCATCGAAGATGACAACCGGTTCCATCCGATGCTCCACTTGATTCACC
>JAFTTU010000090.1 GCA_017466635.1 Bacteroides sp.
ACTTCACGGATAAGGGTGGTTCCAGCCAAGCAACTGAATATCAAAAAGACACTCACCATCCAACGAAAGAATCCCGGCAAACATCCTAAGACAAAAGCTGTCACCACAAAGGTTCCTATCACCAGAAGCAGAGCGAGCAATGTTCCTTTCAGCATCCGATGCATCCCTTTATTCAATGTTTGTTCACCCTTAGATATCAATTTCCCGAAACCTACTACCGGATGTGGTATCCACATCGGGTCACCGATACAAATGTCCAATATCCATGCCAACAACAATGGCAAAACATCTATCCATCCAACCATACCGCTATTCTTTCATCCATTGTTCAATTGCTGCCACCAACCGGTCATTTTCTTCTGGTGTTTGCGCAGCAATGCGGAAAAAACGTTCATCCAATCCTTCGAAATTGGATGCATCACGTATTAAAATTCCATGTTCTTCTGCCAGGTATGCCTTCAAAGCCGAAGCCTTACCCAAACGAAGTCCCACTAACATGAAATGAGTCTCCGTTTCCCACACATCCAATGCTCCCAAAGCCTGTAAATTCTCTCGCAGACGATTCGTTTCTTGCAAATACTCCTCCAATGCTACCGGTGCCTCCCAAGGATGTTCCAGCAGATAAATACCCGCTTGAATGGCCAATTGATTGACCGACCAAGGCATCCGGTTTGTACGGAGTCTTTCAAGCAAACCGACACATCCGGTAACATACCCCAAACGCAAACCAGGCATGGCATACCGTTTGGTCATGGAATGAAGCAACAATACATTAGGGAAAGAAACTGCTTCCGATGCTGTAAACAACTGACTTTTTGTAAAGAATTCATACGATTGGTCGATAACGAAACACACATTCGAATTCTGTTCTATCAATGCTTCCAGCACTTCCTTCTTGACCACCCACCCTGTCGGGTTGTTGGGATTGCACAACCACAGCATACGGATGTCCGATGGCAACCGATAATGTTCTTCTTCGGTAGGCAACATATACAATGCAGTTACCCGATGCCCATGCATCCGACAAGCATCGGCATATTCACTGAATGTAGGCTGAAAGATAGCCGTATTTGTTCCACGAAACGTTTGCGCAATCAAATAAATGGCTTCTGTGGCTCCATTCGTCACACACACTTCTTCCGATTGTAAGTGATGTCGTCTGGCAAGTCCTACTTCCAATGTATACGGTTCCGGTTCGGGATAGCTGCCTATCTCGTCCATACAAGCACACAAATGTCTTTTCAATCCACTCAAGTCCACTCGTCCGAAAACATTCGAACTGAAATTAGCCGTTATAGGACGGCCATATTGATAGGCATCATCGCCATGTCCTTTAATCATATTCTTCTGTCAGTATTTGATAGACAAGCGGCAGATTGACATGCATCCGCACATGGTCAGCTAACTTGTCGTATTGTTGTTCCTTAAATTGTTGATAGTCAAAAACGGTTGTTTGTTGGGTTAGTTTGTGGGCATGTGGCCTCAATAGAAAATCGATGAACGACGGATTGTCCAGAATACCATGAATATAGGTACCCATGCAAGTATTATTTACCCAACAACCGTCCCATTCTCCGTTATTCATTTGATTCAATGGCAGCATCGTCTCTCCTTCCACGGGTGTCGTTACCCCCATGTGGATTTCATAACCGTCCAGCATAACCGTCGAATCCTCACATAAATGGAACTTTACCTGACGGGTTACCTTTTCACCGCTCATACGGGTGACCGTCGGTAAAAGTCCCAATCCCGGCAAAGCCTCCCATTCGCCTTCCACATGGTCAGGGTCGAGTATCTGCTGACCCATCATCTGATAACCGCCACAGATTCCCATAACCGTTGCTCCATTCCTATGTGCGCGGAGTATAGCCTGTGCCACCCCATTCCGACGTAGTTCGTATAAATCGTCGATGGTGCTCTTGCTGCCAGGCAATAGAATGATATCCGCTTTGGCCAACTCATCCACATTGTTGGTATAGAACAGATGTACCCTTGGATCCCTCTCCAAGACATTGAAATCCGTGAAGTTACTGAGATGCCGCAGAAGTACCACCGCTACATTTACCTTTCCCTGTTGTGCCTGAACCGCTTTACTGGCCAATGCTACAGAATCTTCTTCTTCAATGTAAATGTCTTTATAATAGGGTATAACTCCCAGAACAGGAATGCCACACAAGTCTTCCAACATTTTGACTCCCGGCTCAAACAAACGGATATCTCCCCTGAATTTGTTGATTAGAATTCCCTTTATCCGTTTCCGTTCTTCGGGCGTCAGCAACATCAACGAACCATACACGCTGGCAAATACACCTCCACGGTCAATATCTCCCACCAAAATGACATCCGCCTTAGCGTGTATGGCCATGGGCATATTCACCAAATCCGTTTCTCGAAGATTGATTTCAGCCAAGCTGCCGGCTCCCTCCATGACTACCGGATTGTAACGTACCGAAAGTCGGTCGAATGCCGCATAGACTTCCTTTCGCAACTCTTCCCGCCCTTCCTTGCGGAAATAATCATACGCATTTCGGTTACCAATAGGTTTACCATTCAGCACTACTTGCGAAGTATGGTCGCTTTGGGGTTTCAAAAGCAAAGGGTTCATATCTGTATGGCATGGAACACCTGCTGCTTCAGCTTGTACAGCCTGTGCCCGACCAATTTCAAATCCATCGGGAGTAGCATACGAATTGAGCGCCATATTCTGCGCCTTAAATGGGGCTGGGGCATAACCATCTTGCTTGAAGATACGACAAAAAGCTGCTGCTACAATGCTCTTGCCGACATCACTTCCCGTCCCGGCAAACATAATGGGATGTAAGTATTTCTTTTCTTTCATAATTTTCGTTTATAACTAAATGCCTGCCAACGTTCTTCCGGCCATTGTTGCTTCCACATATCATAACGGGCCATTACAAAGAATAAGTCTGACAATCGGTTGATGTATGATAAAATCAACGGAGGAAGTTCATCTTGTCGATTCAATGTCCACAAACGTCTTTCGGCACGACGACTTACCACACGCGCAAACTGTAATTGTGCAGACAAAGGTGTTCCTCCGGGAAGGATAAAATGATGATTGTCTTCCATTTGGGAAGTGAAAGCATCCATCGTTCTTTCACAAACTTCTACC
>JAFTTU010000065.1 GCA_017466635.1 Bacteroides sp.
ACCGTTCAAACCGATGATACCAATCTTGGCACCATAGAAGAAAGACAGGTAGATGTTCTTCAATACTTGCTTATTCGCTTGGAAGGCTTTGCTGACGCCTACCATTGAAAAGATAATTTTTTTATCGTCTACTGTGGCCATTTATTTAATTTATGATTTATGATTTATGATGTCTGATTTATTAGTAAATGTTAATCCAACCGAATGGAAAATCATAAATCATAAATCAGAAATCATAAATCGAATTAATATTGTTCCTTTTCGTTCGGGAAGTCGCAATGCTTCACGTCTTCCACATACTGGCTGATGGCATTGGTCATCACCGAGTGCAAATCAGCGTATCGACGGAGGAAACGAGGGCTGAAGCCATTGGTCATGCCGAGCATGTCGGATACGACCAATACTTGTCCGTCCACTCCTCCACCGGCTCCGATACCGATTACAGGGATGGTCAATTCCTTGGCTACTCTCTCAGCCAAAGCTGCCGGCACCTTTTCAATCACGATGGCAAAGCATCCGGCTTCTTCCAGCAACTTGGCATCGCGAATCAGCTTTTCGGCTTCTTCATCGCCTTTGGCACGAACGGCATACGTACCATATTTATTGATGGATTGCGGCATCAAGCCGAGGTGTCCCATCACAGGAATACCCGATGCGATAATCTTCTTCACAGATTCAATCACCTCTTCTCCACCTTCCAGTTTCAATGCATCAGCATGAGTAATCTTCATCACCTGGATAGCGTTGGTCACGGCATCGTAAGCCGATGTCTGATACGTACCGAAAGGCATATCCACTACCACCAATGCACGCTTCACGCCACGCACCACGGCCTTGCCGAGAAAAATCATCTGGTCGAGCGAGATGGGAAGCGTAGTGATATTCCCTGCTATTACATTTGATGCGGAATCGCCTACCAAAATCACGTCTACACCTGCACCGTCTACAATCTGTGCGGTGGTATAATCATAAGAAGTAAGCATGGAGATTTTTTCACCACGCTGCTTCATTTCTATCAATCGATGAGTGGTCACCTTACGGGAATCACTCGATAAATATGCTGCCATAATCTTTATTTTTAAAAAACTCCTGCAAAGGTAGAGCTTTTAAAGGACTATTCCAATACAGCCATCATTTTTTCATGGTTGAAGTCCACAAAGTCAGGTATAACAAGCGAAACCTTGTCTTCGATGGACGAAGCCGGATTGGTCGTGGCCAAGCCAATGACTTTCATGCCTGCCCTTCTCCCCGACTCTATGCCATGGAATGAATCTTCGAACACCACGCAATTCTCTACAGGCACCTGCACACTTTCGGCTCCCAGCAAGAAACATTCGGGATGAGGTTTGGAATGGCTCACCTTATCGGCGGTAACAATGTAATCCACCATCGACTTCAGTTCCGGCAAGGCTCGATGCGCATTGGCCATCTTCTGGTCATTGGAGCTGGTCACAATGGCTATCTTCACTCCTTTCAAGCGGAGTTCTTTCATGAAGTCCACCACGCCGGGGATAAACTCGAAAGACATGCGGGTTTCATAATCCAACAGTTCACGCGTGATTACGGATTGAAGTCCTTCGGGTTGCAAGAAGAACTGGCTATAAATCTGTATCAGCGTCTGTCCCTTGATGTGATGTCCGAATTCAGGTATTTCGGGATGATATTTCTTTCCCTTTTCATCCCAGAAAAGGCTATATTGAGGTTCGGTATCTACTACCACTCCGTCAAAATCGAAGAGGGCAGCAATGGGTTTCTCTTTGTTCATAGATTAAGAAAATAATAACATGATGTTCAATACAGATACGATGGTAGCAATGCCATAGAGCAAGTATTTTGTCCAAGTGGAGTTGGCATACTTACCCATCACTTTCTTGGAAGAAGTCAACCCTACCTGCAAGAAGACCGTAAACGGCAATTGCATACTCAGAATCATCTGTGATATAATGAGTCCATAGAACGGATTGTCGATAAAGAAGATGATAAGCAACGCAATACCCAACGAGAGGATGACACCTACCTTGGAGTGGATATCCTTGATATGATAGGATTCACCGAAGATACCGGCAAAGATGGAACCTGCCGCCATCCCGCTAGTAACTGTCGAAGAAATGCCTGCCATCAGCAAGGCCAATGCAAAGACGATACCGGCTGCTTCGCCCAGCAATGGAGTCAACAAGGATTGCGCCTGCTGGAGTTCTTCTACCGGAGTTCCCTTCTGGAAGAAGGTAGCTGCCGCCAAGAGAATCATGGCACTATTAATCGCCCAACCTACCAACATGGAGAACAAAGTATCGTAAAACTCGTACTTCAATCGTTTCTGTACGGCTGCATCGTCCTGCTTGTTGTATTCCTGACTCTGGATGACTTCAGAATGAAGGAAGAGATTGTGTGGCATCACCACCGCACCAAGCACACTCATGATAATGAGCATACTACCTTCGGGAATACTCGGCACGACCCATGATTTTGCCGCCAATGGCCAATCAATATCCACCAAGAACAACTCATAGAGGAAAGACAGACCGATGATGGAAACAAACGCAATGATAAGTCGTTCGATGCGTTTATAGGTATTGGAAAACAGCATGATAAGCACAAAGACAGTAGTCAGGACCGCTCCCCATACGATTGGGATATTGAACAGCATCTCCAAGGCAATGGCTCCACCCAAGATTTCTGCCAGAGAGGTAGAGATGGATGCCAATACGGCTGTACCGAGTATCGGTCTTGAAATCCATTTCGGGGTATACTTGGTTGCGGCTTCGCTCAAACAAAGACCGGTCACGATGCCCAAGTGGGCGACATTGTGCTGAAGAATAATCAGCATGACTGTAGAAAGGGTAACTACCCATAGAAGAGCATAACCAAACTCCGACCCTGCCGCAAAGTTAGATGCCCAATTGCCCGGGTCAATGAATCCTACTGTTACCAACAGACCCGGTCCGATGTATTTGAAGAAATCCAAACCTCCTAAATATCGTTTGTGATTCTTGTTTTTTAGTTCATTCCAAATATTTGCCATAGTTATCATTTTTTGAATGAACAAATATAGATATAAAAACGATAGAACCGATTAGAAAGTTCATAAAAAGATTGTACTTTGCTATTGAATTTTTCTATATATACACCACCTCCCCCTTGTGAAGGGGGGGCAGGGGGATGTTCCATAGAATATGTGATGCCATACGGACGGAACATCCCCCTAGCCCCCTTCACAAGGGGGAGATTAAAGTGTCCACAAGTATATTATTACCAAAAAAAGTGGATGCTTAAAAAAACATCCACTTATATATCTTTAGAAATCCCAACTGAAGGTGACTTCATTCCAACCTGCAGCTGTGTACCAATCGATGGTTTTGAAGAATTGGTTCCATTCGTCTCTGTATTCCATCGGGATATAAATACCCAAGCCACAATAGTTGGCTGCATCTACCGCATAAGATGGAGGGCTGGCTATTTCCAGACAACCTTTATACAATACGGTCTTGTCCAATTGGGCAGCAAATGCTTGAGGGATAGAACCACCGTTCAATCTGGAAACCAATTCACCCAAATCGTAAGCGATATCACTACCACCTTGCTTACCGTATTCCTGCATATCGTCTACATCAAAGTCCGCCAAGGCATCCTTGTGCTTTACAATTTCGCTTTTAGTAGCATTGGCCAGGTTTAACATTTCCTTACTGTCTACCAACGCAATGGTACCCCATGCCTGACGACCGTTTTCATATCTTTGCTTGTAGAAGTCGATGTAAGCCTGGCAAATATTCTTGTAACCTTCGACAGTACCTTCGTACAAGTACTTGATGGAATTTTCATAAGGGAAACCATAAGCAGGCACTTCCATCACAGATGCGATCTGATAATCGGCAGCATCCTTCAAGTCGTAACATACTTCGGCAGTACCCATGAAACAAGCATCGAACAACAAGAAATCGAATTTTCTACCCGTAGCCTTCATGGCATCAGCCATGTCTTTAATCAGCATGGTATTGTCAGTACCCTTACCATCCTGACCGAAAGAGCGTGTCAAAGAACGGGACATATAGATGCTGTTTGTCCATGCACTACCGTGAGAAGCAGCAATCAAACCAATCTTTGAGGTCGAAGAAAACGAAATCATGTCCTTCAAAACCTGTGTCATGACACCCTTTTCTACTGACAACTGGGAAGGATATTCCTTGACTACTTCTGCCAAGGCAACCACTTCTTCTACGGTAGCATCTTCTAGTAATTGCTTCTGACCGTTGATGTTTCCACGACCGTCACATTCGTAACGCAAGATAACCGGATGACCCCATTCATCGTAACTACCGCTACCGTCCCAATAAACCAAAAGGGTTGCCGGTTTTGTCATATCAGCCAAGCCATCGTACATAGCAGCAATATTGGTCCAGATGTCGTCTTCGATACTCGATGCATCAGCCACCAGATAGGCCATAACGGTCATGTCTGCCTTCTGTTCCGGCTTGGGGCTATCATTATCATCATTACAACCAGCCAACAAGAATGGCAAGGTCAATAAAAGGAAAAACTTTTTCATCATCGTACGGATTTATTAATATTCTTCAACAGCCTTAGTAAACTTGAATTCATCACCCAACTCACGCAAGATGCTCTTACCTTCCTTCTGGTAATTTTCCTTCATCTTAATGATGTTCTTTTCCAACTTGGATTTCTTCTCATTGAAGTAGATGAAACAAGTACGGTTCTTCATGCCCTTCACCTGCTCCAGGTAATTTTCCAACTGGTCGCTGTACTGGCTACGCATCGGAAGAAGCTTGTTCTTATCCACGTTCACACTGTCCACAAACTGGATGTCGGTGAAATAAATCAAAGAGTCAGTAAACGAAGCGGATACTCCAACAATATACATACCATTCTTCTTGTTCTCCAAAGTCGATGCAGTACACATCGCCAAGACGATGAACAAAGAAGCTACAATTTTTACGAATTTCATATCTTAGTTTATTAAATTTCAACTGACAAAGATAGTGATTAAGCCGAACATAGGAAACGGAATCAGAGAAATTAACTAAAAAAACAAAGAGATTGCTTGGATTTGTCTACCAAACAACCTCTTGTGTTCTTTTCGGAAACCGAATCTTGTCTTATCCCAGATAGGACTTGAGCAACTTGCTACGCGAATTGGTTCTTAATCTTCTGATGGCTTTTTCCTTAATCTGACGAACGCGCTCACGAGTGAGGCCGAATTTGTCGCCGATTTCTTCCAACGTCATTTCCTGCGTGTTAATACCGAAAAACATCTGGATGATTTCCTTTTCTCTTTCGGTCAGCGTAGAGAGAGCTCTATCAATTTCCCTCGAAAGTGATTCATTCACCAGTGAG
>JAFTTU010000066.1 GCA_017466635.1 Bacteroides sp.
TCCGTCCTTATCAGATTAGCTCTGTAAACAACTCTGTATTCAACGGTTATAACTTTACACCGGCTCACTATTTGTCTCCACTTCCACAGAGTGCATTCCGTCAGACTGCATCTGGTGACAAGACTGATTTGAATACTTCTGCCATCTATCAGAACCCAGGTTGGCCGAAGGTTGCTGGTCAAGGTGCAACAGCAGTTAATTAATAAGCACATACAACTGTTTTAATACATAAACTGATTTAACACTGGTGTGATTAGAAAAGGGGGAACTCGTGAGAGTTCCCCTTTTTGTGTTGATATACTCAGATTTTATTGTGAAAAGTCATTGGGTAATAATTGTAAAATGATGTCTGAAGATGCATTCATTTTTTATCGGACACCAATATATGTTTATCTGTTAGATTGAATAAACCCGATTGGATTGCGGGGGCGTTCTTCTTTTTTCCTTTTCATCTGTAATTCTGCCAAGGATTGGTTGATTAATTCCAATTGCATGGCAGTTTCTTCGTTGATGTCGTTCTGTATTGATTGGTATGGCAATTTTTGAATTTAAGACACTGCTGAGCATAGCAACTCTTAATTCTGTAAATGCATAAGGGTTTCTTCTTAGCCCCATTTTGATAGCATTGGAGGTCACAATTTGTGACTTTCAATATTGAGTTTCTTCTGTTGTCAATTGAAACATGAAGATGGGGAGGATTTATTCCGTCAGAATCGCGATAATCTGCGCAATAGGCGGTTTTTAGGTGTCATTGCGCAGATTATCCAAAGATAATTTGCGCAAGTGGGTTGGAAAAGGTATATTTGCGCAAATTATATTACGTCATGAATCAATTGTTGGTAGGTAGAAAAGATGAAATGAAGATGCTAAAAGAGTATTTTCATTCTGATCGTTCGGAGTTTATAGCTGTTTATGGTCGTCGTCGTGTTGGAAAGACTTACTTGATACGTAAAGCAGCTGAAGATAACTTCTCCTTTTTTGTGACCGGTGTGCATGGAGCTAGTAAATCTGAGCAGTTGATTAATTTTGCAATTGCATTGCAGAAATATTCGCATTCGGCTTCTTTGTCGATTCCTAAGAATTGGATATTAGCTTTCTATGAGCTTTCTCGGTATTTGGAAACATTGCCGGAAGGACCAAAATTGATTTTTATTGACGAATTACCTTGGATGGACACGGCTAAGTCTGGGTTCATTCCAGCTTTGGAAAACTTTTGGAATAGTTGGGCGGTGCTGCGAAATGATGTAAAGTTGATAGTCTGTGGTTCGGCTACATCATGGATGATTAATAATCTGATTCGAAGTAGAGGAGGACTGCACAACCGTTTGACGCATCATTTAATCCTTGAACCATTTTCTTTGGCAGAATGTGAGGAGTATTTTCGGACGTTTGGGTTTCCCTATACTAGAAAGCAGATGATAGAATGCTATATGGTGATGGGTGGCATTCCTTTCTATATGTCGATGTTGGATAAATCGATGAGTCTGGTGCAGAATATTGATAGGCTGTTTTTTGCCAAAAATGCACCCCTCAAAGATGAATTTGATGATTTATATAGAGCTTTGTTCAAAAATGCATTGCCCCATATTGAAGTGGTCACAGCATTGGCAACGAAAGGTAAAGGGTTGACCCGTCAGGAAATACTGAGTCAGACGAAGTTGGCGGATAATGGAATGTTTAGTGTAGTTCTGGAAGAATTGGAACATTGTGGTTTTATCCGACAATATGAACCTCTGAACAGTCTGGGAGGAAAGAGGTTGAATTCAAATACGCTGTTTCAATTGATAGATTTCTATACGTTGTTTTATTTCAATTTCATCAAAAGTAATCGTTTTCATGATGAACATTTTTGGATGATTTCTTTGAATACTCCTTTGTATCATGCGTGGAGTGGCTTTGCGTTTGAAAGAGTATGTTTGGCACATTTGGGACAAATTAAAAGGAAGCTGGGCATTTCGGGGGTGCAAACCCGTGCATGTTCATGGAGAAGTGCTCAAAGTGGACAAGGTGCACAGATTGATATGCTGATAGACCGGAAAGATGAAACGATCAATGTTTGTGAAATGAAATATACTCATGGGCCTTTCGAGATAACCAAGGAATATGAAGAAAAGCTCGTAAACAAATTGAATGTGTTAGCTAAAGAAACGGGGTTGCGAAAATCGTTGATGTTGACATTGATAACAACTTATGGGGTGAAGCCTAATCTGCATTCAGGAATTGTCCAGTCTGAAGTTGTCATGGACGATCTGTTTGAATATTAAAAAAAAGGCTGGTTAAAGAACCAGCCCATCCAATATTTCGATATACATCTTAATCGCTTCTTCAATTTCCGAAGTCAGGATGAATTCGTCGGCCGTGTGAGAACGGGAAGAGTTTCCCGGACCTATCTTGACGGAAGGGAATTTCATCAGTGCCTGGTCGGAGAGGGTAGGTGAACCGAATGGTATGCGACCCAATTCCAATGTACGTTTCACAAACGGATGCTCCCTGTCGATGTGCGATGAATTGAGACGGAACGAACGGGCCTTGGCTTCGCTCTGGATGTGCGAACAGATTTCGCTGAACAATTCTTCGTTGGAATAACATTCGTTGCTGCGGATGTCTACCACGAATGAGCAGATGTCCGGAATGACATTGTGCTGGGTGCCTGCATTCACTTGTGTAACACTCATCTTGACCGGTCCCAGCAACGGAGATTCCTTCGGGAAATGGTAATGGCGGAACCATTGGATATCGTCCAATGCCTTGTAGATGGCGTTCTCTCCTTCATTGCGGGCGGCATGTCCGGCTACTCCGTGTGCATTGACATCCAGTACCATCAATCCCTTCTCGGCAATGGCAGGGTGCATTTCGGTAGGTTCGCCTACTATGCCCAAAGCAATGGGAGGCAATTGGGTAAGTACGCTCTCAATGCCGTTCTTTCCCGATACTTCTTCCTCGCACGAAGCCAGGAAAATCAAGTTGTATGCCTGTTCTGTAGCCGAAAGATATCGGAAAGTCTCGAACAAGGAAACCACGCTGGCTCCTGCATCGTTGCTGCCTAGCCCGTACAGCTTCCCGTCCTCCATCTTGGCGGTATAAGGATGCTTTCGCCAACCGTTTACAGGCTTCACTGTATCGATGTGCGAATTCAAGAGGATGGTAGGTCTCTGCATGTCAAACTTCGGGCTGATACACCAGATGTTGTTGCCCGAACGGTTGGTCATGATGCCGATGCCTTCCATGTAAGTTTGAAGGAAGTCGGCCGCTTTTTCCTCTTCTCGACTAATGGAAGGAATACTAATCAGCGAGCTGAGCAAGGTAATCGCTTCCGAAGTAAATGGTATCAAGTTAGTCATAATGATTCGAGTTGTTTTCTGCCGCAAAGATAATATTTTAGATGCATATAAAGGCTAAATGAAAGAAAGAAATTAAGTTGGATTTACAACTATCCGATTCGGTTGTTTTCTTGTAAGTGGTTGAAATATCGGAGAAAATAATCGAAAAATTCCCTTGATAATTCCAAATAAAACCATATATTTGCGATAAATTAAAAACATTATGCTATGAGTCAGACTCGTTTTTCTGTCCTGATTCACCAACAGGCTAAGAAATATGGTGATAGAGTCGCGTTGAAACATCGTGATTATAAGACGAATACATGGATTCCTACTACATGGAACCAGTTCTCGGAAACAGTTGCTATTGTCTCGAATGCACTGATTGAACTGGGAGTGGGAGTACAAGAAAACATCGGTGTGTTTACTCAGAACAAGCCTGAATCCTTGTTTATGGACTTCGGTGCTTTTGGCGTACGTGCTGTAACTGTGCCTTTGTATGCTACCAGCTCGGAAGCTCAGGTGCATTATATTTTGGAAGATGCGCAAATCCGCTACTTGTTTGTAGGGGAACAGCAACAATACGATGTGGCTTTCCGTGTGATGGCTTTGAGCTCTACACTGAAGCAGATTGTGGTGTTCGACCGCGATGTGAAGTTTGACGCACGCGATGAATCGACTATCTACATGGACGATTTCTTGGCGATGGGCAAGAACCGTCAGCATCAGGCAGAAGTGGACAAGCGTACTGCGGAATCGGATACAGAAGACTTGATGAACATCCTTTATACGAGTGGTACCACCGGCGAAAGCAAGGGTGTGATGTTGAGCCATGCCGGATACGAATCGGTGATGGATGCACATTGCGAACGTTTCCCGGGTTTGGGTGAAAACGATGTCATTATCAATTTCTTGCCGTTCACTCACGTATTCGAACGTGCTTGGAGTTGCTGGTGTTTGTGTGTAGGTGCAGAATTGAACATCAACCTCCGTCCGCAAGACATCCAGATGACCATCAAGGAAGTACGACCGACAGCCATGTGTAGCGTTCCGCGTTTCTGGGAAAAGGTATATGCAGGTGTGACCGAAGTAATCAATGGGGCTACCGGCGTGAAGAAGACGTTGATGCAGGATGCCATAAAGGTGGGTCGTGAACATAATGTGGAATATGTATGTAAAGGTAAGACGGCTCCGTTATGGTTGCACATGAAGTACAAGTTCTATGAAAAGACCATCTATAGCTTGTTGAAGAAAACGCTCGGTCTGGATAGAGGTGCTTTCTTCCCTACAGCAGGAGCAGCCATTCCGCCGGCAGTACAAGACTTCGTGCTTTCAGTAGGTATCAACATGGTAGCAGGTTATGGTTTGACAGAATCCATTGCAACCGTATCTTGTGAAAACAACTTCGACCACATGGTAGGTTCGGTAGGTAAGTTGATGCCTCACATGCAGGTGAAGTTCGGTGAAAACGATGAAATTTTGTTGAAGGGTCCTGCTATTACCAAAGGATATTATAAGAAGGAAGCGGCAACAAAAGCGGCTTTTACAGAAGACGGTTGGTTCCGTACAGGCGATGCCGGTTACATGAAGGACGATTTCTTGTTCTTGACCGAACGTATCAAGGATTTGTTCAAGACATCAAATGGTAAATACATTGCTCCGCAGGCGATTGAGACCAAGATGGTGGTAGACCGTTACATCGACCAGATTTCCATCATTGCCGATGAACGTAAGTTTGTGGCTGCCTTGATTGTTCCTGATTATAAGTTGGTAGAAAAGTATGCAGCCGACAAGGGTATCCAATATGCTTCCATGGCAGAACTCTTGAAGCATGACGCCATCATGGAATTGTTCAAGGAACGTATTGATACGCTTCAGCAGCAGTTTGCACACTACGAACAAATCAAGAAGTTTACACTGCTTCCGGAACCGTTCAGCATGGCGAAGGGCGAGTTGACCAATACCTTGAAGATTAAGCGTAGTGTCTTGAACAAGAACTATGCAGCTGAGATTGAGGCGATGTATGCGGAATAATTGTTTGAGAGTTTCCCCCTTGTGAAGGGGGGCAGGGGGATGTTCCATAGGATATGTGATGTCATGCGGACGAAACATCCCCCTAGCCCCCTTCACAAGGGGGATTTTATGATGGTACTTGGTTGGAATGACATTTTTTTTGTACTTTTGTGGCTTGTCGAATCTTAATCTAATAAAAACATATGGACATTGTAAATGTTTTGAAATCGTCGGTCATTGCCGGCATTTGTATCGGCATTGCCGGCATTGGTTTCTTGGCCACACGAGATATTGTAGGCAGTGTCTTGTTTGCTTTCGCCCTCCTGACGGTCGTGGCTTATAAACTGAAACTTTATACCGGTACAGCCGGATTCATCAAGAAAGGAGAATTGTCTTTCTTGGCGTTGGTGTTTGTGGGGAATGTCTGTGGTTGCTTGCTGATGTCCTTGTTGGCACGCTTGTCTCCGATGCCTTTGCAGGAATCGGCCCAAAGCATATTGGAAGGTCGTTTGGGGATGGGACCGTTGCATGGCGGTTTGCTTTCCATCGCCTGTGGTTTCATCATGACGACTGCCGTGACCTTTGCCCGTAAAGGCAACAATCTTCCGTTGCTCTTTGGGGTGCCACTCTTCATCACTTGTGGCTATCCGCACTGTATGGCCGATGCTTTCTTCTATCTTTGTGTGCCACTCGACTTCTGGATGACCAATTTGGGTAGCATTTTGAGCTTCTATGTATGCATTGTCCTGGGAAATTTCGTGGGATGTAATTTCTATCGCCTGGTAATGGGTAGTAATCCATAAAATATTACTATCTTTGCACTTCAATTAAGAATAGGACTGAAAATGATTACAATAGACCAACTGAAAGACGTAAAGGAACGTACAGCGGCCTTGGAAAGATACCTCGACATCGAAGGTAAGAAGGTTCAAGTGGAAGAAGAACAACTCCGTACACAAGCTCCAGGATTCTGGGACGATGCCAAGAAGGCAGAAGCTCAGATGAAGAAGGTGAAGGAATTGCAGAAGTGGATTGACGGCTATAAGGAAGTAAAGACTTTGGCCGATGAGTTGGAACTTTCCTTCGATTTCTTCAAGGATGAATTGGTGACTGAAGAAGAAGTGGACGCTGCCTATGCCAAAGCCATTGCCGAAGTGGAAGCATTGGAATTGAAGAATATGCTTCGTCAGGAAGCTGACTCGATGGACTGTGTACTGAAGATCAACTCTGGTGCAGGTGGTACAGAAAGTCAGGACTGGTCTTCTATGCTCATGCGTATGTACATGCGCTGGGGTGAAACCAATGGTTACAAGGTAAGTGTAGCCAATCTTCAGGAAGGGGATGAAGCCGGTATCAAGACCGTGACTTTCAACATCGAAGGTAGCTTTGCGTATGGTTACTTGAAGGGTGAAAATGGTGTACACCGTTTGGTACGTGTCTCTCCTTACAATGCGCAAGGTAAGCGAATGACTTCGTTTGCCTCGGTGTTCGTTACTCCGTTGGTAGATGACAGTATCGAAGTGAACATCGAACCGGCTCGTATGAGTTGGGATACCTTCCGAAGCGGTGGTGCCGGTGGTCAGAACGTAAACAAGGTAGAATCCGGTGTTCGTTTGCGTTATCAGTACAAGGACCCGTATACCGGTGAAGAAGAAGAAATCTTGATTGAAAATACCGAAACCCGTGACCAGCCGAAGAACAAGGAAAATGCCTTGCGCCAACTGCGCTCTATCCTTTACGACAAGGAATTGCAGCACCGCATGGAAGAACAGGCCAAGGTGGAAGCCGGTAAGAAGAAAATCGAGTGGGGCTCTCAGATTCGAAGCTATGTATTTGATGACCGTCGCGTGAAGGACCATCGTACCAATTATCAGACATCAGACGTGAATGGCGTGATGGATGGTAAGATTGATGGTTTCATCAAAGCCTACTTGATGGAGTTCTCTGGCTCGGAGAATGAATAAAAAAGTAGGGAAAGTATTTGTTTTCTTCTGAAAAGGTTGTACTTTTGGGGTACTTTAAGAAAAATTGAAAGTTAAACCTTAAAAGACATACTCATGGGAAAGAATAAAGCGCAAAGAAAAGCAGCTTATAACAAGCGTGAAGAAGAAAAGGCAAAGAAGGTCCTTCGTAATGTAATTATTGCTTTGGTGGTGATTGCTGTAGGTTTCATTGCAATTTCACAGTTGGTATAAGAAAGATAAAATTAGGCACGGATTACACGGATTTCACGGATATGGTTGGTGTAGACATACACTAAAGACCGTGTAAATCCGTGTAATCCGTGCCTAATTATATTATAACTTTTCTATTATATAATAAGGTATGGCACTGGAAATAGAACGGAAATTTTTAGTCAAGGATGATAGCTACAAAGCGATGGCTTATAGCTCCTGCCGGATAGCACAAGGTTATATCTGTAGCGGTAGAGGAAGGACGGTGCGGGTTCGCATCCGCGATAACAAAGGTTATCTTACCATCAAAGGACCTGCCGATGTGAAGGGACTTGGTCGTTATGAGTGGGAAAAGGAAATCCCGTTGCAGGAAGCGAATGAGTTGATGCGGCTTTGTGAACCGGGCATGATTGATAAAACCCGCTATTTGGTCCGTTCGGGCAAACATGTGTTCGAGGTGGATGAATTCTATGGTGAGAACGAAGGTTTGACCATTGCCGAAGTGGAACTGGCTTCGGAAGATGAGCCTTACGAAAAGTTACCTTTTATAGGTGAAGAAGTAACCGGTGATGTGAGATATTACAATTCATTCTTGATGAAGACTCCATATACTCGTTGGTAATTCGTCCTCAGACCACCTGTTAACTGTTATTTGAAGGGGGAGAAACTGTTAGTTGGCAGTTTCTCCCCCTTTTGATGTCAGATTTTATGCCTCGCTCTGTCTGAAAACACGCTAAACTTGCATCAGAAATTTAAAAAATGAGCGATTATGAGAACAACATCCAATTTTGCACAGAACCTATTAGGTATGCAATCAGAACTTCACAGATTTGCATTGAAGTTGACAGCCGATACTGAAGAAGCCAACGATTTGTTGCAGGAAACTTCATTGAAGGCCTTGGACAATGAGGAGAAATATACTCCGGATACGAATTTTAAAGGTTGGATGTATACCATTATGCGTAATATCTTTATCAATAATTATCGTAAGACCGTGCGTGACCAAACATTTGTCGACCAGACCGAGAACCTGTATCATTTGAATCTTCCGCAAGATTCAGGTTTTGAATCCACCGAAGGCAACTACGATTTGAAGGAAATCCGTCGAATCGTTCATGCTCTTCCGAAAGAATACCGGGTACCTTTCTCCATGTATGTTTCCGGATTCAAGTATCGGGAAATAGCCGAAAAGCTGGCATTGCCGATTGGTACCGTTAAGAGCCGGATTTTCTTCACCCGTCAGCGTTTGCAGAAGGAACTGAAGGATTTCCGTTAAACAGACCCTCTATCTTCACAATATATAACTAGACTTTTCATCATGGCGTCGGCTGTTCGAGAGAATCGCCGGCGTTTCTTATCCTTTCTTTTTCCAGATGATGGGGCGCAAGACATAGTACCCCACCAAAGCAGCCAACAAGACTCCTGTAGTATTGGCGGCTAAGTCCAGCCAGTCACCTCCCCGATGTTCGGTGCAGTAGCTTTGTGCCAATTCGATGGTACCACTGAAGGTGATGGGCAGAAGAATACCTCCAATGAACATTTTCAGGCGGTCGATGGTTTGATGACTGCGCAAATATTCTATCCATAACAAGAAACAGAGTCCACCATACATGCAGATATGTACCAACTTGTCGATGCCCGGAATCTCCTCCATGTCGGTTTGCGGAGGTTTGAAAAACGACAAGTATAGAATGGTGAACACAATCAGCCAAGTCAAGGGGTATTTCTTTAAATAATGTAGCATAAGATTTTTTATTTTAAATTCGAGTGTAAAGCTACGAATAATTTTATACATTTGCGGACTTAAAACGAATCTTATATTAATTTGAAAGTTTTTTATGCAGAAAATGGATAGAGCGAGTTTTGGTAGTAAGATAGGTGCTATATTGGCAGCGGCTGGTTCGGCTGTCGGATTGGGGAACATTTGGCGTTTCCCTTATGAAGCAGGTAATCATGGTGGCGCAGCCTTTATCTTGTTGTATTTGGCCTGTGTGTTTATCATGGGGATGCCGATTATGATTGCAGAATTTACCGTAGGCCGCCGTGCAAAGGCAAGTACGGGTAGAGCTTTTGGCTTGTTGGCGAACAACAGCAAATGGAATGTTATCGGGATGTTGGGTGTGTTGGCAGGATTGCTGATTCTAGGTTATTACTCGGTAGTAGCCGGTTGGACGTTGGAATACATCCTTTCATCGGTGACCAATGGCTTTGCCGACAAGAAGCCCGAAGATTTTGTGGCTGCTTTCCAATCGTTTTCACAAGATCCTATCCGCCCGGTTGTCTGGTTACTGGCTTTCTTGCTCTTTACTCATTACATTGTAGTAAAAGGGGTGAAGGATGGCATTGAGAAGTCATCCAAGATTCTGATGCCGGTATTGTTTATCCTGATTGTAGTATTGGCTATATGTTCCATGGCCCTTCCCAATGCAAACAAGGGTTTGGAATTCCTGCTGAAGCCGGATTTCAGTAAGGTGAATGCAGACGTGTTTTTGGGAGCCATGGGGCAGGCATTTTTCTCGTTGAGTTTGGGGATGGGTTGTCTTTCTACCTATGCTTCTTATTTCGGCTCGGATACCCGGTTGGGAAAGACAGCTTTGAGCGTAGGTGTGATTGATACCTTTGTGGCAATCTTGGCGGGATTGATTATTTTCCCGGCTGCTTTCTCTGTAGGTATCCAACCGGATGCAGGTCCTTCGTTGATTTTCATTACTTTGCCCAATGTGTTCCAACAAGCTTTTGGTGGCATACCTTTCTTGGCTATGATTTTTTCGCTGTTGTTCTATGTGTTGTTGGCTTTGGCTGCTTTGACATCCACCATTTCGTTGCATGAAGTAGTGACAGCGTATTTGAATGAACGTTTCAAAATTAGCCGTAACCGTGCTGCCATGTTGGTGACAGGTTTCTGTGTAGTAACCGGTATCTTGTCCTCTTTGTCATTGGGCGCTTGGGATGCCAAGTTCTTCAGCTTGGGTTTCTTCGACTTGCTCGACTTTGTGACAGCCAAGTTGATGCTCCCGTTGGGCGGTTTGTTGGTTTGCTTGTTTGTGGGTTGGTATTTGAAGCGTTCTGTTTCATACGAAGAGTTGACCAATTATGGCCTTCAGAAAGCCCCTTATTTCCCTATCTATATGTTTATTCTACGTTATTTCGCACCGATAGCCATTATATTGATTTTCGTCAATGAGTTAGGTTGGTTGTCTTAATGTATGTGGAAAGACTTCTTCTATTATACTAAAAGCGAGCGGAGAGCTGTCTATGCATTGTGCATAGGGATAGCTCTCTTGCTTGTTGCTATATGGCTAGTGCCGGATGCTTCGAAGTCCTTGGTCGCGGAAACCCCGACGGTAGACTCAGTAGCTTTGAAAGCTTTTGAACAGGAAGTGAAGGCACAAACTTATGTTCAGAAAGAAAAGAAACCGCTTGTAGCGGTAAAATCTCCGGTAGTATTGAAGTCTTTTGATCCGAACGAGGCTGATTCCACTGAACTTTCACGTCTTGGTCTTTCTCCTTATGTCGTTCGCAACATCTTGAAGTATCGTCAGAAGGGAGGCCGTTTCAGAACACCGGAATCCTTTTCCCGTATCTATGGATTGGAACAAGAGCAGTTTGATACACTGAAACCTTATATCCGTCTAGCAATGCCTAAGGTGGCAGAAATAAAAGAGGTTGATACGATGACTGTCCGTAAGGTCGTGGAGAAGAAACCGTTCAAGTATCCTGAAGGTACTTTGGTGGATGTGAATAGCTCCGATACGACCGAACTGAAGAAGATTCCGGGAATAGGAAGTGGTATTGCCAAAGCGATTGTAGCCTATCGCAGCCGGTTAGGAGGTTTCTATTCTTTGGAACAATTGACGGAAATCGAATATATCACTCCTTCTTTAGTGAAATGGTTTAAGTTGGAAGGACCGGTACTCCGTCCGTTGAAAGTGAACAAGGCAGGATTGGAAGCGCTTCGGGCACATCCTTATCTCAACTTCTATCAAGCCAAGGTGATAGTGGAGCATCGTCGTAAGAAGGGGCAATTAAAAAGTCTTTCCCAGTTATCCCTATACGAGGAATTCACTGAGAAAGACTTGGAACGCCTTTCGGCTTATCTCAAATTCGATTAATGCTGATATCCGGCTGCTTCGGCAATCTTCACAGGGATTTCAGTATTGTCCATACGTCCTTGGAACAATTCAGCATTGGCGCCGATGGCATATACAGGAACATAGCCGGCAGAATGACCGCCGCTAGTCCAACCTACATTGGCTATGCTGTTCAGAATTCTCTTGGCTTCGCTTGAGATTGGTTCATCCTGACTATAGAGGGTCTTTTCAAGGTTTACCGGTTGGTTGCCGAATGATTTGTCGTATACAGCCTTCAAGCGGGCTTCTTGCTTGTCGGACAACTGCACGCTATCCCAGAAACCAAAATGTTCCTTCAAGGCCTTTTGGATAGCTTCCCAAGGTACTTGGTTCTTGTACTTGGCTCTCAAACCATTGACAACGCGGGTAAATTCGCCTTCGCTCATCTTTTGTGACTTCAACGCTTGCAAATTGAGGTTGTACGAACCATTACCGATGGAAATACCGCCGGTTTCATGGTCTGCAGTCACTACAATCAAGGTTTCGTCCGGGTGCTGAGCGTAGAATTCGTAAGCTACCTTGATGGCTTCGTCCAAATCCACTACTTCGCGGAAGTTGGTTGCTGCATCGTTGCTATGGCCTGCCCAGTCGATTTTACCGCCTTCCACCATCAGGAAGAAGCCCTTTGACAAGTCTTTTGACAAGAAGTTGATACCGGCGCGGGTGATTTCAGCCAATGTCATGTCGCCTTTTTGGCGGTCGATGGCATAAGGGATGGCACTTCTGTCCTTTTCAGAAGCTTTTTCGGTTTGAAACAGAATCATCTTTTCTGCTTTCTTGGCTTTCTTCAGGTAGTCCTTGTATCCACGTGCCAAAGTAAAGCCGGCCTTTTGGGTCAGGTCATAAAGACTTTCGTAGGTTTTGCCGTCCTTAGCCTTTTCGTTGGTTGGGTCCAAGAAGTCTGATGCGGCATAGAAGTCGAAATTGGCTTCAATCAAGTCCAAACCAATGTTGTAATAGCTGCTTCTACTACCTTGGTGGGCATAGAACGCTGCTGGGGTAGCATGGTCGATACTTACGCTTGAACTCACGCCTACACGATAACCGTTGGCTTTGGCCCATGTAGCTACGCTACCTACTTCAGTCAAATCCTTGGTTACACCCAGTGCCCCGTTCTTGGTCTTGTTTCCGGTGGCCAAAGCTGTACCTGCTGCGGCTGAGTCGGTCACGCCATTGGTTGCAGAGAAAGTAGTTGCCATGGTGGCGTACGGGAATTGAGTAAAGAGGAGAGGGGTTATACCAATCTCGCCTTTCAATTCGGAAAGATACATTTCAGTTCCTTGAACTTGGTTGACTCCCATTCCATCGCCGATGAAATAGAAAACGTACTTTGCCTGTTGTGCCTGTACGGATAAGAGAAGCATGAACAGGAAAGAACAAATAAGAGAAATTCTTTTCATACTATTATACATTATGATTTGTTTTATGCTTCAAAGGTAAAAAGAAAAAAGCAGTTACGAAATATCGTAACTGCTTTTTTTTATGTGGTGCCACCAGAAAATGAGTTTCATTTCTAAATGGCTCTATATCTTTGCGTTAAAGAATCGCAACAAACGTAATCTCCCGCTATTGCTCCACCTGATTTCTGCACTATTTTGCAGTGTCTCGCAGAATCAAGTTCCTACTTTGATGCAAAGGTAGTGAATTTTATCATTCACACAACAATCTAGAGTAGTAGTTATAATATATTTGCAGGAGTTTTTAAGAACGAGATGTCTATTTATTCTCTGTAAATTTTATAAGTACTGTAGGATGTTTTGATTCTAAGCCATTGCAATAACTAAATTGCCAGCCTGCAACCTTATTGTATACATCAAAAAAATCCCAGAATCTTTGATAATCCTGTACTTCATTGTATGTGCAAATATCCTGCTCAGATAAAGGGAGAATTACAACGAATGCAAGATTTATAATTCGAATTTCTGCAACAACATGTGGCAGATCCCGTCTTGCATCCTTTTTTCTAACATATAAAGTAATGTGCGGATGTGCCACGACTTCTGGATGATAAAATCTTGCTATTTGGGGAAGTGCAACTTCTTTGTTTTCACCATTAAGCCATTTTCGAGTGCGTTCAAAATTTAATATAGTATTATTATCTAGAACTCCAAATATGTATTTGCATAAGGCTTTGTATATATTCTGTTCAGGAAAACTACGATGCGGCGTCAACATAACCTTCTGAAGAAAATTATCAATTTGAGGTATGGTCTCACTGTCCTTCATTCTATATCCTATTTTTAAGTTCCCATTAGCGTCCTTTTCAATTGAATAATTATCTCCGATAAATTTATGAGGATATCCTTCTTTGTTCTTAATTCCAAATATAAGTCGCGGGACATCAAAAAGGCTTAAGAAGTCCTGTTCTATCGTGTCACCAAAACTTTGGTTACACTCATCGCATTCATCATTTGTTTTTATATGCTTGTTACCTAATGCCTCTGAAATGGTATGTGCTGTTTTTTTAAATGAAACTTCAGGCATTGAACGATGACAATATCTACAGACTCTTTTGTTTTTATCAGGTTCTCCAATACATGCCTTTGTATATTCTCCAAATGTATATATGTCATATACCTCTCTTATTTTATGTAAAATTTCAATCGTGCCATTTATTTGTTTCTCCATTTTTTCATCGGCGCCTATTTTCATCAGTTCAGCTAGAATTTTATCAGTGTCCTCAGGATGCAACGCTTCATCTACAGAAAGGAAAAACCATTCATTAGGTGTAAGTTCTTTTTCAAAATAATCTGTTAATCTATTAATTCTAGGATTTAAATGTTTTATTTGAGTAACAATATCTCTTACTCTTTCCCTTAATTCTTCTGTGTTCTGTTGATAATATGCCACTTGCGCGGCACCTGTTTCTTGATTCATAGAGGTTACGAAAGGACTTAGTACCCAGTACGTATTAACAGTTGTTTCTTCTTCTGTACTACCTGTAATTTCCAATTCGAAGCTTTTAGAATTAGCTATAAAAATAAAACGACTCATACTATATATACATTACAATAATTAAAACTATTTTTTAATGTGAGAAGATTGGTAGATGGGTAAGATTATAATACTTAGACAATCTATTTAATGAGCAACCGATTATCTAACACACCCTCAAACAAACTCATTTCTCGCTTTGCAATACACAATCTATTTGCTAATATTCGCCAATCCTTGACAGCCGTTACGACATCGTTGATTATACTCTTGGCAACCTCAGAGATGAGCATATACTCCTCGCAAGAGTTGAGCAAAATAGACAAATCAGCCTTGTTAGTTTTGCTATTGATTAGCAGACTTTGGTGGTCATTCAGCGTTGGGTTCATATCGTATGCAGGCGAAAGGGTCCAACCTTTTGCAGTAAGCAGGAAACCGTGGTTACGGAAATGGTCGTCGCTATTGCCGACACATATATTGAATGCAACTCTTCGAAACAATTCTCGCAAGTTCGCATCAACATCGGTACAACCACTTATAATAAAATCAACAATATCAATATATCCGTGTCCTGTTGTAGCATTATCCCCATCGTTCAGCCCAAGCAATGTCATTGCCGATGCAAAATGTATTCTCTTTCTGCTATCCGTTCTGTCAAAGCGACGAGAAAGGAGAGTGTGATGCTTGTCGTTTATTTCAAGTACCTTTGTTTCGGCAGCGTTTATACCTGCTTTTTTGGCTAACAGATGACAGAAATGCTCCCATAGTCCTGCATCGTAATCATCCTTCAATGATGGGAACTTTGCGACATATATACTGCGGTCCGTATCTACAACATTTGCTTTTGGGCGGGCGCCACCGAGCGAAGAACCCGGCTGCACAAGTTGAGCAATCCATCGTTTTTCGGGGAGTGTATTAGCGTCCTCGCTTTTCTCAATTTCCTTACTTGCTGCGATAAGTTCTCGCAAGTCGGTCAATGGAGGAATACGCAAAGAGTTGTCAGCGTTTATGAACTCACCATCAGGCGTTTCTTTGAAACGGAATCCACCCATACGGGAAAAGTCATCAATGCCCGTCAAAAAGTCAAATGATGAAAGTATGCGAA
>JAFTTU010000067.1 GCA_017466635.1 Bacteroides sp.
CAGTTGCGGCCGAGAAGCCGAAGTTAGCCTGCAAGAACAACACGAATACGGCCAACATGGTATAGTAACCAAATCGTTCGCCCGTGTTTGCCAACGCTAATGCGTATAACCCTTTGGGTTGTCCTTCAAACATAGATTAAATTTTTAATTAGTGATTAATATTCATTTTATGTTGCAAAGTTAGAATAATAAATGGAATCATAAAAAAAAGAACCACGAAAGTGGCTCTTTTTCTCGATTTATTCGTTGAAAAGGGCACAAATTGTCGCCCTTGACTGGTTGATAAGGTCTTGAGGGGCTATCTTTACTTGCAATCCTCTAACCCCGGCACTCACGAATATGAATGGAAAATCCATGCACGTTTCATGAATATACGTAGGGAAAAGTTTCTTCATGCCGATGGGCGAACACCC
Organism: Bacteroides sp.; assembly: GCA_017466635.1. Classification (GTDB taxonomy): domain Bacteria; phylum Bacteroidota; class Bacteroidia; order Bacteroidales; family Bacteroidaceae; genus Phocaeicola. Next base: position 414 of record JAFTTU010000067.1, read on the forward strand.
TCCACGGATGTAGCCGGTTAGTGGAAGAAGGTCTTTCATCGGGATGAGGTCGCACTTCTTGTTGCCCGATACCTTGGCGGCCATCTTCAAGTCCACTTCATGTTCGCCGGGGATGACGCATACAAAATAGCCCGACTTGTCGCCATGAAGCACCAGGGTCTTGAACACCTGGTCGATGTTTTCACCCAAGCTTTCGGCTACATGCGGTGCGCTCAAATCATTCTCGTCTACCTCGTAAGGGATGAGTTCGTATTTCACCTTTGCCTTGTCCAGCAGACGGGCGGCATTGGTCTTGTTTATTTTTTCTTTCATTGCAATTCTTCTTTAATAAACTTAGGAGTATATCCTTTCTTGCTTTCCGCCACTTCCTCCGGTGTACCGGTAGAAAGCACTTGTCCTCCTCCCCGTCCTCCTTCAGGTCCCATGTCGATGATGTGGTCGGCCAATTTAATCACATCCAGGTTATGTTCGATGACAATGACCGTATTGCCCTTGTCTACCAATCGGTTGAGTACATTCATCAATACACGGATATCTTCGAAGTGAAGCCCGGTGGTCGGTTCATCGAGGATATAGATGGTCTTCCCTGTATCTTTCTTGGAAAGTTCGGTGGCCAATTTCACACGCTGGCTTTCTCCACCCGACAAAGTGGTAGAAGGTTGGCCAAGCTTGATATAGCCAAGGCCTACATCCTGCAATACCTTAATCTTATTGAGGATATTCGGTACATTCTCGAAGAACTCAACGGCACGGTTGATGGTCATGTCCAGCACATCGGCAATGGACTTGCCCTTGAAGCGTACTTCCAATGTTTCGCGGTTGTATCGCTTTCCGTGACAAGTCTCGCAAGGCACAAATACATCGGGTAAGAAGTTCATCTCGATGGTCTTGTATCCGTTTCCACCGCAAGTCTCGCATCGTCCTCCCGCTACATTGAACGAGAAACGACCTGGCTTATAACCACGGATTTTTGCTTCCGGAAGATTCACGAACAAGTTTCGGATATCCGAGAAAACACCCGTATAAGTGGCCGGATTGGAGCGAGGCGTACGTCCCAATGGCGATTGGTCCACATTCACCACCTTATCTATATGTTCCAGTCCTTCGATGCTGTCGTAAGGCAAAGGGTCTTGTAACGACCGATAGAAATGTTGTGAAAGAATGGGTTGCAAAGTGTCATTGATTAAGGTAGACTTACCGCTACCCGATACCCCGGTAACACAAATCAGCTTGCCGAGCGGGAATTCTACATCCACATTCTTCAGGTTGTTTCCCCTGGCACCCCGTATCCATAGCGAACGTCCGTTGCCATGTCGTCTAATCTCAGGGATTTCTATCTTCATCTTTCCCGTGAGGTATTGTGAGGTAAGTGTTTCTTTCTGAAGCATTTCTTGTGGTGTACCTTCGAATACCACTTCCCCGCCCATTCGACCGGCTTTGGGACCCATATCGATGACATAATCGGATGCCAGCATCATGTCCTTGTCGTGTTCTACCACAATCACGGAGTTGCCCGTATCGCGAAGTTTCTTCAAGGAATTGATGAGGCGAAGGTTGTCCCGTTGATGCAAACCGATACTCGGCTCGTCGAGGATGTAGAGCACATTCACGAGTTGTGAACCGATTTGAGTGGCCAATCGGATGCGTTGGCTTTCTCCACCCGACAAAGATACCGATGTACGGTTGAGCGAAAGATAATCCAATCCCACATCGAGCAAGAAGCGTAGACGGCTCTTGAGTTCCTTCAAGATTTCAGCGGCAATCTTCTGTTGCTTGCTTTCCAGATGAGGCTCCACATTTTCCAACCAATCGTAAAGCTCGTTGATGTCCATGCTGGCCAACTCGTAGATGTTCTTGTCATGGATGCGATAATGCAAGGCTTCCCGATTCAGACGGGCACCTTTACACTCCGGACACACATCGGTCTTGGCAAATTGGTCGGCCCACTTCTGGGCGGTAGCAGAGCTATCCTTATCCTGCATCATCTGAATGTACTTCACAATCCCTTCGTAGGTGGTGAAATAATCGGAGGTGGTATGGATGAGGCTACTCTTTATCTTGATTCGTTCGTCCGAGCCATGAAGCACATCCTGAATGGCTTCTTCCGGAAAATCCTTGAGCGGAGTCTTCAATGTCAGTTCGTATTTCTCCAACAAGGCTTCCAATTGCCAGAAAATCATCACATTCTTGTACTTGCCTAGCGGAGCAATCCCTCCTTCGTGGATGGAAAGTTCACGGTCAGGTATCACCTTGTCCACATCAATCAGGTTGACATAGCCCAACCCCTTGCATCGGTGGCATGCTCCTTGCGGAGAGTTGAAGGAGAAGTTGTGGGGAGCCGGTTCCTTGTAGGCTATCCCCGTAACCGGACACATCAACCGCTTGCTATAATGGCGGATTTCGTTGGTGGAGGCATCCAATATCATGATGAGCCCGTCGCCTTGTTGCATGGCGGTGGCTACACTCTGTTTCAAGCGCTTGTCGTCCTTGTCGGGAGCAACTACCATCTTGTCTACCACCACTTCGATGTCATGGTTCTTGTAGCGGTCCACCTTCATGCCGTGAGTGATTTCGCGTACTTCGCCATCTACCCGGACATAGAGATACCCTTTCTTGCGCACTTGCTCGAAGAGCTCCTTGTAGTGTCCCTTACGGGTACGTACCAATGGAGCAAGGAGATAGATACGTTTGCCTTGGTATTCCTGGTAAATCAGTTCGATAATCTTTTCTTCGGTATATTTCACCATCTTCTCGCCCGACAAATAGGAATAAGCAATACCGGCACGGGCAAAGAGCAGACGGAGATAGTCGTAGATTTCCGTGGTGGTACCTACGGTTGAACGTGGATTCTTGTTGGTGGTCTTCTGCTCGATGGAGATAACCGGACTCAAGCCTGTAATCTTGTCTACATCCGGACGTTCCATTCCTCCAAGGAAGTTCCGGGCATAAGCCGAGAAGGTTTCGATGTATCTTCTTTGTCCTTCCGCAAAGATGGTATCGAATGCCAATGACGATTTTCCACTACCGCTCAATCCCGTAATGACGGTCAAACTATCGCGGGGAATTTCCACATCAATGTTCTTCAGGTTGTGTACCCGGGCACCATATACGTTGATATATTCTTTTTCTTCTGCCATAATTGTCTGCTTAATCACGCAAATTTAATGTTTCTCGGCGATATATTTCATTAAAATCTCTAATAATATTTCGCTTTCCATTTATATAATGTGAGGGAAACGGAATTTTTTGTACTTTTGTATCTTGTAAAAAACTATACTTGAATGATGAAGCTAATAAAAGCAATCTGTTTAGCGGCGGCATTGTCCGTTGCACCTGCCGGAATGATGATGGCACAAAGCACTTCCGGCCATTTTTTGCATACCGTAACCAAGGGACAGAGCTTGTACTCGATATCCAGTATGTACAATGTTCCCATTTCTGATATTGTCAAGTTGAATCCGGGAAGCGATGAACGCATCAAGGTGGGTCAAGCATTGAAAATCCCTCAAACCAGTGCAGAAAACCAAGTGGTATTCCATACCATTCAGGCTGGAGAGACATTGTATAAGTTGAGTGTCAAGCATGGGGTATCTGTAGAGCGCATCTGTCGTGCCAATCCGGGGTTGAGCGTGAAGAATTTCCGTGTGGGTCAGGTGATTGCCATTCCTCCTAAGGGAAAGGCGACATCGGAAGTGACAACACAAGCACCGGCTCCTGCTCCTCAAGTACAGACTACTCCCAAGGAACCACTGAAGCCGAAGTGTCGCGATATGCACAAGATTCAGCGTAAGGAAACGGTATATAGCATCAGTCGGATGTATGGCATAACTGAAGAAGAACTGATTGCGGCCAATCCGGAAATCAAGAACAAGAAGCTGAAGAAAGGCAAGTTCCTCTGTATTCCTTATGCCCAAATGCAGGTGGCTGAAACTCCGAAAACTCCTGTTCAGCAAGACGATTCTACCTTGACCGATGCCCAATTGTTCGACAAGAACAAGAAGGAAAGCAAGAAAATTGCGACCATCAAAGCAGCTGTGGTTTTGCCTTTCAATACCGATGGCACAGGCAACAAGGATGAACAAGTACGCATGGTGGAATATTATGAAGGCTTCTTGATGGCGGTAGACAGCTTGAAGGAAAAGGGTGTGTCTATTGATTTGTATACATACGATAGCGGTAAAACGACAGCATCGGTCAATCAGGTATTGAGCAAGCCGGAAATGAAGACCATGGATGTCATCTTCGGTCCTGCTCATGCGGATCAAGTGAAGCCGATGGCTGATTTTGCAGAAAAGCATAATCTCCGTTTGGTGGTTCCTTTCACTTCGAAGGGCGATGATGTGTTCAACAATCCATCGGTTTATCAAATCAATACCCCACAATCCTACTTGTATTCGGAAGTATACGAACATTATCTCCGTAAGTTCCCGAATGCTCATGTCGTGTTCCTGGATGCCAATACCGGTCATACTGACAAGGTGGATTTCATCAAGGGATTGAAGGAAGAATTGAAGAACCGTCAGATGACTTTCAAGGAATTGAAGGGCGAAGAGATCAATCCGGAAGGCATGAAACTGGTTGTTGACTCCTTGCGTGAGAATGTAATTATCCCTACCTCCGGTAGAAATGTGGCTTTGATTAAGATTCTCCCACAGATGATTGTCACTAGCCGTGAGCATCCTAATTATAACATGAAGTTGTTCGGCTATCCGGAATGGCAGACTTATACTGACGACCATTTGGCTAGCTTCTTCGAATTGGATACCTATTTCTATTCATCGTTCTATACGAACAATCTTTTCCCGGAAGCCATCCAGTTTACCAATGCCTATCGCAAGTGGTATAGTAAGGACATGGCAAATACCTTCCCGAAGTATGGTATGTTGGGATTTGATACTGCTTATTTCTTCCTCTTGGGATTGCATAAGTATGGTACCAACTTTGAAGAAAACATGAATCAGATGATGTTGACCCCTATTCAGACAGGTTTCAAGTTCGACCGTGTGAACAATTGGGGTGGATTCATCAATCGCAAGGTGTTCTTCGTGAACTTCACCAAGAATTATGAATTGATTAAACTGGATTTCGAATGAGAATGAAAAAAATAATAATGGCTGCATTGGCTTGCATGTTGGCATTGCCGATGATGGCTCAGTTAGGAGAAGAACGCCATAACCTGGCCATAGGTGTCGGTGTGGGTATGGACATGACCAAGGTGGATTTGAATCCTCGTGTCAAGATGAAGTCCCACAATGGAATGACATTCGGTGTAACCGCCCGCTACATGTCGGAAAAGTATTTTAAGATGATGTGTGGTATTCAGGTGGAACTCAATTACACCCAACGTGGTTGGCAAGAAAACATTGAGGATGGTACGGGAGATACTTATAGCCGTACCATGAACTATATTGAATTACCATTGTTGGCGCATCTGTCTTTCGGTAAGGATGCATTGGACAAAGGGATGAAATTCTTTATCAACATGGGTCCTCAAGTGGCCTATTTCTTGAGTGAGAAAGAAAAGATGAGTGAAAGTTGGGACCCTACATACCGCCCGAATGGAGTCAACGAACAGTATGGTAAATGGGTGGAAAACAAGTTCGACTATGGTCTCTTGGGAGGTATCGGTATGGAATTAAGTACGAAAATCGGACATTTCCAGTTGGAAGGTCGTTACTATTATGGTTTGGCCGATTTCTGGGGTAGTTCCAAGAAAGATGAATTCAGCCGTTCAGGGCATAATTATATGGGAGTCAAGTTGACTTATCTGTTTGATATAACGAAATAAAAAAAGGAGAGCTCGACTCTCCTTTTTTCTTTTTCTTATCTCAATCGGTCGTATGCCTTGACCAATGCTTCATCAGCTCCAATGCCTCGGATTGCCAACCAGTTCAGAATGAGTGCTGCAAACGGCAAGCAAATGGTCCATGATGCACTGAATGTGGTATCTTCAGCCAACATGAAGAGGTAAGCAATCAATGCCAAGTAATAGCCAATCAACACCACACTGCTGAAGATGGTCAGACGGATTTGCAACATGCGCTTCTTGAACAAGAAGATGGTAACGAACGACAGAGCTGCCACCACCAAAAGAATGACAAACAATGCCCAAGGTGAATAGTCCTTGGTTCCATCAGGGAAAGTGATGCAAAGATTGCCTAATTCAGAAATTTCATTCGCATTGGTGATGATAGAGCCTATCGGGCTGCACATGCAAATCACCATCAGGATAGTTACTACCAAAAGGTAGACAGATTGTATACGTTGAATCATAATATCGTTGATTATTCAGTTAATATTAAAAAGAAAGGCCGCTTTCTTGGTGGAAACGGCCTTTCTGAAAGTACCTTTGTTTATTGAAGTTTGTCTTTTTCCTTCGCTGGGTTGCGGTGATAAACCTTACCTTCCATATACTCTTGGGTAGCAATCAAAGTTGGTTTCGGCAACTTTTCATAGTAACGTGAGATTTCGATTTGCTCTCTGTTTTCAAAGACTTCTTCCAAGTTGTCATTGTATGAAGCAAATTCCTGCAACTTCTTGGAAAGTTCAGTCTTCATTTCAAGACCAATCTGGTTGGCACGTTTACCGATGATAGCTACGGTTTCGTATACATTACCAGTATCTTCACACAAATCCATCATGTTACGAGTGACGGTATTTGTCGGAGCGTTTGTCTTTTTGTAATCCATAATCTTTTTTATCTATTTTATTCGTTCAATTCTTTCACATATTTGCTGGCATCCTTGTAGATGGCTTCCACTTCCTTCATGTATTTGCTTTCCGGAAATTCATTCTTGAATGCATAATATTCGTCGATGGTTTCACGCATACGTTCTTCCTTCTTGTCCAATACACTTTCGCTTCCGAGCTTGTATTTGGCTCTCAGCAACAGGATGGAGATGTCTTCACGCATGCTGGTGTAGGGATAATCCTTCAACGCATTTTGTGCGGTAGTGATACAAGCCAAGAAGTTGTTACCGTTGATACGCATGTCGGCTGTATACGATGCATTTCCTGTATAGGTTCCCAAATCGTAATACAACTTGGCGGTCAGATAGTCCTTCATCACCAACTTATCCTGCAAGTTGAAAATCATCAGCTGGGCTTCTGTCTTGCGATTGCTGTCCGGGAAGTATTCCATGAACAACTGGAGTTCCGAGATGGCGTTGTATGTACTGCTTTGGTCCAAACGGGCTTCAGGAGTATCCAGGAACAAGGACTTACCGGAATAGAAACGGGCCAATTCGGTAAATGTACCCTTCGGATAAGTGTTGTAATAAGTGGTAAAATAATGGCTGGCAGTGATGTAGTCACCTTGGTTGTAATAAGCCATGGCCAGCATATAGAGCGATTCCTGGGCATCGTCTGTACCTTTCAGGATGGTAATCAATTCTTCCAGAATAGTAGCTGCCTTGGTATATTGACCATTACCAAAATAACTTTTGGCTGCCTCGTACTTATATACATAATCCCCATGTTTCAATACCTTGTTGTATTCACCACAAGAGGTAAAGAAAGCACCGGATATGAGAGCTATTGCGATATACTTTTTCATCTTATTCAAAATAATTGTGCAAATTTACGCCTTTCCACCGAATAATACAACATCGAATATGTTTTTTAATACTAAAAAGTCTACAAAAATGAGATTAATGACGACCTATATCGATGTTTTGGAGGAAAATGTATACTTTTACAGCTGTAAAAAGAGGAGATTTTTATGAATTTTGAACTGATTTCTGATTATCAACCGACGGGCGACCAACCGGAAGCGATTGCCCAATTGACCGAAGGGGTTCTTCAGGGAACTCCTGCACAGACCTTGCTGGGGGTAACGGGTTCGGGAAAGACCTTTACCATTGCCAATGTTATCAAGAACATCAACAAGCCTACCTTGATTCTGAGTCATAACAAGACATTGGCTGCTCAGTTGTATGGGGAGTTCAAGAATTTCTTTCCCAACAATGCGGTGGAGTACTATGTCTCTTACTATGACTATTATCAGCCGGAAGCCTATCTCCCATCGACCGATACCTATATTGAAAAGGATTTGGCCATCAATGACGAAATAGACAAGCTCCGTCTGGCGGCTACCTCTGCCCTGCTTTCAGGTCGCAAGGATGTGGTGGTCATCTCTTCTGTTTCCTGTATCTATGGTATGGGGAATCCGGCAGATTTCTATGAGAATGTCATCGAAATCAAACGGGGAAAACTGTTGGACCGCAATGTATTCCTTCGTCGGTTGGTGGATAGCCTGTATGTCCGCAATGATTTGGATTTGAATCGGGGTAATTTCCGAGTAAAGGGAGATACGGTAGATATCTACCTCGCTTATAGCGACAATCTGCTCCGGGTCATGTTCTGGGACGATGAGATTGATGCCATCGAGGAAGTCGACCCGATATCGGGTGTCCGTTTGGGACAGTTTGATGAGTACAAGATTTATCCGGCCAATCTGTTCATGACGACGAAGGAAAGCCAGCTTCGCGCCATTCATCAGATTGAAGATGACTTGACCAAGGAAGTGGCCCGTTTCGAGGAAGAAGGAAAGCCTTACGAGGCCAAGCGTCTGTACGAACGTGTCACCTACGACATGGAAATGATTCGGGAGTTGGGACATTGTTCGGGCATCGAGAACTATTCCCGATACTTTGACGGACGTTCGGCAGGTACCCGTCCCTATTGCTTGCTCGACTTCTTTCCGGACGATTTCTTGATAGTGATAGACGAGAGCCACGTGAGTGTTCCTCAGATTCATGCCATGTATGGAGGCGACCGTGCCCGTAAAACCAACTTGGTACAGTACGGTTTCCGTATGGAGTCAGCTTTCGACAACCGTCCCTTGAAGTTCGAGGAATTTCAGGAGCTGGCCAAGCAAGTTATCTATGTCAGTGCGACTCCTGCCGATTATGAGTTGATTCAGAGTGAAGGAGTGGTAGTAGAGCAGGTTATCCGTCCTACAGGTTTGTTGGATCCTGTGATTGAAGTGCGTCCGAGCATGAATCAGATTGACGACCTCATGGAAGAAATTCAGCAACGCATCGAACGGGAGGAACGTGTACTGATTACCACCCTGACCAAGCGCATGGCAGAAGAGTTGACGGACTTCTTGATGCGTCACGATGTACGATGCAACTACATCCATAGCGATGTCGATACTCTGGAACGTGTACAGATAATGAATGACTTGCGGGAAGGTATTTACGATGTTTTGATTGGTGTAAACCTCCTTCGTGAAGGTTTGGATTTGCCGGAAGTGTCGCTGGTAGCTATTCTCGATGCCGACAAAGAAGGTTTCCTCCGCTCCCATCGTTCACTTACCCAGACAGCCGGTCGTGCGGCCCGTAATGTCAATGGTAAGGTCATCATGTATGCCGACCGCATTACCGACAGTATGCAGAAAACCATCGACGAAACCAACCGTCGCCGTGAAAAGCAGTTGGCTTACAATGAAGCAAACGGCATTACACCGAAACAAATCAAGAAAACCTTCAGCAATGCCTTGTTGGGTGCCGGTGCAGAGAAGGAAGAAGTCAAGACCAAGGTATCGAAAGCCTATGTCGAGCCCGAAACCATCAGCATTGCTGCCGACCCTGTGGTTCAGTACATGTCCCGTCCACAGATGGAAAAGGCCATCGAGCGTGTCCGCAAGCAGATGCAGGAAGCTGCCAAGAAACTGGAGTTCATCGAAGCTGCCCAATATCGCGACGAGCTGCTTCGTCTGGAAGATATACTGAAAGAGCGCTGGGGTTAACCCAACGCTCTTGTTCTATGATTCGAATGTTTCTTCCTCTTCTTCAATATACCGTAAACTCTCTACTTTTTCCAATCTTGCACGTAGCTTGGGCATCATGGAACGGCGGATACGGAGGCGCATCAAACAATCCATATCGTAGGATTGCTCCAATATCTCCGGTTCTTCTTCCTTGACGATACGCATCACATCGTTCATGAACGGATACTCGAATGCGAAGTAGATGTCATCATCGACGGTCTTTTCGATAATGGTTGCAGCAGCAATGGCTTCAGCCGCTGCAGCTTTATAGGCAACAATCAATCCGCTGGTTCCTAACTTAATGCCTCCAAAATAGCGTACCACAATGATGAGGATATCCGTCAGTTCATTGGAATTGATTTGACCAAGGATAGGCTTGCCGGCTGTACCCGAAGGTTCTCCGTTGTCATTGGCACGGAAGTTAAGGCGCTCATGTCCCAGCATGTATGCATAACATACGTGGCGGGCATCGTAATATTTCTTTTGATAGACTTCCAAATGTTGCTTTACCTCCTCCAAGGTACGTACAGGAATGGCGATAGCGATAAACTTGCTTCGCTTTTCCGTATAGATGCCTTCGGCTAGGTCGGTAATGGTTTTATAGGTATCTTCTTGTGTCATTCGTAAATTTCTTTCAATAGATTGCAAAGGTACAAATAAAATAGTTAATTTTGCACAAATCTAAAAAAGGATTATGATAGAATACTTGATTGTCTGTCCGCTTGTGTTTTTGGCGGGCTTTATTGATGCCATTGCCGGTGGCGGTGGCTTGATTTCACTTCCTGCTTATTTGATTGCAGGGCTTCCGCCTCATGCGGCGATAGGTACGAATAAGTTCAGTGCCTGTTTAGGTACTACGGTAGCCACTTGGCACTATGCCCGTTGTGGTTTTATTCATTGGAAGCGGGTTTTACCGGCGGTAGTAACCGCTTTGCTTGGTTCATGGTTAGGTGCACGGTTGGCATTATTGGTGGAGGCTGACGCTTTCAAGATAATTATGTTGATTGTCCTCCCGCTCACGGCATGTTATGTGTTGCGTAAGAAATCCCTTCAATCCGACAAGGTACCTTTCTCAGAGCGAAAGACGATGCTCATAATCATGTCGTTGGCATTGGTGATTGGTGTATATGACGGCTTTTATGGTCCTGGTACGGGTACATTTCTGATGTTGCTTCTTACTGCTGTGGCTCATGTAAGCCTAAACGAAGCGGCAGGAACGACCAAAGTGATTAATCTTTCGACCAATTTTGCAGCATTGGCTGTATTCTTGGTTCATGGAGTGGTGTGGTTTCCATTGGCATTGGTTGCGGCAGTTTTTGGTATTGCAGGAAATTATATCGGTGCCAATTATTTCACTAGCAAGGGAACAGGATTTGTGAAACCTGTGATTATCATCGTGCTGGCGATTTTCTTCGTGAAGATTTGTTGGGAATTGATTACGACATAAAAAAAGAGGCTCAATCGAGCCTCTTTTTTTAGATTATACCAACTTATGGATAATCAAACCTGAACGGAGTTTCGGTTCAAACCAAGTGGTCTTTGGAGGCATGATGTTGCCTGTATCAGCAATGTCCATCAATTGCTTCATACTTACTGGATAGAGTGCCAAAGCTACCTTCATTTCACCGCTATCTACACGCTTCTTCAATTCACCTAAACCGCGGATACCACCTACGAAGTCGATACGCTTGTCTGAACGGAGGTCCTTGATGCCGAGGATTTCATCCAAAATCAAATTCGATGAAATAGTTACGTCGAGTACGCCAATAGGATCGTTGTCATCGTATGTACCTTCCTTGGCTGTCAAGCTATACCACTTGCCGTCCAAATAGAGCGAGAAGTTATGCAATGCATTTGGTTTGTAGATGTCTTCACCCTTTTCTTCCACCACGAAGTTCTTACCTACTGCTGCAAGGAATTCTTCAGGAGTCAATCCGTTCAAATCCTTTACGACACGGTTATAGTCGATGATGGTCAACTGGTTAGCCGGGAAACATACCGCCATGAAATAGTTGTATTCTTCATCACCCTTATGGTTCGGATTCTGTTGGGCCTTTTCTGCTCCTACCAATGCAGCAGCAGCTGAACGGTGGTGACCATCGGCAATGTAAAGAGCCGGCATAGCAGCAAATGCCTTAGTGATGGCATCGATATCTTCTTGTTGGTCGATTACCCATACAGTGTGGCCGAAACCATCACCCGGAGCGATGAAATCGTATTCAGGTTCACCTGCGGTATACTTGGCAACGATGGCATCCAGTTCTGCATTGTCCGGATAAGCGAAGAACACCGGTTCAATATTGGCATTGTTCACGCGTACATGCTTCATGCGGTCTTCTTCCTTGTCGCGACGGGTCAATTCATGTTTCTTGATGACACCATTCATATAGTCAGGAACGTAAGCGCCTACTACAAGACCATATTGGGTCTTGCCGTTCATGGTTTGGGCATATACGTAATAGTTTTCCTTTTCGTCCTGTACCAACCAACCCTTGTCCTGGAACATTTGGAAATGTTCTGCTGCACTTTCGTACACACATGGGTCGTGTTCATCTGTACCTTCCGGGAAGTTGATTTCCGGCTTGATGATATGATAGAGAGACTTTTCGTTATCGCCAGCCTCGGCGCGTGCTTCGGCAGAGTTCAATACGTCGTAAGGACGTGAAGCTACCTCTTCCACCAATGCTTTCGGTGGACGGATGCCTTTAAAAGGTTTGATTACAGCCATAGTGGTATTAGATTCTAGTATTTTAAGGTTTTATTTATTGACACGGAATTTTTCGCAACCGTCTTTCAGAAAGCCGACGATTTGCTTGGCAGCTGCGATACCTGCGTTGATGTTAGCTTCGGCAGTCTGGGCACCCATCTTCTTCGGTGTAGTGAAGTAGCGTCCGGCAAACTTTTCAGCAAATTCAGCATGTGCAGCCGGCATGACGTCTGTTACATATTTCAAGTCCGGACGGTCTTCCATTAACTTGATGAGTTCTGTTTCGTTGATGACTTCCTTGCGGGCAGTGTTTACCAACAAGCCACCCTTCGGCATCTTGTTCACCAAGTCGTAATTGATGGAGTTCTTGGTTTCAGCAGTTGCCGGGATATGGAGTGAAACCACGTTACAAGTTTCATAAAGAGCTTCAGCACTGTCCACTGCTATTGCACCATCAGCTTCAATCACTTCCTTCGGGCAGAACGCATCGTATGCATAAATTTGCATGCCGAATCCCTTGGCGATACGGGCTACATTGCGACCGACATTACCATACGCATGGATACCGAGCTTCTTACCCATCAATTCAGAGCCTGAAGTACCGTTGTACATGTTGCGGACAGCCATGACCATCATACCCAAAGCCAATTCGGCTACGGCATTCGAGTTCTGTCCCGGAGTGTTCATTACACATACATTGTGGGCTGTAGCAGCAGCAAGGTCTACATTGTCATAACCTGCACCGGCACGAACCACAATCTTCAGTTCCTTGGCTGCATCCAATACTTCGGCATCGATGATGTCGCTACGGATAATGATAGCGTTGGCATCCTTGACTGCTTCCAACAAATTGGCCTTTTCGCCATACTTTTCCAGCAATACGAGTTCGTAACCTGCTGCTTCTATTTCTTTACGGATACCGTCTACTGCAATCTTGGCAAACGGCTTATCAGTTGCTACTAATACTTTCATGGTTTTAAGTTTATACAGAATAAGGAAATTCCAAATCATTCCCTTATTTTATGGTTATCAATTAATGGAGCTTTTCAAATTCTTGCATGCAGTCCACGAGAGCCTGAACGCTTTCCAATGGCATTGCGTTATAGCATGATGCACGGAAACCACCTACCGAACGGTGACCCTTGATGCCTACCATACCTCTTTCTGTTGCGAACTTCATGAATTCAGGTTCCAATTCCTTGTATTCATCGTTCATGACGAAACAGATGTTCATATAAGAACGGTCTTCTGGATCGGCGATAGTTGCACGGAACAACTTGTTGCGGTCGATTTCACCATAAAGCAAATCAGCACGTTCCTTTGCACGACGTTGCATTTCCACCACGCCACCTTCCTTCTTGATCCAACGCAATGTCTGGAGAGCAGAGTAGATAGGCAATACAGGAGGTGTATTGAACATAGAACCACCGTCCACGTGAGTCTGATACTTCAACATAGTCGGGATATAACGCGATACCTTGTTCAATGCTTCGTCCTTTACGATAACGAATGTAGCACCGGCTGGAGCCAAATTCTTCTGGGCACCACCATAGATACAGATATACTTGGAAACGTCTACCGGGCGAGAGAAAATGTCTGAAGACATGTCGGCAATCATAGGAACTGGAGAATCCAAGTCCTTGCGGATTTCAGTACCGTAAATAGTATTGTTGCTGGTTACGTGGAAATAGTCAGCATCTTCAGGGATGGTATAGCCCTTTGGGATATAATTGAAAGTAGTTTCAGCCGATGAAGCCACTTCTACTACTTCACCAAATGCTTTTGCTTCCTTGATTGCTTTCTTTGACCAAACACCTGTATTCAAATACGCAGCCTTCTTTTCCAAGAAGTTATATGGAACCATGCAGAATTGCATACTTGCACCACCTCCCACGAACAATACAGAATAGCCTTCAGGAATGTTCAGCAATTCCTTGAACAAGGCTACAGCTTCGTCAATCACAGCTTGGAAGTCTTTGGAACGGTGGCTGATTTCCAGAATCGAAAGACCGTTGAAATCCAATACGGCTTGAGCTGTATTTTCGATTACCTCACGAGGCAGGATAGATGGACCTGCACTGAAATTATGCTTTTTCATATCCAAATTGGTTTAAATTGTGATACAATTAATCTTTTATTTAATTTATGCGAATATAGGTATTATTTTCATTATTCCCAAAAAAACTTCTATCTTTTTCAAAGTGTAAGAACCATTTTTTATCTCGTTTATTGACAATATGTTATTATTTTGCTTCTTCAATGATGGTTTTTACTCCTTTAATCTTTTCTCCACGTATTAAACTTAGGGCTTGTTTTGCCTTTTTGCGAGAGATAGCTGCAAACGAATAATGGTCTTTCACGTCAATTCGTCCAACTTCTTCCTTGTTCAGCTTACCTTTTTTAAAGAGAAAGCCTACAATGTCAATCTTATTGATTTTATCCTTCTTTCCTTTTCCGATGTATAAAGTAACAAATTCGGGTTGGGAAGGTTTAGGTGTTTTTTCAGGTAAAATGAATCGTTCCGGTTCTTCTTGAATGTAGGAAGGCAAAGTTTCTTCCCCATGCAGGATAATGTATGAATTACCTTCGGCTTCCCAACGGGCGGTACGTCCGTTACGATGGATGTATCCGTCTTCTTGGATAGGCATGTGGTAATGCACGATGTTTTCGATATCAGGAATGTCAAGGCCACGTGCCGCAAGGTCGGTTGATATCAATACATGGCAACTTCCATTGCGGAACTTGTAGAGTGAACGCTCTCTGTCTTCCTGTTCCATTCCTCCATGAAAGACACCGCAAGGGAACTTTTGTGATTGAAGGTACTTCCCTACCCGTTCCACACTTTCGCGATGGTTGCAGAATACCAAAGTCGATTGGCTTCCGAGGGTACAGAGTAGTTTATATAAGGTTTCGAGCTTGTCTTTGATAGGCGACAATACCTTATATATATGTATGCGTTCGGAGATGGGCTCTTCTTCATTCAAGAAGCTGAGTTTGGTGGTACGGTTCATGCCGGTGAATTGCGGTATTTCTTCCGAATCGGTGGCCGAAAGCAAGAATCGGCGTTGTAGATTGGGAAGTTGTCCGATGACCGTAGCCATTTCTTCTTGGAAGCCAAATTCCAGACACTTGTCAAATTCATCGATAACCAATGTCTGGACACAGGACGCATCAAAGTTCTGTTTGCTCAGGTGGTCGTTCATACGTCCCGGTGTACCGATGATGATGGATGGCTGGATGCCTTTCATGGTGCGGTGCTCTTCCATAGCCGGACGTCCACCGTAGCAACTCATCACCTTGTAAGGTGTATTCATGCTCTTGAACACTTGGTCTATTTGCAAGGCCAGTTCACGGGAAGGAACCAACACGACGGCTTGCACTCCTTTTTCTTCCGGCTTCAATGTTTCAAGCAACGGCAATAGATAGGCCAATGTTTTTCCCGAACCAGTCGGAGAAAGCAGTATCAAGTCTTTCCCTTCTTTCCATGCATCGATGGATGCTTCCTGCATCGGGTTCAACGACTCAATATGCAAGTTGTCAAGAGCTTTTGAGATTATATTTGAAAGTTCCATGTTTCTTATTCGTTAAAATTCAGTTGTTGTTATTCAAATGCAAACCAATCTATACGGAACAATTCTCCTTTGTCGGATTCAATGCCTTTCCATTCCATCCATAAAGCATGGATGCCAGAGGTTTCCTTGATTGTTGTTTCGTATACCTTCCAATCGGTATTTGCCGGGATGTTGATTGTACCTATTATATCACCATCTTTACTATCGGAACGGACGATAATTTTACCGCCAAGTCCTGCTTTCGCGCGAATGGACATTTTATTGGCACCCTTTCCGAAATCCAGGTATTTCCATGTGGCGATGTCACCATTGTGGATAGCTCCCAACTCCTCTTTCAACGGGTTATGCTTCATACCGCGGATTCTTACATTGCCATTCATCCAGCAAGCTTGTGCGGCATATACCGGTTTGAAAGCATCCAGAGGGCCTGCTGCACCTTGTGAGGTCATTTCCACTTCATTAATGGTACCATCAGGATTGAATTGGATGGGTTCGATGCAAGCCTTTCTCATGGTACGGCTTCCGTGGGTTGAGCGATGGTAAAGTACATACCATTGGTTACCGAACTGAACAATGGAACCATGATTGTTCCATGTCTCAGGGTCGCAGCCTGCATTGTTCACGATAACACCTTTATACTCGTATGGGCCCAACGGAGACTTGGACATGGCATATCCGATGCTTGTCGGACGCTTGTTCTGGCTGATGTCTGCATAGGTAAAGTAATAGTACTCCCCTCTCTTGAAAACAAAACTACCTTCGTGGAAATAATGATCTGCTTCAGTAACGATGCCGTCCACGTAGGTAGACCAATCCAGTGTTTTCAAGTCCGGATTCATCTTGGCTCCCTTGGCGGAGAACTGTCCCCAGAAATAGTAAGCTTGTCCGTCATCATCGATGAAGATATTCGGGTCAATCTGTTTCGGTCCTTCTATCTGTATTCCATCTTTGAAAGGTCCTGTCGGTGAGTTGCTTATGGCTACATATTCATTTCCGTTCGGTATATCATAATATAAGTAATACTGACCATCCTTATACCAAGCGTCTGGAGCATAGAGGGTTTCATCATTACGGAAAGAGTATGGATGGAGTGTCCAGCTCTTGAGGTCGGCTGTAGACATCACATGATAGTTTTTCGAACAATAATAATTCGGTGATTCATCACGGGAACCATAGATATAGAGCTTTCCGTCTTCCCATACTCTTGCCGTAGGGTCGGCAATGTATACTCCCATTGGCGAAATCGGGTTGTGCAGTTCAATGGCTTGAGGCTCATGAAGCTTGACCACTTCCAGCAATCTGTTCGGATAGTTGGAAATGACGGCATCCACTCCGGCATCAATCATCCGAATCATTTCTTCATAGTTATCTACCGTCCAGGTTACGACCTTCATACCTCTTCTGTGAGCTTCGTCTACACAAGATTTGTTGACAAAGATGCTTGCAGGGCTGAACCATTCAGGTACAAATCCGATATTATCCAAGATAGCGTCGAAATCCATTTCCTTGTTTTCCAACCAACGGACTTCATCCCCACCTACCAGGTAAGAAAGGTGAAGTTCCGGATACTTTTCGTTCATGTAGGCCAAAGCTCTTTCATCAAATGTTTGGACAATCAAACGGTCTCCAAGATTGAATGAATTGAGTACCTTCAAACAGATATCCACCATTTCATTGTACACCGGCCAATCCTCTCCTTCTATTCCTCCGTTCCAATCTGGGTCAGCCTTGATTTCGATGTTGTATTTCATCGGAGCCATATCCTTTTCCTCGGTATAGTTCTCTATGAATGACAATACATCCGAAAGCAAGGGCCTGATGGCAGGAAGTGTCTTTTGTTCAGGGTAATTCGGATGTTGGCGCATGCCGACATCGTACTTGGCTATTTCTTCGTAGGTCATTTTCCACATGTATTCCCTTGGATCTTCCTTCTTTATAGGTGTACCGTCCGGGCGTGTGGTTTCTTCGGCTGTGAAATACTTGTCATGAGACAAGATGACTTTCTTGTCTTTGGTGACAACAATATCCATTTCCAATGTGTTGACTCCCAAATCCACGGCATTCTTCATGGCTTCCAGTGTATTGGCTGGTAGAAGTCCCATGCCACCACGGTGTGCCTGTACATCCACGATGTATTGAGGTTGTTGCTTGTTCCCAGTCTGTTGGCAAGAAGACAGAAGCATGGCTATGAAGCATAGGCTCATGAAAAGATGTTTCGTCATATAGCTTTGATTTAATTGTCTGTATGTAAATTGATTAGTTATATCGTGCAAAAAACATTTCCGGTTCTCTACGTTCCTTGTAGGCAAGGTTGAACTTCATGGAAGCCATGGTGTATGTCATGCCTTGGAACTTTCGGCTCTGTGTAGGGCAAACCACGATGCATCTTCCGCATTTGATGCACTTCGTTTCGTCCACTTCCTTCGGGCTTTCCTTCGGAATTGCCCCAGCCGGACAAAGTTCGACACACTTTCCACATTCCTTGCATGTCTTGGTGCCTGAAGGATAAATAGGAATCGAATCGGGGATTTTGTAAGGACGGTTTCCTGGAACATGGATAGGCAATAACTTTTCCAGGTTCTTGTTCAATATCTTGTTGCTTTCGCTGGCAAATACATTGATTTGTTGATAGTCGTCGGCATCCGGTCTCTGTGCTCCTACCTTCGGAAAGATACTATGTTGGGCTATGAATGCACCTGCCGAGATGACCTGGAATCCGTTTTCCGATAACAAGTCCGACAATTCGAGCAAAGCATCGTCATAATCGCGGTTACCATAAACCGCCACGGCTATAGCGGGTGTTCCTTCTCCCTTGAACTTGCGGATACGTTCAACAGCCATTTCCGGTACACGACCCGCATAAACCGGTATTCCCACAATCAGCAATTCATTCTTCGGAATTACTGTCTCCTCAGTTGGGGTATGATTAGTAATATCATACTCCGTAATGTCTACGGTTATTTGTTTGGCCAAATGTCCTACAATCCGGTGTGTGGTATAGGTGGCACTGAAATATACGATGGATGTTTTCATAATCTTTTCTTTGTCATTCTGCCTACAAAGATAAGATTTATATTTTAATAAATGAGGTTTTCGTTGTATTTGTCAAGATTTTCAGTTATAACTGAAAAATGAGGTAGTTTTGTGCTGTATTTTCAGTTATAACTTAAAATTTAGAAGTGGAATTTCTTTGTGTAAGTTGTACTTTTTCTTGTTGTACTGCTTCTATAAAAATAAAAAAGAATGAGAAAACAGCCTTCACACCCTTCACCATTCACACGGAAATAGTGATTCTGTACTTTGTCTTTGGTGATAAAGCAACAACTTGTTAATACGGAAACTCCTATTAGAAACATGAATCCGTTCTAATAGGAGTTTTCTATATACATTTTGGCAGCTACCTACTCTCCCGCAATGCAGTACCATCGGCGCAAGTTAGTTTTACTTCTCTGTTCGAAATGGGAAGAGGTAGTTCCTAACCGCTATAATCACCTCTGATGAACAATTCATATTATTGGATGATTTTACTTTTTCATATAACTTGAAGATAATCTAAACCCAGTCAATTTTAGGAATAAAACCCAATAAGACACAAATGTTGTAAATTACTTTCATTGTTTTGAAAACAAAGAGAATAATATCCGTTCTTTTCAAATATTTATGTTCTCTACGTAAAAGCTACCATAAATGATAAACATCTTTGCAAATACCATAAATCAAATTAATTGAAAGTATATATTCTGTCATCCAATGCCAAACTTCCTATGCTAAAGTTATTGCTTCAGGATAGTGATGTTTGATGTAACCAAGTATTATTTTGAATACTCGATTAGTTAGGTCATAGACCTAGTTTAAAGACTATTCGTTCATTTGGCTGTAATATTTAAATTAATACTATATTTATGAGAATTTGTTTGGGTAAATTAGCCCATTCAAATTCAGTAAGTTTAACATTAGTCCATCTCTATTATATTTTCGAAATATTTGTCCCAATGTTGTTTTATATAAGAACTAAGACTTTTATTAGGTATATACAATTTAGCTCCCTTTACAACACCATTTTCAAATGCTTTAATATTATATCTTTCTGTAATTGTGCCTCCATTTAAATGAGGGGCTGAACTCGAATATGAATATAACTCATTTATTGAATTGTATTGAAAAGCATACTTACCAATATAGCGCATTTCCTTACCTATTTTTACTTTTTTAAGTTTATTACAGAAATGGTATTTGCAACCAGTTATTACTCAATATTTTGTGCGTAATAAGTCAGAAATATGTCATAGACCTTTAAGGGTGCATTCTAAAGGGTGAAGATTTAACGATTTTATTGATTTGAGCCTGTTTTGAGGTGTCAATAATCGGTA
>JAFTTU010000119.1 GCA_017466635.1 Bacteroides sp.
ACTATCCGTGGAATCAACGAGTTGGACCATGAAGGATTTTCATCGGCGATTATCAAAGCAATGAAGATTAGTTGCGTAAAATAACCTAAATGTGTATATTTGCGGCAAATTGTAACATAATTGGACTATGAACGAACAAATAAAACAAATAGCAGAACGCTTGCGTGGCTTGCGTGATGTCTTGGACTTGACTCCGGAGGAAGTGGCTGATGCCTGCCAAATGTCACTCGATGCATATTTGGAAATGGAAAGCGGTAATAAGGATATTTCTGTAAGCGCTTTGCAGCAGATTGCCCGTAAATACGAAGTTTCTTTGGACGTATTGATGTTCGGAGAAGAACCGAAGATGAATGCTTACTTCTTGACTCGTAAGGGAGCAGGCGTATCGGTAGAACGTACCAAGGCATATAAATACGAAGCCTTGGCGTCTGGCTTCCGTCGTCGTATTGCCGATCCATTCATCGTGACTGTTGAACCGAAACCGGAAGGTACTCCTTTGCACCTAAATTCACACGAAGGTCAGGAGTTTAATATGGTCATGGAAGGTCGCTTGTTGTTGAATATCGATGGTAAGGACATCATCTTGAACGAAGGAGACAGTTTGTATTTTGATTCTACCAAGCCACACGGTATGCAGGCTTTGGATGGCAAGACCGTGAAGTTCTTGGCGATTATCATGTAAGAGATAAAGGGAGAAAAGGTATTATGTTAGAAAGATTTGTAAAACAGACAAAGTATACCTCTCAAGAGGATTTTATAAAGAACTTTAAGATTGAAGTGCCTGAAAACTTCAATTTCGGTTACGATATCGTAGATGCCTGGGCGGCTGAACAACCGGAAAAGAAAGCCATTCTTTGGACCAACGACCAAGGTGCTGAACATCAATATACCTATGCAGAACTGAAGGAAAAGACCGATGCTACCGCTTCGTATTTCCAAAGCCTTGGTATCGGACATGGTGATATGGTGATGCTCATTTTGAAGCGTCGTATCGAATTCTGGTTCTCTATCATCGCTTTGCATAAGTTGGGTGCCGTAGTGATTCCCGCTACTCACTTGCTTACCAAGAAGGACATCATCTACCGTTGCAATGCAGCCGATATCAAGATGATTGTTTGCGCCGGTGAGGATGTGATTACCGATCACATCATCGAAGCCATGCCGGGCTGTCCTACGTTGCAGCATGTAGTAAGCATCGGCCCGGGGATGCCGGAAGGGTTCAAGGATTTTCAGGAAGGCATCGCACAGGCGGCTCCTTTCGTGAAGCCGGAACATCCGAATACCAATGACGATACCTCGTTGATGTATTTCACCAGTGGTACTACCGGTGAACCGAAGATGGTAGCGCATGACTTTACGTATCCGTTGGGGCACATCACTACCGGTTCGTTCTGGCATAACTTGCACGAAAACAGCTTGCACTTGACCATTGCCGATACCGGTTGGGGAAAGGCCGTATGGGGCAAGCTATATGGACAGATGATTGCTGGTGCCAATATCTTTGTGTACGACCACGAAAAGTTCACTCCGGCTGATATCTTGCAGAAGATTCAGGATTGCAAGATTACCTCGCTTTGTGCACCTCCGACTATCTACCGTTTCTTGATTAAGGAAGACATCAGCAAGTACGACCTTTCGTCGTTGGAATATTGTACCACTGCAGGTGAAGCTTTGAACTACTCGGTATACGAAACCTTCTTGAAAGTAACAGGTATTCGTCTGATGGAAGGTTTTGGTCAGACTGAAACCACCATGACCTTGGGTACTTTCCCATGGATGGAGCCGAAACCGGGTAGCATGGGTGTCCCTAACCCACAATACGAAATCGACTTGCTTACAAACGATGGCCGTTCGGCAGAAGACGGGGAACAAGGTCAGATTGTGGTGCGTACCCATAACGGTAAACCATTGGGCTTGTTCAAGGAATACTATCGCGATGCGGAACGTACCGAAGATGCATGGCATGATGATACTTATTTCACCGGCGACGTGGCTTGGCGCGATGAAGACGGTTACTATTGGTTTGTAGGCCGTGCCGACGATGTGATCAAGAGTTCCGGTTATCGTATCGGACCTTTCGAAGTGGAAAGTGCGTTGATGACTCATCCGGCTGTCGTGGAATGTGCCATTACCGGTGTGCCTGATGAAATCCGTGGACAGGTGGTAAAGGCTACCATCATCCTCTCAAAGGACTACAAGGGTAAGGAAGGACCGGAACTCATCAAGGAGTTGCAGAACCATGTGAAGAAGGTGACTGCTCCTTACAAGTATCCGCGTGTCATCGAGTTTGTAGAAGAATTGCCGAAGACCATTAGCGGTAAGATCCGTCGTGTGGAAATCCGTGCAAAAGATAAATAAAAGAGAAGTGTATGAAGAGATTCTTTTTGTTCATTGCTGCTATTTGCATGTATTTGTCGGTTAGTGCCCAGGCAATGGCTCCCATTACATGGACTGCATTCGGATTGACTTTCAATGCCCCGAGGGGTATCTTGGTGGAAGAAGATACGGAAGATACGTTCTTGTTGAACAATAGCCGTTTCTATATTTCCATACATGCCCTCGACTCTGAAGACATGACCAAGGAGGACATGAACGAATTGGTGAAAGGTTTGGCAGAGGATGATGGGGTCGAAAATCCGTCGGGAGTTAGTCCTTTGGACCTGCCGCAATTCCATGGCGTTGTTTTGAAAGGAATAACAGATGGCGACCCTTGTCGATATGCTTGTCTGATGACCAAAGATGCTGGAAGTGTTTATTGCATCTCCATTATTTATAACCGGACAGATGATAGGGTAGTGGACCGAATGCTGAAAAGTTTCAAGATGGAAGAGGATATGGAATGAAAAGGGGGGCCTAAAAAGAGGTGGATGCGTATTTTGACACATCCACCTCTTTTTGGAGTCTTCATTAGAGGAGTCGCATAGACGGGTTCTGCCTTAGTTTGATGTATAAGGACATGAAACGGTCAGGAAGAGTATAATAACTTTCTTCCATTGTTATGAAGTCAAGTGCCAATAATTTTTTAAGAGCAGCTTGGACAGAGCTGGCGGACTGGAGCGAATGCCTTTTTATGAATGCCGATCCAAGTACTTTGTCTGCCTTACCTTCTGAAGCAATAGCATAAAGCAGTTCCTTCTGCCGAGTAGGGATTTGTGCAAGCATCCGGCTATAGGTATGACCGTTGTCTTCCAAAATACTTCTTATAGATTGTTCCAGAATTTCTGTTGTGCAGTCCCCGTCTATCACAAAAATAGGCTTCCGGTATTTTCCCTGTTATGATAAAAGGATTCTTCATATTAATTGGTTTAATGGGACAAATATAATTATTCAATTTGAATAATGCAAATTGAATAATGA
>JAFTTU010000120.1 GCA_017466635.1 Bacteroides sp.
ATCCCTGAGATACCCGAAGAGAACTCAGCACAATTCGACATCAGTGATACCCGTACATTGGATGAGGTCGTGAATTGGTTGCTCGACTTGGGTCATGTACCTAGCTTCTGTACGGCCTGCTATCGTTTGGGACGTACCGGCGACCGATTCATGTCATTGGTCAAATCAGGACAAATCGCCAATTGTTGTGCCCCGAATGCCTTGATGACCTTGAAGGAATATCTAACGGACTATGCTTCGCCCGATACCTATGCCAAAGGTATCAAATTGATTCAGGAAGAGATAGAGCATATTCCGAATCCAAAAATCAAGGAAATTGCTTTGCGTAACTTGAAAGAGATAGAAGAAGGTAAACGGGATTTCCGTTTTTAATTGATTAATTCACCACAGAGTAACACGGAGTCTCACAGAGTTCATTTATTAAAAGATTAAACTCCGTGGAACTCTGTGTCACTCCGTGGTGAACCATAAACACATAAGCCATGAACCTCAACAATACCCCTACCGCCAACCGCTTGCACATCGCCCTCTTTGGACGACGCAATAGTGGAAAGTCATCGCTTATCAATGCCTTGACCGGACAAGATACAGCCTTAGTATCGGATATCCCAGGTACTACTACCGACCCCGTGAGCAAAGCCATGGAGCTTCATGGTATTGGGCCATGTGTCATCATCGATACTCCAGGATTTGACGACGAAGGTACTTTGGGAGAAATGCGCATCGAACGTACTCTAAAGGCTATCGAGCGAACCGACATTGCCCTGCTCCTTTGCGAAGAGACCAATCTACAAGAAGAAGCCGCTTGGATGCAACAATTAAAAGCCAAGAACATCCCCGTCATCCTGATTCTGAACAAGGCAGACATCCGTAAGGATATTTCCTCCTTAATCGAACAAGAACTGGGAGAAAAACCTTTATTGGTCAGTGCCAAGGAAAAGCAAGGAATGGAGGACATCCGACTTGCCATCCTGGAGAAGCTTCCACAAGACTTTGAACAACCTTCCATTACGGGTGATTTGGTGAGTGAAAACGATTTGGTGTTGTTGGTGATGCCTCAAGACATCCAAGCTCCGAAAGGACGCCTCATCCTTCCGCAAGTACAAACCATGCGTGAGTTGCTGGACAAGAAATGTCTCGTCATGAGTTGCACCACCGACAAGCTTCCGCAAACCCTCCAAGCACTTGTCCGTCCACCGAAGCTCATCATTACCGACTCGCAAGTGTTCAAGACGGTATACGAACAAAAGCCCGTCGAAAGTTTGCTTACTTCCTTCTCGGTACTCATGGCGGGTTATAAAGGGGACATCCACCAATTTATAGAAGGTGCTTCGGCCATTGACCGACTTACCGAACATTCACGAGTGCTGATAGCTGAGGCTTGTGCCCATGCTCCCACGACCGAAGACATCGGACGAGTAAAAATCCCTCGCCTGCTCCGTAAGAAGATAGGCGAAGGATTACAAATCGACATGGTAAGCGGAAGCGACTTCCCGAAAGACTTGTCGGGCTATGATTTAATCATTCATTGCGGTGCCTGCATGTTCAATCGCAAACATGTCATGAATCGCCTGGAAAGTGCTTCTTCCCAACAAATCCCAATGACGAATTATGGCATTACCCTTGCCCATCTGATGGGGATATTGGATAAGATTGTGTATTGATCGTTATTTACTACCAGATAAAATACCTGCATCCGAATCCGAATTTTGAATACGCTGCTTTGCTTCAGATTTCTGCTTACCGAAGTTCAAGTTGAATGAAACATTCAGCATGAACATCGGACAGAAGTCTCGGGAGAAAGCCAATTGTTTGTTGGGCGCCAACTTCGATACATTCTCCACTCCCTGATGATAATCCTTGGTGAAGGGATTATACACCATGCCTTGTATCGCCCACTTTCCCTTATTATACCCCAAGGCAACCGAATGAACGGCTTCGCTCTTGTTGATGGTTTCGCCCCAAAATTCGTGATAAGACGTAAACATATCCAACATTGCTATCCAATTCTTGTACATCCCGATGATACTTCCACGGAATCCCCAATTGCTATGGGTATGGGTGTAAGTGTTCCCCCTACTGATGTATCGGTTAAAATAAGGATTCAACTTGATAGATACATATTGCTTGAAAGGCTGAAGTTGAAGATTAGCCTGAAAATTCAAGCGATGGAAAGCTTTCTGGTTATCATAGGTACGGATAAACCTTCCATTCTCGTACAAGGCTTCCTCCATGATGGGCTTGTCATCGTAACTATATCGGGCAGATACTTCCGCACTAACTCCTTTCGCACGATAAGATGCCGACAGGCGATTCGTGAAATAGGTGACACTCTTCAAATCCGGATTTCCCCGACGAACCTGATAAGCATCCATCGGCTGCTCCACATCGCTCAATTCCGACAAGGAAGGTGCATAGCCCGACAAGCTGGCATTGTATCGCAAGAAGACTTTACCTAACGAATAGGACAAGTTCAACGTCGGACGGAAAATATACTTTTCCTGCTTGGCATCGCCTTGTGAATAAAAAGTACGCATTGCTCCTATTCCCAGGGTATAGTTCAGTTTCTTCACCTTCGATTGATATTCGGCAAAAAGAGAAGTCTCGGCGGTTTTCATCGACACTTTGGTCAACGCATCCCCTTGATAAACATTGTCCATTGTTGCTTGATTATGCTTCATCCCCGTTGTAAACTTACCTCCCCACAAGGGGCGTTCATAGATGGCTTCACCGATGAGGGAATATTTGTCCCCTTCTGTTTTCGAGATAATTTCCACCGGTGTTTCTCCTTGTTCGGTCATGGAGTAGGTACGTCCATAATCACTACCGAGGTAAGTACCCACCACATCGAAATAGAGATGTTGTCCGTTCTTCAAGTTCAACTGATAATAGATATCCAGCGAAGGAATGACGGTCTTGGATTGCTCACGGTCTTTCACTTCATAAACCTTATCCTCCTGATAGAGGAGCGTATTTCTATCCGTAAAGGAATGAGGAATATCTTTCGTATTGTTACGGAAAGCAATGTTCAGCATACTTTTCTCCCCATTCGAATAATTGTAGTTGAGCGATGTGGTGATGTAATCATATTTGATACGATTGGGCGATGCCACCACTTCACGATTGGTAATGGTCTGATGAGGATAATAAAACGTCTCTTCATTCTCCCGATTCCATTCCAAATCCCGACGGCTCCATTGCATCAAAGCCGTGAAAGTCGATTTACCCTGATGATACTTACCCGACAACTGATAGTCACCGAAGCCAAGGGGCGAAATACCATTGGTCAAGTCGGCAGAGACATTACCACCCGATTCTTTCCGCTTGACAATATAGTCAATGACCGCCGCCGCACCTCCATAGCGCAAGCCAGGTTGCTCATGGTATTCCACTCGAATAACATCCTCCGGACGAAGAGCCACGACCTCCTCATGGGTAGCTTGCACTCCATTGATACGAAGCTGAACCGCTTCTCCATCATTGGTAGCAATACTTTTGGTCATCGGATTGACGGTCAGTCCTGACAACTGAAGATGTTGAAGAAGCGACACCCCATTCGTCGATGCTTTCTTTTGTGCCTCCGTAGGCATCACCAATTGGCGGTCTATCTTCTGAATCACCTTCTCGCCTTTCACCACCACTTCGTCCAATAAAGCCGATGAAGACTTCAAACGGATTTCTCCCAAATCAATGTTCTTATTAAAAGAAGTAAGCTTCATCGTAAAGGATTCATACCCTACATACGAACATTGAAGAACATAACTACCCGCCTCCACTTCTTTCATCAGGAAGCGTCCACCGGTATCGGTCGTTACTCCCATCACTTGTTTGCCCATTTCATCGGACAAAACTACGGTTGCCCCAATTAATGGAGAAGCATCATTATCGTCCAATACTACTCCACCGATTCGATTACTTGCCATTGCCATGCCTTGCACCAACAGCATACTGATAAGCATAATCAATTGTCTCATTTTACGATTATTTTTTGTTTTTCGTTGAGACAAAGTTAGGACGAAAAGGCATTTCAAACGGTTTATATCGAGAAGTATTTATTGTGCAAACAAGAGCATAAATTATTGATAATCACAAGATATAAAAAGAGAAAGTTTATATTCAGGGATTTAATCGTTTATATGTGAGGTGCAAGAAGAACAATAATTGGAAATAATCCCTATCTTTGCAAAAAAAGAAACATCATGCGCATATTCATATTACTAATAACAACCATCGTCTTCATCAGTTGCACACCTCAACATGACACCATCGACTTTCAACAAGTGCTGGAAGACGCACAGCCTCGTGCCAACCAAGGCAAGTCATTGAGTGAAGACACCCTACTTGTCCAAGCCCTAGAACATTATCAAAATATGGAGCCAAGAGATACCACGAAACTCCATCAAGCTACGATACTTGCCGCCTACCATTATTGGTGGAAAGGCGATAAACCCCAAGCATACGACCTATTGGAAGCCATTGCCGACACGGACAAAGAAGCCTTGATAACCCTAATCGATTTAGCCAGCAGAGACAATGATTTCGTCGCCTGTTACGAATACCTTAAACCGATGATACATGATGATTCAGAAGACGAGTTCTGGATTCAACAAGCATGGGCAACATTACACTTTTATCTCAACCAACCCGAAAAATGTGAACAACTTTTCGACAATATCACCCAATACATCCGCACCCCACAAGACTCTGCCCTCTATTGGCGACAAGTCCTACCCAATCATGCGGATATCATCAGTGACTATGGCAAACAAGAGAAAGCGATCCAACTCCAAGAGCAAGTCCTGAACCATTTCATGGGGAAAGACAGTGCGAAGGTAGCTTTGACACATGCTTCACTGGCTCGCTATCATTTATTACAAAACAATCTGAAGGAAGCGGAGCATCATTTATTATTGGTAGAAGAGAGCGCCAATGATGATTTCAGATACAATCCGGCCATGAACAGTTATCTGCAAATGCTGAAAAGTATCCTGAATTACGCCTTGAACAAACGTATCAACATGAAAGAATGGGCTCTTTATACCAATTCCTTAAGAAACAATGCAGTCATCAAACAAGCCATGATTGATGCCAAAGAAGAAAACAACCGCTTGCTTGCGGAACGTAACTTGAAACTGACCATCGAGAAGCAACGGGCACAAATCATCACAACTTATGTAGTGTTGGCATTGATAGTCATCATTGCCGCATTGAGCTTCATCAGTTGGCGGAAGAAGCGCCAAGCCGAAGAGAAGGAAGAAGAGCTGGAAACCTTACGTATGCTTGTGACAGAATCGCAACAACATACCGAACAAAAGGACGACCGTTTCTTCAAGAAAATCATGTTGCAACAATTAGGAGTCATCCGCATGGCCGCTTCCAATCCTACCGCCGCCAATCAGGAACTTATCCGAAGGATGTCAGAAATCGTAGACGGAGCCGTACCGGTAGATTCATTGCTCAATTGGGAAGACTTGTATCGCACCATCGATTACATTTACGATGATTACTA
>JAFTTU010000121.1 GCA_017466635.1 Bacteroides sp.
AAAGAATCATGTAACCGGCAGACTTAGAAGGGTCCTTCTTCAAAGCACCTTCAGCAGCATTACCTGCAATTGTAGTACCATAGCAGCTACCAATACCAGCGAGGGCAAGCATCAAGCCCAAGCCCAAATAACCTAATAAAAGATTGAAATCCATAATGTTATAATTTTTTAGTTTGTTATTAATTCTATTTGTTTATTAATCGTTTTTCTTGTTTGATGAGAAAGGCTTGTATGCTGTACCCTTACCATCGTAACCGGAATTCTTGAAGTATTCCACAAAGGTCAGACGGATGGAGTGTACATAACCGCTCAAGCATGAGAGAGCTATGTTCAGACCATGGCCTGCCACAAAAATCAAGCCGAAGCATATCCAACCCGGAATGCCGAACAGGAAGTCGCCCATCGTATCACGAAGCTGCATACCGAGGGTATTGAATACACCACCGAGCATACCTCCTGCCAAACCGAGTGCATACAGACGGAGATAGGACAACAAGTCGCCCATCAAACCTGTAGCCATGTTATAGGTATCCCAAAGACCGGCACCGACATTCACGAAGATGTTGCGACGGATGTTGTTCAGCAGATAGATACCGATAGCCGAGACACCACCGATACCGATGAATGCCATTTTCGACACTTCCATATCGATTACACCGAGGTAGTTCAAGGTAGCCACGACTACCGAACCGCCTACCAACAACCACCATCCCCAATCGGAAAGGGAGTTCTTGAATCCGTAACGCACGGTCGAGCCGATGGCTTTCACCGTCAATGCAAAACAGATGTGGAACATACCCACCAACAAGGCAATGACCATCGTTTTGTCGTAGGCCGTACCTTCCCACTTACCGGAAATGATAAGGGAATCCATCCACTGAGGCAAATCCAATGAAGTCAGTGATACCCCGAAGAAGGTATTGAATATCGCTCCCACAACAGTAGTTGCTACCCCCAAGGTAATCAACAGGTTCATCATGCCTGCCATCGACTTGCTCAACTTCTTCTTGAGGTATAACCCAAGGAGGACGAGCAACAGACCGTAACCGGCATCGCCCACACACATACCGAAGAAAAGTGCATAGAACGGAGCAAGCAATGGAGTCGGGTCGAATTCACCATAGTCAGGCATACCATACATCTTGGTAAGCATTTCGAATGCCCGACTGATTTTACCGTTTTTCAGCTTAATCGGTGCATTGTCTTCCTTCTCTGCCGGACGGATTTCGTAATAAACGCCGCTTTCATCGAGCATTTTCCGTACTTCAGCATCGTTTTCGACAGGCACCCAACCATCCATCATGACGATAGTACCATCAGCCATTCGTTCACCACCGAGCTGTTCCACTTCCATCAGGTTGATGTCGCTTTCCAAATCTTCAAGCGCCTTTTCCACCACCTGAATGTTGTTCACACAGAACAAGTCGAGGTCAGCATTGGCCTTCTGGATGGTAGCTTTCAGTTCTTCCTGCTCACGAACCAACTCCGACAATCGCTGCTTCGGCAAGCGTACTACTTCCGCTTCCAGTTCCACCGGTGTTTGGTTGACAGTCACGAAGTAACTTTGCCCGCCCTTCCGGTTGATAACGGTTGCATTGTATTCATCGGTCCAGGTTTCGTCGAACGATCTTTCCTGACAACAATAGAACTGCATCTGCCAACCGTTGGCTTTCAGTTTTTCGATGACGTTCCAATCGAATTCACCCCATACTTCCATAGCATCGATTTCCTTGTCGAGCACCGGAAGCTGCATATTCAAAGCCTGAATCTGCTCTTGTTGGGTTTCGTAGCTGTTCACCACCTGGTCAATGGTCAACTGACTCGAAGCTGCCGAAGGTGTCCCTTCAAACGAAGCGGCCGCCAACGTCATGCTTTTCAACAAAGACTGGTAGGCTGTACGTTTCTGCATGAACGCCTGCAAATTGGCATCCATCTCTGCTCCCTGACGTTTCTCGATGTGTACCACACCTAGTTCGCGGAGCTTTTCCAAGAATATTTCGTATTCCTTATGATAAATCAGGAACGAAAGTTTATTCATTTTCGAAATCATTCCTCAGCCTCCTTTCTTTTCTCTTGTATGGACTTCAGGATTTTCTGTGAAGACTTGGACAAGTTTTCTTCGTCTTCCATAAAGCGTTTGATTTTACGCAACGCATCCTGATATCCAGGTATCTGCACCTTCTCAAAAAGGTTCACTTTCTGAGTGGTCTTTTTACGCGCATGTTCCAATAAGTTCAACTTGGCGAGCATAAATTCTCTTTCAATTGCCGTTTGAGCCAATAGTTGGAGCAAGTGGATTCCATCGGAATACCACTTCGGACTGGCAAACAAGCTGAAAGGACGGGTTTCAAAATCGACGTTTTCCAGGATAGGAACACGCACACCCGCAATCTTCTTCACGCCCAAGTGAACGTCTTTCACTTTCACCAATGATGAGTCGAACTCATTCCAAAGTGCGAACATGGCTTCGTAAGCCTGAATTTCTTGTTCAAGCTTGTCTTCCAACCCCGCCGCTTCTTCCTTGCAGCGCTTCACTTCCATGCGCAAGGCACTCTCCTTGTTCTTGATGATCGGGAGGGTACGCACACGGACCTTGAGCTGCTTTTCGAGCTGCTGCAACGAGGTCTTGTTATATTGAAACTTAATAGCCATTGTTCTTCAGGTTTTCTTATTTTACCCAGTGTTCGTCCACCAATTCCTTCTTGATGTTCACTTCTTCCGGCTTAAAGTATTTGCTGAACAATCCCCATGTAACATCCAGCATTTCAGTGGTATCCAAGTTCACATCAATAGCCAACAACTGGTTTGCGTAGTCCTTGGCGAAGGCCAAAGTACGTTCGTCGTAGTTGGTCAAGTCGAAACCGTTTTCCATCTTGGTCTTGGCATTGGCAGCATCGGCATACAGACGAACGGCCGC
>JAFTTU010000068.1 GCA_017466635.1 Bacteroides sp.
ATCATTATGGCAAATCCAGAATTCCACTATCAGCCGATGTTTGATTTGGGTCCTGACAAGACCGAGTATTATTTGCTGACCAAGGACTACGTGTCAGTAAGTGAATTTGAAGGTCAGCCTATCCTGAAGATTGAAAAGGAAGGTTTGACTGCGATGGCTAACGCTGCTTTCCGTGATGTATCTTTCTTGCTTCGTCGTGCTCACAACGAGCAGGTCGCTAAAATCTTGAATGACCCTGAAGCAAGTGATAATGATAAATATGTAGCTTTGACTTTCCTCCGCAATGCCGAAGTATCTGCCAAGGGTAAGTTGCCTTTGTGCCAGGATACAGGAACCGCCATTATTCATGGTGAAAAGGGTCAGCACGTGTGGACAGGCTATTGCGATGAAGAAGCTCTTTCTTTGGGTGTATACAAAACTTATACCGAAGAAAACCTTCGTTACTCTCAGAATGCTCCGCTTACCATGTACGATGAAGTGAACACTAAGTGTAACCTTCCGGCTCAGATTGATATTGAAGCCACTGAAGGTATGGAATACAAGTTCCTCTGCGTGACTAAGGGTGGTGGTTCTGCCAACAAGACTTATTTGTATCAGGAAACCAAGGCAGTCTTGAATCCGGCTACATTGGTTCCGTTCATGATTGAAAAAATGAAGTCACTTGGTACTGCAGCTTGTCCTCCATACCACATTGCATTCGTTATCGGTGGTACTTCTGCAGAAAAGAACTTGTTGACCGTGAAGTTGGCATCAACTCACTATTACGATGAATTGCCGACTACCGGTAATGAATACGGTCGTGCATTCCGCGATGTAGAACTCGAAAAGCAGGTATTGGAAGAAGCTCACAAGATTGGCCTCGGTGCTCAGTTCGGTGGTAAGTACATGGCTCACGATGTCCGCATCATCCGTTTGCCTCGTCACGGTGCTTCTTGTCCGATTGGTTTGGGCGTTTCTTGCTCGGCTGACCGTAACATCAAGTGTAAGATTAATAAGGACGGTATCTGGATTGAAAAGATGGACGATAAACCGGGTGAATTGATTCCGGTAGAACTTCGCGAAGCAGGTGAAGGCGATGCTGTGAAGATCAACTTGAACCAACCGATGGCTGATATCTTGAAGGAATTGACTAAGTATCCGGTGGCTACTCGCTTGTCATTGAATGGTACCATCATCGTAGGTCGTGATATTGCTCACGCTAAGCTGAAAGAACGTATTGATAATGGTGAAGACCTACCACAATACATCAAGGATCATCCTATTTATTACGCAGGTCCTGCCAAGACTCCTGCAGGTATGGCATGTGGTTCTATGGGCCCAACTACAGCAGGCCGTATGGACTCTTACGTTGACTTGTTCCAAAGCCACGGCGGTAGCATGATTATGTTGGCAAAGGGTAACCGTAGCCAGCAAGTGACAGATGCTTGTCAGAAGCATGGTGGTTTCTACCTCGGTTCTATCGGTGGCCCGGCAGCCATCTTGGCTCAGAATAATATCAAGAGCATCGAATGCGTGGAATATCCGGAACTCGGCATGGAAGCCATCTGGAAGATTGAAGTGGAAGACTTCCCGGCATTTATCTTGGTAGATGATAAGGGTAATGACTTCTTCAAGCAATTGAAACCTCGTTGTACTTGTAAGTAATTTGATTTTTTAGGCACGGATTACGCGGATTTCACGGATATAGTTGGTGTTGTCATACACTAAAAACCGTGCTAATCCGTGTAATCCGTGCCTTATTAAAATAATACTCATGAAAAAACTCATCTCCATTTTCTTTTTATTGGGGTGCATCGTCACTCTCTCTGCCAATCCAATCAACGGCTTGTTGGAACGTATCGATAAAGGTGCTTCCAAGAAATTCATCATTCAACAACAAAAGTCAGCGGTGGACTTCTTTGAACTTGACCAAAAAGGCGATAAGGTCGTGATACGTGGCAATAACTATGTAAGCATTGCTACGGGCATCAACTGGTACTTGAAGTATCATGCAGGCATTCATCTTTCGTGGAATGGTATGACCGCTGATTTGCCCGAAGTGCTTCCGGTGGTGAAGCAGAAAGAACGCCATGAGACGAATCTACCTTACCGTTATGCCTATAATTATTGTACCTTCTCGTATTCCATGGCGTTTTGGGATTGGGAACGTTGGCAACAGGAAATCGACTGGATGGCTTTGCATGGGGTGAACCTTTCCTTGGCATTGACAGGCGCAGAAACAGTTTGGAAGAACGTATTGACGAAGTTGGGTTATACCAAAGATGAAATCAATGCGTTTGTTTCAGGTTCTGGTTTTACGGCTTGGTGGCTGATGAACAATCTCGAAGGTTGGGGAGGTCCTAATCCGGACAGTTGGTATGTGCAGCAAGAACAACTTCAGAAGAAGATTGTAAAGCGCATGCGTGAATATGGCATTCATCCGGTTTTGCCAGGCTATTGCGGCATGGTGCCTCACAATGCAAAGGAAAAGTTGGGGTTGAACGTAGCTGACCCAGGTTTATGGTGTAGCTACAACCGTCCGGCTTTCTTGCAACCGGAAGACGAACGTTTTGAGGAAATTTCCGCATTGTATTATAAGGAATTGACCAAGTTGTATGGTAAGTCGAAATACTATGCCATGGATCCTTTCCATGAAGGAGGAAATACGGCTGGTGTCAATCTGGATGCAGCTGGAAAGGCGGTCATGGATGCCATGAAGAAATGCAATCCGGATGCTGTTTGGGTGATTCAGGCTTGGCAAGAGAATCCTAGAGTTCCGATGATTGAGAATCGAAAGGCAGGGGATATGTTGGTACTTGATCTTCATGCCGAATGCCGTCCTCAATGGGGCGATGCTTGGTCGGAATGGTGTCGAAAGGATGGGTTCATGCACCACGATTGGGCTTATTGCATGTTGCTGAACTTTGGTGGTAATGTAGGCTTGCATGGGAAAATGGATGTGCTGATTGACGGATTCTACAATGCCAAGGAAGATGCTCGTGCTTCTAAAACGATGAAAGGGGTAGGGATTACTCCCGAAGGTATTGAAAACAATCCGATGATGTACGAATTGCTTTATGAATTGCCTTGGCGTGCCGAACGTTTCACCCGTAGTGAGTGGCTGAAAGAGTATGTACAAGCTCGTTATGGTGCTGACGATAAAGCCTTGCAGCAGGCATGGCAACTTTTGGGAGCCGGTATTTATAACAGCCCGAAGGAGAAACCACAACAAGGTACACATGAATCCTTGTTCTGTGCCCGTCCGGGATTGGATGTATGGAAGGCTTCGGCTTGGGCAGAATCCAAAGACTATTACAATCCGAAGGAAGTAATGGAGGCGGCACGTTTGATGCTTTCGGTGGCAGACCGATACAAAGGGAATAATAATTTTGAATATGACCTGGTGGATGTCCTTCGTCAAGCAATTACAGAGAAAGGTCGTTTGATGTTGAAGGTAGTGGCTGCTGCATATCGGGCAGAAGACAAAGCCTTGTTTGCTTCGGCATCGGAACGTTTCTTGCAGTTGATTTTGTTGCAGGATGAATTGTTGGGTACTCGTCGGGAATTCCGTGTCGGTAACTGGACGGGAATGGCTCGTAACATCGGACAGACCAAAGAAGAAAAGGTCCTTTACGAATGGAATGCTCGCGTACAGATTACTACTTGGGGGAATCATTCGGCTTCCGAAGGAGGAAAACTCCATGACTATGCCCACAAGGAATGGAATGGCATCCTGAAGGATTTCTACTACATGCGTTGGAAAACTTATTTCGATGGATTGAAACGTTCCTTGAATGGAGAAATGGCTCCTGTTTTGGATTGGTATGCCATTGAAGAACCTTGGACCAAGGTTTCGGATACCTATTCTTCACAACCGGAAGGTAATTGTATAGAGGTCGCGAAACGGGTTTATCAGGAAATCTTCTAAAAGAAAAGGGTTGCAATTGCAACCCTTTTCTTTTATTTATGCTTTCATCCGTGTTTGCTTCCACATGCGCCATACATAAAAAGCACAATGGGTAAAGGCAAAAACGAAAGAGATAGTCAATAATGTCTTGTCTGTATCCCAACCGGCTGTCTGCTGATGCCACAATCCGGTAATCACTGCCAAAACACTCATGGCAATACCTAACGCATTCAGTACAGTCAATCCTTTACGGCGTGGAACATTATATTCCAATTTACTGTGCTTTACCCCATAGAGGGCGTAGACATCCAATCCGACAAGCATCCACAACACCAAACGAATCCAAGTGTCAGCCGGGAGGAAGAGCATCATGCAAAGGCAGGTCAAGATACCCAAAATCGGTACAAGCGGTACCAATGGAGTCTTGAATGCACGTTCCACATTCGGCATGCTCTTACGGACAATCAAGATGCCCGCACATACCAACGTAAAGGCAAACAAAGTACCGATACTTACCATTTCACCTGCTACTCGTGCAGGAATGAAGGCTGCCATGATGCTTACAATGACCATGAACAAGAGGTTGCTATGTGCCGGTGTGCGGTACTTCTCATGAATCTTCGAGAAGAACGGAGGCAACAAACCGTCACGGCTCATGCTGAGGAATACACGGCTCTGACCGAGCAATGTGACCATAATGACTGAGCAATAACCAAAGAGAATAGCCATGACGATGGCACGGTTCAGCCACGGATAAGCAGGTGTAATCACTCCAGCTGCATTCGTAGGGCCCATGTGGTCGATAGCTACCGCTACCGGTGCAATGCCTTGTTGGCCTGCAAAGTCGGTATAGTGGGCTACACCAGTCATGACATGGGCAAAAAGGATATAGAGAACGGTACATACGAGCAATGACATCAAGATACCAATCGGCATGTTGCGTTCCGGATTCTTGGTTTCTTGGGCAGCTGTACTGACAGCATCGAAGCCAAGGAAGGCAAAGAATACAACCGCAGCACCACGGAAGATACCGCTGATTCCGAATTCACCCAATACACCGGTATTCGCTGGAATGTATGGAGTATAGTTCTCAGCATTGATGAACTGCCATCCCAAAGCAACGAAAATCAGGATAACCGATACCTTCAAGAAAACAATGATATTGTTTACC
The DNA here is from genome assembly GCA_017466635.1 of Bacteroides sp. Taxonomy (GTDB): domain Bacteria; phylum Bacteroidota; class Bacteroidia; order Bacteroidales; family Bacteroidaceae; genus Phocaeicola. Next base: position 5,058 of record JAFTTU010000068.1, read on the forward strand.
AAAGAACTTTCTTGGGTGCCTCTTACAAGGAAAAGGCTCATGATGACTACGATGATAGCGGCTGGAATGTTAGCGATGCCACCGTCCCAAGGGCAAGCCGTCCACTCAGGAGGAAGGTCTATTCCTATACCTTGTAGGAAAACAACCAAATATCGGCTCCAACTGATGCTGACAGTGGTAGCTGCTACGGTATATTCCAAGACGAGGTCCCAACCGATAATCCAGGCAATCAGTTCGCCCATTGTAGCGTATGAATAGGTGTATGCACTACCTGCTACAGGAATCATAGAGGCAAATTCGGCATAACAAAGTCCGGCAAAGCAACAACCTATTGCAGCAATGATGAAGCTTAAGGTAATGGCTGGACCTGTGTATTCTGCCGCTACGGTTCCGGTGATGGAAAACAATCCGGCTCCGATGATGGCACCCACTCCCAAGGCTATCAAGCCCCAAGGACCAAGTACCCTTTTCAGACTTTTGCTGCCTTCCTCGTTGGCCTCCGCTTCGAGTGCAGCAAATGGTTTCTTTGTAAACAATCCCATATATTCTAGTACTTATTGATGATAATTGGGCGCAAATTTAGTGCTTGTATGGATTTAGTGCAAGTAATTTGATGCTTTTTAGGTACGGATTACACGGATTAACACGGCTATGTATATGTTTGCATTGACCTAATCCGTGAAATCCGTGTAATCCGTGCCTAATAATAATTATTCCAGATACTTCGTAATCTTTCCGCTCAATTGCAAGAGTGAGATTTCGCACATCTTGGTGTCATATTCGGCACTAAGGATACGCTCTTCTGCATCAAGCAAACTCTTTTGTGCTTCACGCATCTCGATACCCGAAAGGTTACCCAACATGTAGCGTTCGCTGGCAATCTCATGATTCTCAACGGCTGCAATCAAGTTTTCGCGCTCCAGCTTCAACATCTCAATGTTGTTCTGATAAGCTTGCCACAAGTTGCTGAGGTCGGCTTTCAGGGCTTGGCGCAAGTCGTCTTGCTGCAACTGTGCATTCTCAATGGCGATACGTGCATTCTTGATTTCGCGTCGGCGGTTACCGTCGAAGAGGTTGAATCCTAGAGTCACACCAAAGTTCAGCCCTAAATTGTCACGTCGGCTGGTGGCTGATACTTCATACTTATTTAAGGTATAGCCATATCCGGCATTCAGTCTCAGATAAGGATAATTGCGCGATTTTACTGCCTTCATATCCAATGCGGCCAATGTCCTGTTCTGTTCGGACTTCAGAAGGGAAGCGTTGTTGTTCAATGTCGACTGCCAAAGTTCATCGAATGAAAGCAACGTGTTCAGGTCGATGATGGAGTCATTCACGGTAATGGGTTGTGACATGTCTTCGTTGGCCATCAGCTCATTAAGACGGATGCGTGAAGTCTTGACTGCTTCTTGCTGTTTCATGTGTTGGGCACGGTCTGCGTTGTAATCAACACGCGCCTGTTGCAAGTCCAGTCGGGAGAAGTTTCCCACAATGTACCGTTCTTCCACGATGCGGAGTCTTTCCTTGGAAAGGGACATGGCATAGCGGAAGTTTTTCAATCGGATTTCTTGCTGGATGTAGTTGTAATATTCAGCTGTCAGTTCAGCGATGAAATCTTCGATGGCGATGCGTGTCTGGGTTTCTCCTTGTTGCTCCAATTCCTTCAGACGTGCATAGTTTGCTTGGATTTTGAAACCGTCGAAAATGGTCCAATTCAAGTTAAGTCCGGCATTTAAGGTCTTGTCGAATACACCGGTGGTTTTGTTCTTTTCACCTGTCGAGCGTGTTTCGGTTTCCGTGTCATTGACATTCCCGCTGAATCCTGCAGAAAGGTCGAGGGTAGGCAAGTAACCGGCATTGCCCAATGTGGCATTGTTTTTGCTGATTTGTTCTTCATTGCGTACCATTCGGATGGAGTAGTTCTTTTCCAAACCGGTTTCCAGGCACGATTTCAAAGTATAATGTTGTTGTGCAGACAGACTTCCCGCTGCACAACAAATAATAGTGGCTATAATCGTTTTTCTCATGCTTCTTTTTTATTGATACGGTTTGTTGAAATGTAAGTATAAACAGCCGGTACGATGAACATGGTCAAGAAAGTGGAAATCAACATGCCACCTACGACAGAGATACCCATGGCTATACGTCCATTGGCTCCTTCACCCGTAGCGAATGCCAGAGGTACAAGCCCGAGGATGGTAGATACGCTGGTCATCAGGATCGGACGTAGTCGTTGGATAGCTGCTTCACGGATGGCTATCAGCTTGTCGATTCCTGCTTCTTGTTTTTGGTTGGCAAATTCCACAATCAAGATACCGTTCTTCGCTACCAAACCAATCAACATGATGATACCGATTTGGCTATAGATGTTCATGGTCTGGTCATTGAAATGCATGAATATCAATGCACCGCCTACCGCCAAAGGAACTGTCAGCATGATGACGAACGGATCCTTGAAGCTTTCGAACTGGGCAGCCAGAATCAAGTAAATCAATACCAATGCCAGGATGAAGGCAAACATCAAACTTGATGAACTTTCACGGTATTCTTTTGATTCACCAGTCAGTGCCGTACGGAAGGTATCATCCAACACTTCTGCTGCGATAGCATCCATAGCATCCAGACCTTCACCAATGGTCTTTCCTTCGGCCAAGCCGGCAGATACGGTGGCTGCAACGAAACGATTGTAACGATAGAGCTGCGGAGGAGCAATACCTTCTGTCAACTCAATCAAGTTGTCCATCTGAATCATTTCGCCACTTTTGCTACGGATGTAGATGGATTTCAAGTCGACAGGCTTGTTACGTTGCTGACGATTGATTTCACCGATGATTTCGTATTGCTTGCCGTTCATGTAGAAATAGCCCATACGTTGACCGCTCAAGCCGTATTGCAAGGTCTGTGCAATGTCGCGTGTATTGACTCCCATTACATTGGCCTTGTCTCGGTTGATGCTGATTCGTGCTTCCGGCTTGCTGAACTTCAGGTTCACGTCTGCCATCTGGAAGACTGGACTTTCGTATACTTTTGCCATGAAGACAGGCAATACCTTTTCTAGCTTTTCGATGTTGGTGGCTTGGATAACATATTGCACCGGCATACCGCCACGTCGTCCACCGAAGGTACTCTGCTGCTGTACAAAAGCACGGGCTTTGGTTTTCTTTTGCACGGCTTTTGACAAATTCTCGGCTACTTCCATCTGCGAGTAATCACGGTCTTGCAAATCTTTCAGTGTAATCTGGATGTTACCGCTACCGCTCCATACACGGGTGGTAATGGCTTCAGCATCCTGCATGATGGAGTCGGCTGTAGCTGTAATGTCTTCGGCATAGTCACGCATGTATTCATAAGTTACGCCTTCAGGACCAGTGGTGCGGATGGTAATACGCGAACGGTCTTCCAATGGAGCCATTTCAGATGGAATGGTGTTCCACAAGTAGAAGATAAGTCCTACGGTTGCTACAGTTATTCCCCATGCCCATACACGTTTGTTCAGGAACGCATTGAGTAATTTGCTATAGCAGCTATTCAAGCCCTCGAAGAAAGGTTCTGTTTTACGGTAGAACCAGTTCTTCTTTTCTTGGCGAACCAACAGCTTGGTAGCCAGCATCGGTGTAAAGGTCAATGCCGCGAACGATGAAATAATCACGGAACCTGTCACCACGATACTGAATTCGCGGAACAGACGGCCGGTAGTACCTTCCATAAATACAATTGGGAAGAATACAGCCACTAAGGTGATAGTGGTAGAAATAACTGCAAAGAAGATTTCCTTCGAACCTTCGATGCCTGCTTCCCTCGGTGACATTCCCCTTTCGATTCGGATGTAGATGTTCTCCGTCATTACGATGGCATCGTCTACTACCAACCCGACGGAAAGCACAATGGCCAACATCGAGAGCACATTGATGGAGAAGCCTGCCAAATACATCACGAAGAAGGCACCAATCAATGATACCGGAATCACGATACAAGGAACCAAGGTTACTCGCCAGTCGCGGAGGAACAGGAAGATAATGATGATTACCAATACAAAGGCTTCGTATACCGTACTCTTCACTTCATTGATGGATGCACGGATAAACTTGGTATTGTCGAAGCTGTATTGGTAAGTCACGTCGTCCGGAAGGTCTTTCTTCATCATTTCCATACGGCGATAGACTTCATCGGCAATGTCAATGTGGTTGGCACCTGGCTGAGGGATGACTACGATACCAATCATCGGTACCCCGTTCATCTTCATGTAGCTTTTCAAGTCGCGTGCTTCCAGCTCGGCACGGCCAATATCACTGAAACGGATGATTCGGTTATTGTCTTCCTTGATGATAAGATTGTTGAATTCTTCGGCTGTATGCATCAAACCAAGCGTACGGATGCTGAGTTCCATGGTGTTCCCTTCGATACTGCCGGAAGGAAGTTCCACGTTTTCTTTATCTACAGCATTCTTTACGTCCATCGGAGTGATACCGTAACCTGCCATCTTGATAGGGTCAATCCACAATCGCATGGAGTATTTCTTTTCACCCCAGATTTCCACACTACTTACATCGGGAATCGTCTGCAACTGCTCCTTGACGGTAAGGTCTGCAATTTCACTGATTTCCAATAAAGAACGTTTGTCACTTCCGATGGTTACCATCAAGATAGGGGTAGCATCGGCATCGGCCTTCGATACGGTAGGAGGGTCGCAGTCACGGGGTAGATAACGCTGTGCTCTGGATACCTTGTCGCGCACGTCGTTGGCAGCTGTTTCCAAGTCGACGGACAGCTCGAATTCTACTGTGATGCGACTGGAACCTTGACTACTGGTACTGGACAAGGAACGGATCCCCGGAATACCATTGATGTTCTGTTCCAATGGTTCGGTAATTTGGTTTTCGATGACATCCGCATTGGCACCTGGATAGGAACAGGATACCGAGATGATGGGATTGTCGACCGAAGGATATTCGCGCACACCCAAACTGTTGTAACCGATGAAGCCGAAAAGTAAGATAATCAGCGTCATAACGGTAGACAATACGGGGCGGCGTATGCTTAATTCGGAAATATTCATATAGCCAGGCGTTTTTTTAGTTTACTTCATCCAATGTTACACTCAGTCCGGTACGGAGTTGCAATGTACCCGATGTGATGATGGTGTCTCCTAACTGGAGGCCTTCCAATACTTGAACTCTGGCATCGTTACGGATACCTTTGGTGATGGTAACCGGTTGCGCCTTTCCCGACTTGTACAGGTAAACTTTGTCAATACCCATTTCAGGCACGATGGCTTGTGATGGGATGGTAATGGCATCGTCGAATTCCTGTGTCTTCAGTTCCACGCTGGCAAAGCGTCCCGGCATGAGCTTGCCGTCTGAATTGGGATAAAGGGCACGGATGGCAAACGAGTGGTTCTCTGGGTCTACATGTGATTCCATGGCATATACTTTGGCTGCAAATGGCTTGATGTGTCCATCTACCTTAAATGTAAGGTTGGCACCTTTCTTCAAGATACCTGCATAGCGTTCGGCAACGGCAAATTCGATTTTCAAAGGAGAAATCTTGGTCAGTGTGGCTACAATGGTCGAAGGGGTAACGTAAGCACCTTCACTCACCTGACGAAGACCGATGATGCCATCGAACGGGGCACGAAGTTCGGTATAGGCGATGTTTGCCTTGACCATATCGATTTCGGCTTTCAGCATGGCCAGGTCTGTCTGTACTTGTTCGTAGGCTTCCTTGCTGACTGCTTCTCTTTCCAACAAGGCATTCTGACGATAAACGCGGTCTTCCGCCAACTTCAATTGTACTTCCAATTTCCGTAATTGGGCTTGAAGTTGTGCATCGTTAACTTTGGCAAGCAGTTCGCCTTTCTTCACGTGAGTGCCTTCTTCAAAATTGATGGAAGTAATCTTGCCGGATGTTTCGAAAGAGAGGTCAACTTCTTCGTCCGGAAGGAGTAAGGCGGTGGTGTTTGAACCGTCCGAAATGGATGATTCCTTGATTACTTCAGCAATGACGTTCAATGTTCTGTTTCTGTTGGAGCGCGAAGACTTGGCTGGTGTTTCTTTCAAATCCTTGTTTTCGTGAGGGATAAATGTGTGGATACCCAGCCCGGCCAAGCCGATGCCTATCAGGGCAATGATGCCCCATTTTGTCTTTTTATTCATGTATGATTAAGTTTATTGGTCTAATTCAGATTAGATTGAAAAGAGCTGCATTTGTTTAATGCAGCTCTTCATCTTTTATCGAATTTTAATATTTCTCATTTGCCAGTTTCCAGAAGGCAAGGAAAGATGCCTTGGTAATGTCTACCATCTTTTCCCAGTTGCAACGGTCTGCATGGTCACCCGGCAAGTGGTAGTCCGGATGTGCATCGGTGTGGTACCAAATGATAGGAATACCGAGCTTTGCAAAAGTGCCGTTGTCGCTACCGCCTACAGGATTGTCCCATGCACGGTAGTCCGGTTCCAATTGCAAACCGAAAGTTTCGATGTCGTTCTTCAACCAGTCGCCGAAAGCTTGGTAAGCAGCGGTATAGAAATACACGAAATGCTTTGGCTTCGCTTCGTTGTTGTTGCGGCCAATCATGTCGTAGTTCAAGTAACCCTTTACCTTACCGATTTCCGGATATGCCAAGGCGAAGTGCTTGGAACCGAGCAAGCCCTTTTCTTCACCGTCCCAGAATGCGAAGATGACGGTACGTTCCGGTTGTTCGCCGGTTGCCAAGAAAGCACGTGCTACTTGCAATACGGCTTGAACACCCGATGCATTGTCGTCAGCACCGTTGTAGATTTGGTCACCGTTCAACATCGGGTCATAACCCAAGTGGTCGTAG
>JAFTTU010000069.1 GCA_017466635.1 Bacteroides sp.
AAGTGCTTGATGATGTATTCACGTTGTTGTGACTTCTTAACCATTGCAAATTCTTCGCCGTTGTGAGCCAAGAAATCGTTCAATTCAGCGATCAAACGCTTCATAGCCGGGATGAATTCAATCAAACCTTCCGGAATCAATACAGTACCGAAGTTGTTGCCATCAGCTGCACGGTCAGCGATAACCTGAGCAATGTAAGTTACTACATCGTCCAAAGACATTTCCTTAGCTTCCACTTCTTCTGATACGATACAGATGTTCGGCTGAACTTGCAAAGCACATTCCAAAGCAATGTGAGAAGCCGAGCGACCCATCAACTTGATGAAGTGCCAGTACTTGCGAGCAGAGTTACAGTCACGTTGGATGTTACCGATAACTTCAGCATAAGTCTTACAAGCAGTATCGAAACCGAATGAAGTTTCAATCATTTCGTTCTTCAAATCACCGTCGATAGTCTTCGGACAACCGATTACCTGAACACCGTAGTTCTTAGCTGCATAGTATTCAGCCAAGACACAAGCGTTAGTATTAGAGTCGTCACCACCGATGATTACCAATGCCTTGATACCCAATTCCTTGATGATTTCGTAACCCTTTTCGAATTGTTCTTCCTTTTCCAACTTTGTACGACCTGAACCGATGATGTCGAAACCACCGGTATTGCGGTATTCGTCAATGATTTCAGAAGTCAATTCCTTGTAGTTGTGGTCAACCAAACCACCAGGACCCAAGATAAAGCCATAAAGCTTGCTGTCAGCGTTCAACTTCTTGATACCGTCGAACAAACCAGAAATAACGTTATGACCACCAGGAGCCTGACCACCAGACAAGATAACACCTACGTTGATAGCTGGGAATGCAGGAGCTTCACCTTCTACAAACTGAATCAACGGCATACCGTATGTGTTAGGGAACAAAGCCTTGATAGCTTCTTGGTCAGCAACTGATTGAGTTGGTTCACCTTCCTTTGCAACTACAGCACCTTTCAATGCTTGAGGAAGTTTCGGCTGATAAGCAGCACGAGCAATTTGCAATGCACTTTTTGTCATAATATTAATGTATTATTTAAATAATATATAAATTCATACGTTCTCTTCTGCAAATTTCGTTCTTTTTTTGGAAATATGAAAACGTATACAAATAAAAATGCTATCTTTACACCGAAAATAAATCACATATTAACTTAAAACATTGAATTATGGCAAGCAGAAGAAAACTGAAGAAACAAATTTCCTATATAGCCGGCGACTTGTTCCTGGCCAGTTTGGTAGAAGGTGTGAACCGTGAAGCCATTGTAGAGGCTATTCACAATGTATTGGGACTCATCCCACGCATCAGCCATACCCAACCGGGAAATGTCAAGGGGTACTACAAGAAGTTGCACGAAGACTTGAACAAGGAAATTCAAGTGGTATCGGACGAATTGAACAAATCCGTTAAATAAACCGACTTATGAAAAAAGCTCTTTTCAGCTTTATATATCATAAGGTATTGGGATGGAAAGCCGTTGTCAATGTACCTGACTATGACAAGTACATCATCTGTGCGGCTCCCCATACTACCAATTGGGACTTGTTCATCGGTAAATTGTTTTATGGAGCCATCGGTCGTGATACCGGTTTCATGATGAAGAAGGACTGGTTCTTCTGGCCGTTGGGCCCGATTTTCCGTTGGATGGGCGGTATCGCCGTAGACAGAAGCAAGAAAACTTCCCTCGTCGACCAGATGGTGCAGATTGCCAAAGAAAGCAAGACCTTCCATTTGGCCATCACACCCGAAGGTACCCGCAAGGCAAATCCGAACTGGAAGAAAGGTTTCTACTACATCGCCAAGGGAGCCGGAATCCCTATCCTCTTGGCTGGTATCGATTACTCCACCAAGACCATCACCATCGGTAAGGAAATCCGCCCTACCGGCGACATCGACAAGGATATGCGTGAAATCAAACTATACTTCAAGGATTTCAAAGGCAAGCATCCTGAATACTTCTCGATTGGAGATATCGAATAAGTATACATTTATGCACTTCATAAAGGCATGTTTTTCACTTTTTATAGAAAAAACATGCCTTTATTTACATTTTATTCTTTTTATATCCGTTTTTATTTTATCTTTGCGCCTTTCAAATAAAAATAATAATAAACAACCATATGGACAACACTAGAATTGTAGGTGAAAAGATTAAATCACTCCGCGAAACCAAGCAAATCAGCATAGCGGAATTGGCCGAACGTACCGGATTGGCCGAAGAACAAATCGAACGTATCGAAAACAATGTAGATATTCCTTCATTGGCTCCATTGATTAAGATAGCACGTGCCCTTGGAGTACGATTGGGTACTTTCTTGGACGACCAGGATGAAGTAGGTGCAGTGATTAGCCGTAAACAGGACACCACTCAAGCGACTATCAGCTTCTCCAACAATGCCATGAATGCACGTACTCACATGCATTACCAGTCTTTGTCGAAGTCGAAGGCCGACCGTCACATGGAACCGTTCATCATCGATATCGAAGCAACTGATGAAACCAACTACGAAGTTTCTTCACACGAAGGCGAAGAATTCATCTATGTCATGGAAGGTTCAGTAGAAATTGCATACGGAAAGAAGCACTATGTCATCGAAGCAGGCGACAGCATCTATTACGATTCTATCGTGCCTCATCATGTACATGGCTATCAAGGACAAGCAGCCAAGATTTTGGCCGTAGTATATACGCCTATCTGATTTATGATGTCTGATTTATGAATTATGATTTTCCATCCGGATAATACACCATAAAGCATGAATCAGAAACAATAAATTAAAAATCATAAATCAAAAATCATAAATAAATTATGAATTACGAATTATCTAACAGAACCCTCGGCGACTGGTTGGAGCATTGGGCGGAAACCACTCCCGACAAAGAGTATATCGTCTATTCGGACCGTAACCTCCGATTCACTTGGAGCAAGTTCAACGAACGTGTGGACAACATGGCGAAAGGCTTGCTTTCCATCGGTGTAGAAAGAGGAACACACGTAGGTATTTGGGCAGGTAATGTTCCTGACTGGTTGACTTTCCTCTATGCTTGTGCCAAGATTGGTGCCGTAGCAGTTACCGTGAACACCAACTACAAGCAAGCCGAACTGGAATACCTCTGTGAAAACTCGGACATGCATACCTTGTGTATCGTGAATGGCGACAGAGGTAGCGATGATTATGTAAACATGGTATATACCATGCTTCCTGAATTGAAAACTTGCCAACGCGGTTATCTGAAGAGTGAACGATTCCCACGCATGAAGAATGTCATCTACATCGGTCAGGAAAAGTATCGAGGCATGTACAATACGGCCGAAATTCTTTTGTTGGGAAGCAACATTGAAGACGAAGAACTGAAAGAAGCAAAACAAAAGGTAAGTTGCCACGATGTAGTGAACATGCAATACACTTCCGGTACAACCGGTTTCCCGAAGGGGGTCATGCTTACACATTATAATATAGCCAACAATGGTTTCTTGACCGGTGAACACATGAAGTTTACTTCTGCCGACAAGCTTTGCGTCTGCGTACCTTTGTTCCATTGCTTCGGTGTGGTATTGGCAACCATGAACTGTTTGACTCACGGTTGTACCCAAGTCATGGTGGAACGCTTCGACCCGTTGGTAGTATTGGCATCCGTCCATAAAGAACGATGCACATCTCTTTATGGTGTACCGACGATGTTCATCGCCGAATTGAATCACCCGATGTTCGACATGTTCGACATGTCCAGCCTTCGTGTAGGTATCATGGCAGGTGCACTTTGCCCGATAGAATTGATGCGTCAAGTAGAAGAAAAGATGTTCATGAAGGTAACAAGTGTATATGGATTGACCGAGGCTTCACCGGGTATGACTCAGACTCGTATCGACGACCCGTTCGAAGTGCGTTGTACCACCGTGGGACGTGATTATGAATTCACCGAAGTTCGTGTCATCGACCCGGAAACAGGCGAAGAATGTCCGGTAGGCGTGCAAGGCGAAATGTGCAACCGTGGATACAACACCATGAAGGGCTACTACAAGAACCAGCAAGCAACTGATGAAGTCATCGACAAGGACGGATTCCTCCATTCAGGCGACTTGGGTGTAAAAGACGAGGATGGCAACTATCGCATCACCGGACGTATCAAGGATATGATTATCCGTGGTGGTGAAAACATCTATCCACGCGAAATCGAAGAATTCCTTTATAAATTGGAAGGCATCAAGGACGTACAGGTAGCAGGTATCCCATCCAAGCGTTATGGTGAAGCTGTAGGTGCATTCATCATTCTCCACGAAGGTGTAGAAATGAACGAATTCGATGTCCGCGAGTTCTGCGAAGGCAAGATTGCCCGTTACAAGATTCCGAAGTACATATTCTTTGTCAAGGAATTCCCGATGACCGGTAGCGGCAAGATTCAGAAGTACAAGCTGAAAGATGTAGGCTTGGAACTTTGCAAGAAACAAGGTATTGAAATCATATAATACATTTTATTGTCATCCAGAGCGAAGCGAAGGATCTCGGTAACATCCACGTTGATGTACACGAGCTTTTTCGCTTCGCTTTGTTACGCTATGACTCTTCACTCACATTAGCATCACCATCTCAGAAGTGTTTTTCTACCTACATCCCTACATTGCCTACATCAACATTGATAATCAGCGGTTTATCCATGTAGGCAACATATAGAGAGCATGTAGGGAACCCGTTTTTGCCTACATATTGCCCTACTTTTAACATATCTTTGCAATAAAAGAAACCGAATTCGCCTCTTTTTGCCTAGATTCTGCCCATTTTTGATGGTTTCTTGACCATATATATCCGTATTCCAGCTATTGTTGAGTGTGTGTCATAATGTATGAAAACACCTTTTCTCTACATGAAAAAGCATTTTACCTACATTTTCAAGCCTTTCACTTCCGTCTGTGTCTTATATTCACAATGCTTCGTCTATATATTCAAAGTACTTCGTCTGTATATTCAAAGCATTGCGTCTATATATTCAAAGCGATTTGAATATAAAATAGATACTGATAATCAACGATATACGCATATTCACATCTGTTTATTCAAATAAGAGCGTCTATTCATGTAGGCAAAAATTTACCTACATATTACCTACATGGTATAACTACCTGATTATCAACTCCCATGTAGGCATGTAGGCAAAATAATGAAAAAAATTCTTTGTATGATGATTTACATTTGACCATATAGATGAACATGGAATTAAAGATGGAGGGCTTTATGATGTTCATCTACGTTTGTAACGCAGATGTATAGAGTATCAGCATCTGTGATGCGAAACAATACAACAAGACAATAATGGAAATTTAACAAAAGATTCCAATAAAGGTATTAGCAATATTGCGTACAATTGTTTAAATTTGCCAAGCAAGGTAACATTCAGTGACGGAAGTACAATTACCTATAGCTATGCAGCAGACGGCACGAAGCTGAGAATGGTGCATACCATCAGCGGTACAACCACCACGAAGGATTATTGTAACAATGTGGTCTATGAAAATGGCGTTCAGAAGATGCTGTTGACTGAGGAAGGGTACGTGGATTTGTCCAATAGTACCTACTATTATTACCTGAAAGACCATCAGGGTAATAATAGAGTTGTCCTAAGTTCAGGCGGTACTGCAGTGGAAGTGAGCCATTACTATCCGTTCGGTGGTGTCTTTGCATCGACCGGCAATGTTCAGCCCTACAAGTACAATGGCAAGGAGTTTGATACCAAGAAAGGCTTGAACTGGTATGATTATGGTGCTAGACATTATGATGCTGCGCTTGGAAGATGGTTTATGATGGATCCGTTGGCGGAGAAGTATTATGCTTGGAGTCCGTATAATTATTGTGTTAATAATCCTGTGATTTTTGTAGATCCAAATGGGGAATTTCCATGTATATATGTAGAAACAAAAGGATTAGGGCATACTTTTGTTACTACAGGTTCCGGTGAAAATACGATTGTTTACACTTATGGACGATATGGAGCCTTGGACGGAAACAAATCAAGTATGCAAGGGTTGTCGCGTTATGGTGAAGGAGTTTTGGTTGTTCTAAAAGGTGATGAAGCGGTAAATTATATAAAGAAAGAAGTTTTGAATAAATCTGCAAGAGTTTATGAATTTACCAAAGGTAGTGATGAAATAGTCAATGCTTATTTCAATGAACTTTTTGAATCATCAGTAAAAACACCTTCAATTGGAAATTATGAAAAAACAGGCAATGCCAAGGTTATAGACACATATGATTTATGGAATAATAATTGTACAACTAAAAGTGCAGAATCCATAAAGGTTGGTACTGAAGGGAAAATTGATTTAAAATCGGTTTCACCTACTAATATTGACACTCAATTACACTATAAGAGTAAAATTGATAATAGTGAAATTAAGAAAATTGATATAAATAAAATTATTGAAGAATATGAACTGTATAAAAGGTAAAATAACATTCAATGTTGTCATGTTAGTCATAACAATGATATTCATATTGTATAGTTCCATGTTTTTATTGAACTGTATGATTTCTTACAAGTATCATATTGATCAAAATTTTGACCATGCAACTATGTATATCACATATTCAGCCCGTAAAACTGAACTTTTAATGGTGATGCGTTATTTAAAAATCAGCATTTCATATTTTATTTTTTTATTTATCTATTTCATCTATAGAATTCGCAAATAGAATCTGTTTTAATTACCATTAATTTTCAGGAAGAGTCCTTGTCAGCAACAAATTGTCAAGGACTCTTTTATTCAAAACACAATCATTATGCGACAAATCAATCTACTAGTAATCCATTGCAGTGCCACAAAAGAAAATCAATCATTCACAGTACAGGCACTGGAGAACTCACACCGAAAGAGAGGATTCTATGGAATCGGTTATCATTACTATATCCGGCAATCCGGAGAAGTGATAAACACTCGTCCATTGAGTCGAATCGGTGCACATGTGAAAGGATACAACCGATACTCCATCGGTATCTGTTACGAAGGAGGGTTGGACAAGGACGGAAAGCCGAAAGATACACGTACTCTCGAACAGCGTGCAGCACTTCGTCAGTTGGTGAATGAATTGCTGGCACGCTTTCCAGGATGCAAGGTCTGTGGTCATCGTGACCTTAGTCCTGACCTAAATCATAACGGAAAGATAGAACCTTATGAATGGACGAAACAATGTCCGTGCTTTGATGTAGAGACGGAATTGTAATATGCTGGAATCCCTGCCATTGCTAGTGCGATGGTAGGGATTCTTCTATAATGGAAATTTAACAAAAGATTCCAATAAAGGTATTAGCAATATTGCGTACAATGTATTAAATTTGCCGAGTACGGTAACTTTCAGTGACGGCAGTACCATCACCTACAGCTATGCTGCGGATGGCACGAAGCTTAGAACGGTGCATACCATCAGCGGTACTACCACACAGAAGGATTATTGTGCGAATGTGGTCTATGAAAATGGCGTCCAGAAGTTGTTGCTTACTGAAGAAGGCTATGTGGATTTGTCAGCTTCTACTCTGCCCTACTATTATTACTTGAAAGACCATCAAGGTAATAATAGAGTAGTCATCGACAAAGACGGTGCTGTAAAAGAAACTAACCATTATTATCCGTTCGGTGGATTGTTTGCTTCAACCGACAATATGCAACCATACAAGTATAATGGCAAGGAACTTGATACCAAGAAGGGCTTGAACTGGTATGATTATGGTGCGCGTCATTATGATGGTACACTTGGCAGATGGTTGGTGGTGGATCCGTTGGCGGAAAAGATGAGTGCTTGGAGTCCGTATGCATACCGCTTCAATAATCCTATAAAATATGTGGATGAAGAAGGGGAATTCCCATGGGCGGCATTAATTGGCCCTGCAATTGATTATGGACTTCAAGTTTATGATAACTATCAGAAGGGTAAAGATGGTTATAATGCCTGGGTTGGCAATGTTGATTTTGCAAGCGTTGCGTTATCCGCCATTAATCCTACAGGAAAATTTAAAATAGTTGGGACTTTACTTGCAGAAGGAACAAAGGCAACTGTAAAATTGAAGCCTAATAGTGGGTTTGAAATGAGTTCTGATGGGGGGGGGAAATTATAACTAATACGATTGAGAATACGCTCGTTAGTTTAGGTGCTGGAAAATTGACAGAAAGTAGTACAGATGATTTCATGAACAAAGTGAATAAAGAAATGAACGAAGCTAATATAAATGTTAGGAAAGCTAAAAACAGAACGGGTCGGCAACCCAACTCCGAGAAGCATAAAGTTCAACTAGAAAAAGCCCAAATAGAGGCTGAACAAGTTCGGAAGAAGCAAGTTGTTACTTATATAATGAATTCAACCGTTGGTGTTATGAATCCAAATGTGGTAGAACAAACTGTTACAAACGGATTTTCAATAATAAAAAAGGAATGGGATGAAAAAGAAAAAAGATGATAAAATACAACAAGTAATTAATTATACAGTTGTAATAGTTCTTTTAATTGTATGCACTTTTTCTTATTGTCAGCAACAAAAAGAATTAGAAATATCGGATATTACAATGTGTAAAATTATAGACGTATATCGAAGACCTGGTACAGGATTAGCTAAATCGAAATTAGCGGTTGTGGAGTATTATGTATCAGGAAAACGATTTGAAGGCGATGTGTTTTTTAATTCTAAATATTCTAATGGTGTTGGTGATTGTTTTTGGCTTGAATATAGTGTAAACAATCCTAAAACTTTTAATGTCTTATGGGATAAAGGAAAACAAAATTGTAATTGTTTGAAATAGAACATTGGATAGATTCAACTTTTAAAGCAATTAAGTCTTCAGAAAGCGTTCTTGCTGAATACAATCGTCAAGAACGCTTTTGTTAATCACACAATCATTATGCGACAAATCAATCTGTTAATCATCCATTGCAGTGCAACGAAAGAAAACCAATCTTTCACATTGCAATCTTTGGAAGCATCACACCGAAAAAGAGGATTCAACGGAATAGGGTATCACTACTATATTCGAAAATCCGGAGAGGTGGTGAATACACGACCATTGAGTAGAATCGGTGCACATGCGAAAGGACACAACCGGAATTCCATCGGTATCTGTTACGAAGGAGGGTTGGACAAGAACGGAAAACCGAAAGACACACGCACTCCCGAACAACGTGCAGCATTGCGTCAATTAGTCAACGAACTGTTAGTACGCTTCCCCGGCTGCAAGGTCTGTGGTCATCGTGACCTTAGTCCCGACCTGAACCATAACGGAAAGATAGAACCTCATGAATGGGCCAAACAATGCCCGTGCTTTGATGTAGCGACGGAATTGTAATATGCTTGAATCCCTGTTATTGCTTATATGATGACAGGGATTCTTCTATAATGGAAATTTAACTAAGGATTTGAACAAGAATATTTCCAGTATTGCGTACAATATATTAAATTTGCCAAGTACGGTAACATTCAGTGACGGCAGTACCATCGTGTATAGCTATGCAGCGGACGGCACGAAGCTTAGAACGGTTCATACCATCAGCGGTACTGTCACACAGAAGGATTACTGTGCGAATGTGGTCTATGAAAATGGCATCCAGAAGATGTTGCTTACTGAGGAAGGCTATGTGGACTTGTCCGCTTCTACTCCAGCCTACTATTATTACTTGAAAGACCATCAGGGTAATAATAGAGTTGTCCTAAGTTCAGGCGGTACTGCAGTGGAAGTGAGCCATTACTATCCGTTCGGTGGTGTCTTTGCTTCAACCGGCAATGTACAACCGTATAAGTACAATGGTAAGGAACTTGATACCAAGAAAGGTCTGAACTGGTATGACTATGGTGCTAGACATTATGATGCTACGCTTGGTAGATGGTTTGCGGTGGATCCATTGGCGGAGAAGAGATTTTCCAATTCTGTATATTCATATACAAGCAATAATCCTATTAACAAAGAAGAGATTTTAAAGGCTCTGGTAAAATTCCCAAGCAATATCAGTTATTTGAAAATGGTAAAGATAATATTAGAACAATGGATGGCGTTAAGAATAACAATCCCCAATATCAAAATCAAATTCGTGAGAATGGAGATGGATATAAAACGGAAATTTTTATACATTCCACATTAAGGGCTAATAGTAAAGTCGGTTCACAAACTTCTACTGGATGTCTATTGTTAGATTATAATTCAATGAGAATATTCGATGAGTTATTATCCCCTTTGGGTAATGGATATGCATTTAAGGTTATTGTTAATAGAAAAAAGTAATAAAATGAAACGTTCTTTATTGTTTATATCAGTAATTGTATTAGGAGCCCTTTTAAGGGCTTCTAATACAATTGTAATTTTAAAAGCTAAAAACTTTGGAACATTCCAAACAAAGAGTTTTGTCCTCGAACACGACAGTATTGTTACATTAAAAGATACGAATCTAATTTTTGATACTGATGCTTTCCTATATGAAAACATAATTGTTTCGAGTTCTTGGGATAAAAAGGAAGAACACTATAATGTTTCTTTTCACACATCTGACAGTATTTTTAAACAAAGTTTTTCTGAACTTGGATTCATGAAAGCTTTTACGAATAAGAAAAAGATTCTTGCTATTCCACTCACGGATACAGAAGTTAGTTGTTACAATGATTTTATAGATTTTGCAATATTAAATTTACCATATAGAGGTCAAATATATTTATTAGTAGTAAAAAACAATCAAGTCAAATCGAATTTTAATAAAGAAAAATTTCGTATTGCTTATTTTGACGAAGTTCCTCGCGGAGCTGGGGTTGATTACAAAAATCAAATTTTAAAAGTTGTTGACAATAAGAGTGGAAATGTTTTTATTGTTGATATGTTGGAAGGTCTGACGGATATGTCTTATGAAAGGGAAGAATTTCTTTTTGTTGATTCTACAGTCCAATGGTTGGACAATGATACATTTATTTATATGATGATGAAGCGTTTAGATGAATATAAAACTCATTTATATCTATATCGTTATAATGTAGGAATGAAATGCCGTACATTGATAAAAGAAATATTATTTCCATATTCTATTGAAAAACTGAAATTTCAACTATTTGATCGTCATCTATATATAATGAATAGCAAAGGAATTTATATAGTTCACGAAAATTCTATTCAGAGGTTGTTGGATTGTAATAATCTAATAGACTTTTATATTAACGTGAGCTCGATATAATTTCAAAAGCATATAAACTTGGTTACAGTGGAAGTTTTGGTGAATTACCAATATCACACAGTTTTCAAAGACGAGGGTATGAATTAAATTTTAAGTAATAACAAGAAAGATGCCTCGCCAAAATTTTGCGAGGCATCTCATTTATCATAAAAATTTTTGTTAATTATGAAAAAATCAATAACAGCAGGATTATTAATTATTGCATGCATTGGATGTATATATAATAATGATGTATTGGGACTACTCTGTTTTGATAAGACCAAAAAGGAATATTATAATACTCCAAACGAGGAGCATTGTCTTACAGTTATACGTTATACTGGAAATGTATGGAAAAACAACCCGCTTGATGATGATAGAAGAGGAATATATATCATGCCTTATAAATTCTGTGGACATCTTCCAGATACTAACTACATAAGGTTGAATTATGTCGGTGCTATCGAAAACCTTTATTACAAATGGCAAGGTGATACGTTATATCTGCGAACGATGGATTACGGGGTAAAAGATGACAAATTATCCTCAACTGTTGTGCTCGATAGGAAGATGATGGACTATGAAAGATGGGGACGCTATTATGATACAATACAAGTGATGGAACAATATTTGGAATGGAAAAGAATGAAAGCGGAATATAGTGTAATAAAGAGTAGTGGATTCAACTGATAGGTTCAACTTTTAAATTTAATTAAATAAGCCATTAAATCCTAGAGCTGTGAAACAAGGTGAGAAGCAACTTCAAATATATAAGAGAGAATTGGAAACGATACCAAGATTTCAGGGGTGGGAATGGAATACAAAATTAGAAACATATTGATATGGATAATAAAGAATTTAAAAAAACATTTTGTACAATTGCAAAACAATATGGTTTTAAAACTGCTTTCGGTTGTTGCTACAAGGAAAGTTCTGAATGTTTATTTGTAATGGAACTTCAAAAATCGAACTATAGTAATTTGTATTACTTAAACTTGAAGACATATATTCAAGGGACTTTTGGGCAAAAATATATAGTTCATAAAGACTATTTGAAGAAAGACATGGGTAATGTATTTAATCGTCAACCTTCTCAATATTCTTCAATCTTTGATTTGGAAACCGAAATGTCAGATGAAGACCGTTTTGAAAATTTGAATGTTTGCTTTAATGATTTCATAATTCCTTACTCGGAAAAGAATTTGTCTGTTTCTGGAGTTCGTGAATTAGCAAAATCTAATGAATTGAAATTAATATCAACTGTTAAAGATGAGTTGGACAGACTTTATCCGGAACAGGAGTAAATTGGTGCTTTTATTACATAAAAGCAATTAATTCAGAAAGCGTTCTTGCCAGAATACAATCTGTAAGAAGGCTTTTATTCAAAACACAATCATTATGCGACAAATAAACTTACTAGTAATCCATTGCAGTGCCACGAAAGAAAACCAACCGTTTACACTGCAAGCACTAGAAGCATCACACCGAAAGAGAGGATTCAATGGAATTGGTTATCATTAATATATCCGACAATCCGGAGAAATGGTAAATACCCGACCATTGAACCGAATCGGTGCACATGCGAAAGGACACAACCGATATTCTATCGGTATCTGTTATGAAGGAGGCTTGGACAAGGACGGAAAGCCGAAAGATACACGCACTCCCGAACAACGTGCAGCGCTCCGTCGGTTAGTGAACGAACTGCTGACACGTTTTCCCGGATGCAAAGTCTGTGGTCATCGTGACCTCAGTCCCGACCAGAACCGTAGCGGAAAGATAGAACCTTATGAATGGACGAAACAATGTCCGTGCTTTGATGTAGTCACGGAATTGTGATATGCTGGAATCCCTGCCATTGCAAGTATGATGGCAGGGATTCTTCTATAATGGTAATGATTCAACTTTTAAATGCAATTAATTTTCAGATACACTTGCATCCCCATCAGAGAAATCATTGTTCTCTATCACCACATTCTTGGTACGCAAGAAGCGGAAACGGGTCTGATTCTTGTGGAATGCTGGGAAGTCTTCATTCTGTACAACGGTATTGCCACGGAAAGTCAATCCGTCGATGCTCTTGGCAAAAACAATCGGACGGTCAAATGTTTCGAAGTGATTGTTTTCTATTACTACACCCGGATGACCTTCTCCACCATGGAAATACTTCTGTTGGTCGTTCAAGTTCGGGATTTCCGGATAGATGGAAATGACGGCTTCCGTAAATTGGAAGAGATTGGTCAATGAGTTGATAAACTTATTGTCACGGATAGTCACATCGCGGCAAGCACCTGTTTCGAACCAACCGTTGCAATCTCCACAAAGCAAGATAGCTGTACCTGATGTATGGTCGAAAGTATTGCGTTCGACAATGGTCTTCAGAGGAGTACTGAACAAAGTACCACGGGCACGGTTATTGCGGATAACATTATCAGCAAAGTAAACTTCCGGACACCATTCCAAGTTTTCTATACCGAAACCTTCTTCAGCATTAATCGCCGCATCCAATGGTTGGACGAAAGTAATCTTAAATTCCTTGGCACCATCAATCACTTCCTTATCGTATGGAGCGATTTCAGCAATTTCATTTTCACCATCCAATACTTCCATGGTCTTCGAACGGACGAATTGCACCTTGTCACCCTTACCGCCCCAATAGAATCCATATGCTTGCGGATGCATGTATCGACCGACCACGGTCTTGTCGTCCAATCGCTTGACTATCTTCAAATAAGTACCATGCACATTGATGGCATCGTCCATCATGCCTTCATAAAAGCCATTGCAAGAAACAATCTTTCCTTTACATCCGGAGAAATGGGTAGCATCGGCTTGCGTAGTGAAATAACGAGGGTCATCATCCCCACGTAGACAGACGTTGAATTGCTCCAAAGTGATGTTTTCACTGATTTGAGCCAAAAGTCCCATACCTTCTGCATAATGAATGCTTATATTTTCCAAACGGATATCTTTGTCCAAAGAAAGGAAGATGCCCGGAGCCGGACGCTCGTAATTACGCATCGCTACTTTCGTGCCAGGAACCAGACGGGAATCCTTCCAATGAGGAGCACGGAAGGTGCGTTCATCCAACTGTTCGGTATCATTGGTCGGACACCAAAGGTCACTGGTCTTGTATACCACATGACGTGTCTTTCCATCGAATGCAATACCTGTCTGAGGATAGTTCTTCCATCCTTCGCCATAACATTCAAAGTGAGTGTTCTCGCCAACACGGGCCTTTACCCATGGTTCGATACGGAATACCATACCGTCTTCGGCATTATCCACAATCTCTATCTGACTGATATGAGGCTCTGCAAAATCGATGCTGAAATTCTTCAAGGTACAGTTTTCGGAGCTGACCAAAGAAATCGGAAGCATACGTCCATAGAAATAGAAGTCCGCTCCTCCTCCATCGAGGGTGAGGTTCTTCCAGTTTTCCAAAACAATACCCACCGGTTTCGGGTTAGGCTGGTCGTGATTGGAGATATAATACTCTTTCCGGAATGCTCCTTCGGTGTGGAAATCGTAACGGCCCGGTTCGAAGACCAAGGTTACTTTCTGTCCCTCATTCGCTTGCTGGATAGCCATCAAAGCTTCCTGCATCTTGGCAGACAAATTTTCTTGGGTATTCGGCACAATGCCATAATCAGTCATCCGAATGATTCTTTCATTGGAACAAGCGCTCATCAAGAGACAAAGCAGACATAAATTTAAAATAATTCGTTTCATGTGGGTTATTGATAGTTAAACATGTTCGTAAAGATACTATTTTTTCCTAACTTAGCAGCGTTTTATTAAAAGAATTGAATACAATGAAAAAACTTCTGGCACTGTTCATCGCTTTATCTACAAGTATTTGTTCCTTTGCACAAGGATTGGAAGGCAATGTAGAAGAACGACTCAAGCAATACTTCACTGAGTACAAGCATCCGACTACCCACTTCGGTACCTGCGAACTGGAATCGTATGCCATCGACCATGACCGACGTAAGCTGGACATCTATCCTAGCAAGTCTTTCGGTTATCAACCGTTCACTCCCGAAAGTGTGGAACAAATCTACGATTATCTGAAAGGTTACTTGCCAGGGCCGGTGAACTATTACGACATGACCATCTATGCCGACGGAAAGCCGATAGAAGAATTAATTCCCAATGCTTTCCGCAAGAAAAAGGACAAAGCGCTCCGTTGGAAACGTGAATACAAAGGCAATCCTTGGACGAAAAACATCAGTCGCCCTTATACGGCAGAGAAAGGCCTGGAAGGAAGGCACATCGCTCTCTGGCAAAGTCATGGCAAGTATTACATCAACAAGAAAGGTGAATGGGGTTGGCAACGTCCACGTTTGTATGGTACCACCGAAGACATGTTCACCCAATCGTTTGTAGTTCCTTACCTCATCCCAATGTTGGAAAATGCAGGAGCTGTTGTGTTTACTCCCCGTGAACGTGATTGGCAACGCAACGAAGTGATTGTTGACAATGACGGTGCAGGTAGCTATCAAGAAGTAAAGAGCCGGAAAGGCAAATGGAAGACTACTTCGACACCCGGCTTTGCCATGAAACGCAACATCTATGCAGACGGACAGAATCCTTTTACGGAAGGAACAGCCCGTTATGCCAATACCGAGAAGAAAGCCGAAAAAGCATTTGCCCAATGGATTCCTACCATACCGGAAACGGGTAAATATGCGGTATATGTTTCCTACCAGTCCTTACCGGAAAGTGTAACGGATGCCAAGTATCTGGTATTCCATAAAGGAGGTGTCACCGAATTCTTGGTCAACCAACAAATCGGTGGAGGAACTTGGGTATACTTGGGAAGCTTTGAATTCGACAAAGGATACAACGACTATGGCATGGTGGTTCTCAGCAACCAAAGCAAGCAGAAAGGGGTAGTATGTGCCGATGCCGTCCGATTTGGAGGCGGTATGGGAAACATTGCCCGTGGAGGACAAACCAGTGGATTGCCACGTTATTTGGAAGCTGCCCGTTACAATGCCCAGTGGAGCGGTATGCCTGCTGAAGTATACACCCGACCGGATAGAGAAAACGACTATGCCGACGACCTCAATACCCGAAGCCACATGGTCAACTACCTGAGTGGAGGTTCCGTCTACAATCCTTCAGACAAAGGACTTGGTGTTCCATTCGAAATGACATTAGCTTTCCATAGCGATGCCGGCTTCTCAAAAATGGATGAATGGATTGGTACCTTGGGAGTATACACCACCGATTTCAATGAAGGAAAACTGAATAGCGGTGTATCGAGATATACGTCACGCGATTTGACCGACTTGGTTTTAACCGGTTTGCAAAAGGACATTTCCGCCCGATATGGCATCCAATGGGCGAGACGCGGCATGTGGAACCGCAATTATAGCGAAACCCGTCTGCCGGCGGTTCCGAGCATGATTCTTGAAATCCTCTCCCACCAGAACTTCGCCGACATGAAGATGGGACATGATCCGGGGTTCAAGTTCACTGTAGCCCGCTCGGTATACAAGTCCATCTTGAAGTTCATCGCAGAGATGCACGATGCCGACTATGTGGTACAACCGCTTCCTGTTACCCGCTTTGCCATCGAAGAAAGTGGAAAGAATGCCTTCCGTCTGAGATGGCAAGGTGTCATCGACCCACAAGAGCCAAGTGCCCGCCCACAAGGATACATCGTCTATACCCGACTGGGACATGGCGGTTGGGACAACGGCACGTATGTAAAAGGCAACTCATACACCTTCCAGGCCGAGCCGGGACTGGTATATAGCTTCAAGGTTACAGCCGTAAACAAAGGTGGTGAAAGTTTCCCTTCGGAAATTCTCTCGGCTTATCATGCGCCACAAAGTCAAGGGACCATTCTTATTGTGAATGCTTTCGACCGTACAAGCGGACCTTCTACCATCGAGACACCTACACTCCAAGGTTTTGACATGATTCGCGACCCGGGTTTGCCTTATATAAATACGACTTCATATTGCGGTCCTCAACTTGCTTTCGACCGTGAAAAAATAGGTGGAGGTGAGCCGGATGGATTAGGCTATAGCAGTAGTGAATGGGAAGGGAAGTTGATAGCCGGTAATACATTCGATTATCCTTTTGTACATGGCAAGGCCATCCAAGCGGCAGGTGGATATTCTTTCGTATCGTGCAGCGATGAAGCCATCGAACAAAGTTTCATCCGTATGGAAGACTATCCGATAGTGGACTTGATTCTAGGTGCCGAAAAAGCCATGTTGAATGACAAGATGCAACAACGCATTGTGGACTATACCTCGCAAGGAGGAAATCTATTGGTCAGTGGTTCTTATGTGGGAAGCATCCTCCCAACCACCTTGTCCAACAACGTATTGAAGTTCTCGCACGGAGGAAACATGTGGGGAGTTACTACCGGACAGGTTTCCGGTGCAAACACCACATTCACTTTCCCTACTCAAGTGAATGAAAAGCGTTATGCCGTTCCTGCTCCCGATTGTATCTTGCCTATGAACGGTTCCTATTCGACCTTCGTTTACACACCGGGGAATTACGGTGCCGGCATTGCTTATAAGGGAACAGATTACCGCACCTTCGTTCTTGGTTTCCCATTGGAAAGCATCGAGGAAACCCAACAACGGGCTGGCGTGATGAGAGCAGCTATCGGTTTGTTCCGTAGCAAATGACAAAAATACGATGAAAGGTAGAGGTTATTCCATAAAAACTTCTACCTTTGTCATAGATTTAAATTATACTTGAATATGTATACCATACAAACAAACGCTTCGGGCACTCGAAGCATGGAAATATCGGAAGTGAACTTACAGACTATCCAGCGCTATTCACTCTTCCAACATCTGATTGACAGCAATGGAATAGTGGACGAAATGGTTTTGGATAAGTTAAAACTGAACATCCGCTCACTCATTGCATCTGCAGAAGGAAATTGCAAGGATTTGCTGGACCTTTGCATCGATGTGATTTATCATAATAACATGAAAGCTTTCGGTCTTCACCAATTGATTCTTTTGTATATCGGTTGGGAAAAAGATCAGGAACAAGCAACCGAAGCTACACCAGAAGAAGCATAAGCCTTGAAAGAATACAGACTTACCGACTGGCTTCCTACGACCAAGAAGGAAATGGAATTACGCGGATGGAGTGAACTCGATGTCATTCTGTTCAGCGGTGATGCGTATGTAGACCATCCATCGTTCGGTGCTGCCGTCATTGGCAGATTGCTTGAGGCTCAAGGACTGAAAGTAGCAATTGTCCCTCAGCCCAATTGGCGTGACGACTTGCGAGACTTCAAGAAGTTGGGTAAGCCACGCCTGTTTTTCGGTGTATCTGCCGGATGCATGGACTCCATGGTGAACAAGTATACCGCCAACAAACGTCTGCGTAGCGAGGATGCCTATACGCCTGACGGACGTCATGACATGCGCCCGGAATATCCCACCATTGTCTATACCCAAATCCTGAAGAAGCTTTGGCCGGACGTACCCGTCATCATCGGAGGTATCGAAGCTTCGTTGAGACGTCTCACCCATTACGATTATTGGCAAGACATGGTGCGCAAGAGCATCCTGATAGAATCGGGTGCCGATTTGCTTGTATATGGCATGGGAGAAAAGCCCATTACAGAGCTTTGCCAAAAGATGAAGGAGAATCCTTTCATCCCATACGATATTCCCCAAACGGTTTATGTGGTGAAAGGCAAGCAAGCCATTCCACCCAGCATCAGCGAAAAGGAAGACATCGTGCTCCACTCACATGAAGCTTGCTTGAGCGACAAGAAGAAAGAAGCTGAAAACTTCCGGTATATCGAAGAGGAATCGAACAAGTACGAGGCAGCACGTATCCTTCAACATGCAGGGAATAGTACGGTGGTAGTGAATCCGCCTTATCCACCCATGACACAAGGCGAACTGGACATGTCTTTCGACTTGCCTTATACCCGTTTGCCTCATCCTAAGTACAAAGGCAAGCGAATTCCGGCTTTCGACATGATTAAGTTTTCCGTGAACCTACACCGAGGATGTTTCGGTGGTTGTGCGTTCTGTACCATCAGTGCGCATCAGGGAAAGTTCATTGTGAGTCGAAGCAAGGAAAGCATTCTGAAGGAAGTGAAAGCCATCACCGAAATGCCCGACTTCAAGGGGTATCTGAGTGACTTAGGTGGTCCGAGTGCCAACATGTATGCCATGCATGGACACGACCAAGAGAAATGCCGCAAGTGCAAACGTCCATCGTGTATCCATCCTAAAGTATGTCCTAACTTGAATACAGACCATCGCCCGTTGCTGGACATTTACCATGCGGTTGATGCATTGCCTGGTATCAAGAAAAGTTTTATCGGTAGTGGAGTGCGTTACGATTTATTGCTTCACGAAAGCAAAGACCCGGCTATCAATAAAAGCACCAAGGAATATACCCGCGAACTGATAGCCAAACATGTAAGCGGACGCTTGAAAGTGGCTCCCGAGCATACCAGTGACAGTGTACTTCACATCATGCGAAAGCCATCGTTCGCTCAGTTCTATGATTTCAAGAAAATATTCGACAAAGTCAACAAGGAATTGAATCTTCGCCAACAAATCATTCCGTATTTCATCAGTAGTCACCCGGGATGTACGGCAGAAGACATGGCAGAACTGGCGGTCATCACCAAACGTCTCGATTTCCATTTGGAACAAGTACAGGACTTCACCCCTACTCCCATGACGGTTGCTACCGAAGCCTGGCATACAGGATATCATCCTTATACGCTCCAACCTATATTCTCAGCCAAGACTCAACGCGAGAAGTTGGCACAACGCATGTTCTTCTTCTGGTACAAACCGGAAGAACGGAAAGCCATCATTCAAGAATTGAAACGAATGGGAAGAAGTGATTTGATAGACAAACTATATGGTACATAAAAAGAAAAAGTCCCGTAAATGGGACTTTTCTTTTTATTTCTTTCCGACGATTCGTGGTTTAACCAAGTTACCTGTATAAATAAGTTTACCATCCAATGGATTGTTCGATATCCGGATAATATTACCAGAAGGAAGGGCGTCCATCGAACGGGATGCCATACGGGTCTCCATATCGGTCTTGCCAGCTCTTTGCAAAGCAATGTTCAGCATAACTTCACGTTCGTCGCCCAATTGATAGGGTTCTTCGAAATAATCCTCGGCTTCCACGTCCGGTGTCAATCCGTTCGGCATGCAAGGATTGTTTCCATTCTTGTCTGCATACATGTTGATCATGACATAGATGCCCCAATCACCGATATATTTCTTCCAATCGGCAAATTGCGGATGCTTTTCGGCAAAGTCCATCTTGTTGTTCTTATAGTTTTCCACGATGTCCGTGAACCATTCTTCACCGCTCCACATGATTCCCGAGCAATACTTGCCATGGGTCTGCTTTCCGATGATTTCGATGTCCATGTAAGGCATCAATCCTACCAGAATGGCTTCGGAAGCCGATGCCGAACTTTCTGTCACGATGGCATAAATCTTGTTGATACCGATGTTGGCATCCGAAGTATTGAAATTATACATTTTGTCATTGTGCTTCTGCGAGAAGACGGTACGGAAATAGGTGTTCAAATCGACATTGTTTTCCTTGTAATAGGCCATGTAATCGTCGTTCCACACCTCGGTTTCGAACACACTCTTGTTCTTCACCTCGGCTTCGGGAGCCAACATCGAGGCAAGCACTTCTTCGGTGAACACATAGCCACCGCCATTGTAGCGAAGGTCAAGAATCAGCTCGGTAATACCTTCTTTCTTGAATTCCTTGCATGCTTCGTACAAGCCCAAGCTGGATTCAAAAGTGAAGCTAGTGTATGCCAAATAGCCAACCTTCTTGCCTCCACAATCGAATACTTTGGTCAGCAAGATAGGGTCTTCGTACATCGCTACGGATGTCATGGATGCGGTCTTTTCTACCGCAGAATAGACGTTGTTACCTTTATATGAGCCTATACCTACTTTGACGGAAGCGCTTGCAAACAAGGCATTGTAGTAATTACCTTGATTCATTTCCTTTCCATCCACTTCCAAAATCACATCGCCACGCTTCAATCCTGCCTTTTCTGCCGGACTTCCCGGATACGTATAGGTGATGAATCCAACCACAGCATCCGAGCCTTCCGCTTTCAGATAGAGTTTGATGCCAAAACCATAGGTACCTGTAGCTACTCCATCGGTGCTTCCCGTCATCTGGGAATAGCTTTCGGACATCGAAGTCCACTTGTCCACATCTTCACCCGATTTGTCCTTATAGCGTGCATTTGCAACGGCTTCAACCGGGTCAGCCAAGATTTGCCAAGAATTGAGTGCAGCCTCAATATCCTGTTTCCAGAGATAAACATCGTTCATCACATTGTAAGCAAAGAAATTGACGTATGCTCTTTCGTCCTGATATGCCTTAATCTCTTCAGGATCTTCCGTAGGTTCTTCCTTAGGTGGTTCTACAGGCTTCACCGGTTCATCATCGTCCGAACATGCCACAAACCCGAGCGGCAACAGGAAAGCCATCAAAAATACAATATACTTCTTCATCTTCATGTTATTCTTTATTTATTGCCGACAAAAATAACAATAAAAACAAAAATCCTCCCATTTTTCGTCAATAATGAGAGGATTTTAACTATAAATTAGTCAATTTTGAGAATTTAGAACTTGTTCAAAGCTGCCTTTGCCTTGTTCACAACCTTTTCGGCAGGAACTTCTACCAAGTTGAATTCATTGAACGGTTCCAATATCTTGTCGATTTGCTTGCCGTAATTCTTGCTACGTCCACGCTTGTCCTTTTCATTGCGGAGGATACGAATCTTTTCATAAGCCTGAATACCTTCAATCAAACGTTCAAAACGGGTACAAGTACGACCGCCCGGATAAAGGATATAAGTATCACCTGCTGCCCATGCGGTAAAACGAGAATCAAGCAACGGATCCTTTACCCAGCTGTTCAATGCCCAACGGAGATAACCATCCACGTTAATCTTGGCAGCCCACCAGCCCAACCATTCAGCCTCAGCCAATGGAGAGAATGTAAAGGTGTTCGGACGTGGTTCTGTACAACATGTGTAATAAGTAGTTACCTTGCCTTCGGCCTTACGCTTGGCTATTTCTTCCGGAGTAAACTTCTCTGCCAAGGTAATGCAATAGTCGTCCAAGTGTTCGAGCAATTCCTTGTGGTAAGTACCCGCCAATGAAAGCTTAAAATCAGGGTCAGCCTTATACACTACATCAATAGTAGCAAGCATGTCCTTCAACGGACGTTCGTCCATAGCGATATGAGTGATTTCGAACCATCCTTTTTCTTTCAAGTGTTGTGCAAACGACTTGAGCATACGCATCCAGAATTCTTCGTATGCAGGTTCACCCGGCTTTCCATTGAAGAACTTGAACTGGTTGCTAGCCTGATCGAAGTATTGGAAAGACAAGCGCCAAGGCACCATGGAATAGCAATTGATTTCCTTAGTCACACCACATGACATCATGAATTCCACCCACTTGTCGAACACGGTATAGTCAAACCACCAAGTGCCGTCGGCCTTCTTCATCCAAGTCACCATGCTTTCGAACGGATCGTAGGTCTGACCATTCCATGGCTTGTGCATGATACTGGCAGTAATCACCTTACCACCGGCATCAGCATAGCGCTTCATGATAGGACGCATCAGGTCGAAGTGTTCTTGGCTGAACGGTTCTACATTATAATAACGGGATACCGCATACGGATTCTGCCACAAATCGAGGTGGAAAGCCCAGTCCTTCGGTTCCGGCAACATGCGGTTCTTCACGGTTACGGTCAAAGGCAATTCAGCCACAACTTTACCATCTTCCTTTACGGTTACGGTACCGCGGTACATTCCCTTAATAATGTTTTCACGTGGCACTTTCACACTTACCCATACCGGTTGGGTACTATTGGCCTTGATATCCAATGTCGGAGTGATGTGGTCAATGACATCGGCCACAAGGGTAGAGTCAAAATCTTCCTTCTTACGGAAACCGCAAGCACCCTTTCCATCCTTATTCAATTCGTCGGTCATGACGTAGCGCACGAAACCACGTTCGGTGTTCCACTTCGAAATTTTATAGTTCTTGGCCACGATATCGCTCACTTCCACGCTGACATTCTTCATGTCTCGGTTGGTAGAAATCACGAATTGTGCAGAGAGCTTTTCACCCATCCAACCGATGAGGTTCATCGGAGTACCCGGAGTTACTTGTGCCGGCAATTCCTTGTTGTAACGCACGTCGGTGCTTCCCCACGCAATGACAGGGTTGGTAACTCTCGTCCACTTAGAGGCATCCGTGGCCACGGGATTCGGAAGCTCTTCGTAGATTTCCGAAACTTGCTGAGCCTTCACGTTTGACAATGAAAGCATCAAAGCAGCCATTAAAAACAGTTTCTTCATAGTATGTACATTTTATTTTAAGTTTACGCATGTAACTCTCCCCCTTGTGAAGGGGGAGGGAAAATTATTCATTTAGAATTTTCTCATTTCACAATCGCATCCGCCCAACACTTCCACACACTTGTCGATGTCGTTCGGACGAATTACCACATTCGCCTTGTCTCCATCAGCAAACGCATACATGTACTCGATGAAGATTTCCTTGCTCGCCAATTGTTCGAGGATAGCCGAGAGGGAGCCAGCCACATTAGGGCACGAAATGCATACCACATCCGTAAGCATTACGGCAAAGTTTTCATCACGAAGGATTTCTACCGCCTTGTCCACTTCCGACACAATCAGACGGAGGATACCGAAATCG
Source organism: Bacteroides sp. (assembly GCA_017466635.1). Lineage (GTDB taxonomy): Bacteria > Bacteroidota > Bacteroidia > Bacteroidales > Bacteroidaceae > Phocaeicola. The sequence continues at coordinate 23,953 of JAFTTU010000069.1, forward strand.
GTGGTTTCCGCCATACTGAATGCATGCATGTTGATTCCATGCTTACCCAAAATCTTGGTTACTTCGTTGATTCTTCCGGTCTTGTTTTCCAAGAATACCGATAATTGCTTGATTGTCATAATCTTTTTCGATTTATGATTTTTGATTTATGATTTATGATTCGTGAACGCTTTCCCCATCCGGATGGCAAATCAGAAATCATAAATCATAAATCAGAAATCAAATTACACTAATTTACGATTGTCTATCACATGCTTGCCCTTGCCCTGGCTACGTTCGATGCTACCCGGCTCCATAAGCTTCACATCAGCACTGATGGAGAGGACGCTCTTCAACTTGTCGGCCAACGCCTTCTTCATGGCGAGCATACGTCCGAGGTCGTCGCTGAAGAAGTCTCGACGTACTTCTACCTGTACCTGGAGAGTATCGAGGTTCTTTACACGGTCTACCACAAGCATATATTGCGGTTCGAATTCCGGCATAGTGAGGATGACACTTTCCACCTGCGACGGGAATACGTTGATACCACGGATGATAAGCATATCATCACTACGTCCCACGATGCGTCCCATCTTGACCGATGTACGTCCACATGGACATGGGTCATTGGTCAGTGTACAGAGGTCCTTGGTGCGGTATCGGAGCAATGGCATACCTTCCTTAGTCAAGGTAGTGAATACCAATTCGCCTTGTGTACCATACGGTAATTGTTCGAGGGTTTCCGGATTGATGATTTCCGGATAGAAATGGTCTTCGTTGATATGTGAACCGTCCTGTTCCTGACATTCGTAAGATACACCCGGGCCCATGATTTCGCTCAAACCATAGATGTTGTAACCCTTCAAACCGAGACGTTCTTCGATTTCCTTGCGCATGTTTTCTGTCCAAGGTTCAGCACCGAACGCACCGATACGCAAGCCGATGTCTTCCTTGGTCAAGCCCATCTTTTCGAGAGTCTCTGCCATGTAGAGCGCATACGAAGGAGTACATGCCACCCCACTGATTTTCAGGTCACGAATCAGGCGGATGTGCTTTTCAGTGCTACCTGTAGAAGCCGGGATAACAGTTGCGCCCAAGTTTTCTACACCATAGTGAGCACCCAAACCACCGGTGAACAAGCCATAACCGTATGCCACCGAGAAAGTATCGTCGCGAGTCACGCCGAAAGCAGTCAAGCATCGTGCCATCACTTCGCTCCATACGGCCAAGTCCTTGCGGGTATAGCCTACGATAGTAGGATTGCCCGTAGTACCCGATGAAGCATGTACACGAACGATTTCCGAAGCAGGAGCTGCCTGCAAGCCATACGGATAGTTGTCGCGTAAGTCCTGCTTGGTGGTGAAAGGCAACTTCACGATATCGTCAATGCTACGGATGTCTTCCGGAGCCAAGTCCATCGCCTGCATCTTGTTTCTATAGAAAGGTACATTATGGTAAACGTATGTTACCAATTTCTGGAGTCGCTTGCTTTGCAACGCGTGCATTTCGTCGCGACTCATACATTCTTTGTTTGGATTCCAAATCATAGTATATGTTTCTGTTAATGAAGAACGATGAATGAAGAATGAAGAATTTCATCCATCGTCTTCCCATTCTTAATTCTTAATTTTTCATTCTTCATTCTTCATTTCCAAAGGGTGGTCTTCATGGAACGCCTTCATACGCGCCTCCATCACCTCATAAAGTTCGTCCCGCATACGCGAGGTGCAAGCACGTACACCTTGTTGCTCACTTCCGGTGGTAGAGAGCGAAATGCTGCTCACACCGTAATAGAGCAATTCCTTCAGCAGGTCTCCCCCACTCAGGTTGCCATAGCCGATGGTAAAGAAGAAACCGTCGCCTACCACCTGTGTCGCATCGTAATCATAAACGATGTGGAAACCATTGTCGGTAAAAATCTTCTTCATCTTTTCGGCACGACGGGCATACTCACGGGTATCTTCCACGAAGTTGATTTCGCCTTCGGTGGATAGGCGGAGCATCTCGGCATACGCATATTGCGTAGAAGCCGTACATCCCGAAGTAATCATATAGAGGATAGACGCGATGAGTGTCTGACCGAACACGCCTGCATCCTTGTATCGTTCTGCCAATGCCGGGAAATGTCTGTCAAATAGCTTGTCGCTGATGCAAGTCAACGCCATTCGTTGGCCAGCATAACTGAATATCTTCGAAGAAGAGAGCATCAGGATATAGTTATCGGTATAGTGTGCCACAGTCGGCGGATAAGGAGGTTCGAACGGATGACCCATGTCGCGACGGAAATCCATGCAGAAGTAAGCCAAGTCTTCCATCACAATCACATCGTACTTGGTAGCCAATTCACCGATAATCGCCAATTCTTCTTCTTCTAGACAAATCCATGCCGGGTTGTTCGGATTGGAGTATACGATAGCGGCAATGTCGCCTGCCTGCAACATGCTTTCCAGCTTTTCACGAAGCGCTGCTCCACGATGCTGATAAATGTCGAATTCTTCCCAATCGGCACCGATGATGCGGAGTTGGGACTTCTGAATCGGGAAACCCGGGTCGATGAAAAGCACCTTGTTCTTGCCCGGCGTGCGTTGGGTACAAGCGATGAACGAACCATACGAACCTGCCACGCTTCCCACAGTAGGCACACACGAACGGGCACTGATGTCTACATTGAGGAATGCCTTCACGAAACGGGATGCTTCGTACTTCAATTCGGGCACGCCGGCAGCCGCCGGATATTGCGAACCTACGCCTCTATCGAGTGCCGCCTTCTCGGCCTCCACACCTTTTTGGTTGACCGGCAAGCCCGGAGAACCTTGGTCCATACGGATAAAAGGAATACCGGTCTCCTTCTCCAAATATTGTGCCACCAACAGCACTTCGCCGATGGTCGCTCTCGAAAGGTCGGCCACTCGACATTCCCGTGCCGCCTTTTCTACTAATTCTTCACTGAATATTTTCATTTGGTTTTATCGTTTATAAAACCTAGTATACCTAGAAATCTAGAATATCTAGCAAACAATTAAAATTTTATTCCATTCTCTCTTAATTTATTCTCTAACTCAGCCACTCTCCGCCTCAATCGTTCTATTTCCTCCTTTTGGTCTGTACGATATTTCATCCGAGCTGCCGTCATTCTTTCACGGATTCCACCTTGTGTCACAAAATCCTTCTCCAACTTTTCTTGATAGGTCATCATCATTTTGTCCACCATGTGACACAGGGTCAAGCAAATATTGGCAATCTCTTCATCATTCCATTTATTCACATAAGGTTCATAATCCTCCCACTTGTTGTGCTTTCGACAAAATTTCAGCATTGTATCATATCGGGGATGCTTAGTACCCCAACGTGTAAGCTTCCGAGAGGTAATATAATCTTCATAATCCTCACGCAACTCTTTCAAACTGGCTCTTGCCACATTCAATAACTTCAGTTCCATTTCCATGGAGGTGACACCATCCGCAGAACCTTCCACGATATTTTGTTTGCCAGAGCGAGCTGCTTGAAGCATTTGGTCAATGGTGCGATCGCCGCGCTTCAAGTATCTCTGAATGAAGATATATGTTAGCTGATAAAGCACCACCGATTTTTGGTAGAAATACAATTCCTCCCAAAAGACTTGGGTGCGCATCACCTTATATTTATCATCCAACGATTCACTCATGCACGTTTATCACTTTACCGCATTCAATCCCAAATCGAATGCTTGTTGATTCGCTTCTACAATCTTTTCCCCCTTCGATGCAAACACGCGTGCGATGCTTTCGCGGAGCTGTTCGGGAGTGAGGATTTCAATGTACTTGGCTGCCATACCGAGCAATACCACATTGGCACTCTTCGGGAGGTTGTTTTCTTTCGCCACATCCTCAATCGGGAGAGCTGCTACTTGAGGCAAGTTGTTCAACTCCTGCATCAAAGCTTCTTCTTCCGGATAGTTCGGGATGTTCTTGAACGGATGCGAGGAGGTCACTACCCAACCTTCCTTGTTCAAATAAGGCAGATAGCGAAGCGCTTCCATCGGCTCCATCGAGATAATCAAGTCGGCTGCTCCCTGCTTAATCAAATCCGAATGGATGAGTTCGGTCGAGAGACGGAGATTGGATTGCACGTCTCCCCCACGCTGACTCATGCCATGTACTTCGGCCTGCTTCAAGTTCAAGCCTGCGGTAGTGGCCGCATCACCTATGATGGTGGCAATGGTGAGGATGCCTTGTCCTCCCACACCGGCTAATATGATGTCTTTTTTCATTTCTTCTTGTTTCTAAGTTTGCGTTGAAGGGTCTGCATACATTCACGACGAGGGATGATGACAGATACACCTTTGTATTCGATTTCTTCGCGGATAGTACGGGTAATTTCTTCCATGTTCTTCGGCAATGGAACTACCACACGTACATGCTTAGGAGCCAAGCCCAAGCCGAGGCAAATGGCTTCGAACTTGTTGGTACCGGCTGAATCCTGTCCACCGGTCATGGCAGTAGTCAAGTTATCCGAAATCACCACGGTAATGTTGGCATTGTCGTTGATGGCATCGAGCAAACCGGTCATACCCGAGTGGGTAAAGGTCGAGTCGCCAATCACGGCAATGGCAGGGAATACACCGGCATCGGCCGCACCCTTCGCCATGGTGATGGATGCACCCATGTCCACACAACTATCGATGGCACGGAAAGGAGGCAACGCACCGAGTGTATAGCAACCGATATCACCGAAGATACGGGCACCTTCGTATTCAGCAGCTACCTTATTCAAAGCATCGTATACATCGCGATGGCCACATCCCTGACACAAGGCAGGTGGACGAGGCATCACATTCTGGGCATTGGTATAAGGCTGTTCGATGTTCACACCGAGAGCCGCTCCTACACTATCCGGAGTCAATTCACCCATACGAGGCAAATCGCCCGTCAAGCGACCCTTCAAAGGATAATCAGCACCGAGCAGTGACTTCACTTGTTCTTCCACCAATGGTTGACCGTCTTCGGCGATGAGCAACGCATCGCATTGTTCTGCCAACGCCTTGATGGCTGCTTCCGGCAATGGATATTGAGATACCTTCAAAACAGGGATGCCCAACTCTTGTGGATTGTTTTCCATCACATAATTGTAAGCGATACCACAAGCGATGACTCCAAGTTTTGATGTCTGATGTATGATGTCTGATTTATTATAGGGCGATGCTTCGGATGATGCAAGGAGGTCACCTTGCTTGCCAACCAACGATGCATACTGACGACGCGCATTGGCCGGGAGCAATACCCAATGGGTACGGTCTGTTTCCGGATTCAATCCGTTTTGTGGCAACGGCTCTCTCACCACCACACCGGCACGGGAGTGTGCCAAACGGGTTACGACACGCATCAATACCGGGAGCTTGGTTTCTTCCGACAACTGATAGGCATACGCCATCATGTCATACGCCTCCTGTTGAGTAGACGGTTCGAGGATAGGAATCATGGCGAACTTGCCATAGAAACGGGAATCCTGTTCGTTTTGCGACGAGTGCATAGAAGGGTCATCCGCAGCCAAGACCACCAAGCCACCATTCACTCCGGTGATGGCAGAGTTGACAAAAGCATCGGCAGCTACGTTCATACCCACGTGCTTCATACATACCAAGGCACGCTTACCGGCATAAGCCATACCGAGAGCGGCTTCCATCGCGGTCTTTTCATTTGTACACCAACGGCTACGCACTTCGGGTGCATGACCTTGGATAAATTCGGTTATTTCAGTGGAGGGCGTACCGGGATAGGCATACACACCGCTGATGCCGGCATGGATGGCTCCCAAAGCTATCGCTTCATCGCCCAAAAGTAATTTTCTTTCAATCATAGTTTTTTATATTTTTTGGCACGGATTACACGGATTAACACGGAACCCATCCACTGCTATTCTTAGCCTTCGGCTGTTTGGATGACACGGAAACATCAAACTTTGAATCCGTGAAATCCGTGTAATCCGTGCCTTAAATTTACACATCCGCATCTTCCAATACCGGGAACTTTGCTCTAAACGCATTCAGCTTCTCCATATCGACTTCGGCAGATACCTCGCATTCTTCGTTCATCGCACAAGCGGCGATGGTCTTTCCATACGGGTCGATGATGACACTTCCACCACAATACTCGCAAGCAGGGTCTGTTCCTACCCGATTCACCCCTGCCACATAGCATTGGTTTTCGATGGCACGAGCCACGAGCAAGGCACTCCATGCCGATACTCTCGGAGTAGGCCAACTGGCTACGTAGAGAATCATGTCATAGTCGCCACGGTTGCGTGCCCAAACCGGGAAACGGAGGTCGTAGCACACTTCGAGCAAGATGCGTACACCTCGCCATTCCACCACCACTCTTTCTGTACCGGCAGTAAAACGTTTGTGCTCGCCACCATACGTGAAGAGGTGCTTCTTGTCGTACCAAGTCACCTCGCCATCGGGTTTCACGAAATAGAAGCGGTTGTAGTACTTGCCATCCTGAGTCACGGCTACGCTTCCGGCAATGGCTGCATCGATAGCTGCTGCCTTGTCCTTCATCCATTGGAGGGTATCGCTTTCAGTACTTTCGGCTATGCCTTCGGGATTCGTACAAAAACCGGTCGAAAACATTTCAGGAAGCACATAAAGGTCGGAACCGGGATTGCGGTTGATGGCCTCATCGGCTCTCTGCACGTTCAAGGCAGGGTTTGCCCATTCGATATTTCGTTGTAATATGGTTATTTTCATATCATTTTACCTTAGTTAAAAGCGCAAAGATAGTAATTATCTACAAAACAATGCTATTTATTCTTTTTTTTCACTTACTTTGCATCATTAATTAATAACTAACCATATGGAAAAAGCAAAAGTATATTTCACCGATTTCCGTACGAAGGCCAATGGCGACGGTCTTCCTACCAAATTGAAGAAACTCTGCAAGAAAGCGGGTATTGCCGACCTCGACCTCGACGGCAAGTTTGTAGCCATCAAGATGCACTTCGGCGAGTTGGGTAACATCTCCTATCTTCGTCCCAACTATGCCCGTGCGGTGGTGGATGTAGTGAAGGAATTGGGCGGAAAGCCGTTCCTCACCGATTGTAACACCCTCTATCCGGGTAGCCGTAAGAATGCATTGGAACATTTATACTGCGCTTGGGAGAACGGATTTACACCGCTGACGGTGGGTTGTCCGATTCTCATCGGCGATGGATTGAAAGGTACTGACGATATAGAAGTGCCGGTCATCGGAGGCGAATATGTAGAAAAAGCCAAGATAGGCCGTGCCGTGATGGATGCCGATGTATTCATCAGCCTCAACCACTTCAAGGGACACGAAATGACGGGCTTCGGTGGAGCCATCAAGAACATCGGTATGGGATGCGGTTCGCGTGCCGGCAAGTGCGAG
>JAFTTU010000122.1 GCA_017466635.1 Bacteroides sp.
ATCGGTATCTTCTTCGCTATCTTCCTGGCTACGGGTATCGGGTTTTATTTTGAATATGATGCCAACAAGAAATTCGATTTGCTGAATGCGGTGGGCGAAGAAACACCCGTCACCGTCCGTCGAAATGGAAAGATTCAGGAAATTCCACGAAAGGAAGTGGTGGTTGGCGATATTGTCATTTTGAACACCGGCGAGGAAGTGCCTGCCGACGGTACTTTGCTGGAAGCCATCTCCTTGCAAATCAACGAATCGACCCTGACAGGGGAATTGATGGTGAACAAGACCACCGACGAAGCCTCGTTCGATGAAGAAGCCACTTATCCTAGCAATGAGGTGATGCGTGGCACCACCGTAACCGATGGTCATGGCATCATGCAAGTGAACAAGGTAGGTGATGCTACCGAAATCGGCAAGGTGGCCACCCAAGCTACCGAACAGAGTGGCGAAGAAACCCCATTGAACATCCAGCTTTCGAAGTTGGCCAAGTTTATCGAAAAGGTAGGCTTTACCATCGCCATCCTTACCTTTCTTATCTTTACAGGAAAAGACCTCTACCAATACTTGTCCGTGACCAGCATTACCGGTTGGCACGAATGGATGCACATTGCCCGCATCGTCTTGAAGTACTTCATGATGGCCGTTACCTTGATTGTAGTGGCCGTGCCCGAAGGTTTGCCGATGAGCGTTACCCTCAGTTTGGCTCTGAACATGCGTCGTATGCTGAAAACCAACAACTTGGTGCGTAAGATGCATGCTTGCGAAACCATGGGTGCCATCACCGTCATCTGTACCGACAAGACAGGTACATTGACACAAAACCTGATGCAAGTACACGAAGCAAAGGTAGATGAAACACAAATGGATTTGGTCACTGAAGGCATCAGTGCCAACTCGACCGCATTCCTGGAAGAAGCCGAAGAAGGAAAGAAGCCATCGGGTGTGGGTAATCCTACCGAAGTAGCTTTGCTCTTGTGGTTGAACGGTCAAGGAAAGAACTATGCCCAACTCCGTAAGGATGCCAAGGTCATCAACCAATTGACATTCTCTACCGAACGTAAATACATGGCTACCTTGGTGCAATCGCCTATCCAAGGCAAGAAGGTGCTTTATATAAAAGGTGCTCCCGAAATTGTCATGGGCAAATGTACATTGACCAACGATGTCATCGCCCAGAACAATGAACAATTGTTGGCTTATCAGAACATGGCCATGCGTACCCTCGGCATTGCTTATAAATTCATCCCTGAAGGAGCAAGCAACGATTGTGCCGAATTGGTGGGTGAAGGTGGTATGACCTTCTTGGGTATCTTCGCCATCAGCGACCCGATTCGTCTCGATGTACCTGCAGCTGTAGGCAAGTGCCAATCGGCCGGTATCGGCGTGAAGATTGTTACCGGCGATACTCCGGGTACTGCTACCGAGATTGCCCGTCAGATTGGTTTGTGGAAGCCGGAAGATACGGAACGTAACCGCATCACGGGTGTGGAATTTGCCGCATTGACCGATGAAGAAGCTTTGGATAGAGTACTCGACATCAAAGTAATGAGCCGTGCCCGTCCGATGGACAAGCAACGCCTCGTACAACTCCTCCAACAGAAGGGAGCCGTAGTAGCCGTAACCGGCGATGGTACGAACGATGCCCCGGCCTTGAACCACGCCCAAGTGGGCTTGTCGATGGGTACAGGTACATCCGTGGCTAAGGAAGCCAGTGACATCACCCTCTTGGATGATTCCTTCCATAGCATTGCCACCGCCGTGATGTGGGGTCGCTCGCTCTACAAGAATATCCAGCGATTCATCGTCTTCCAATTGACCATCAACGTAGTGGCTTTGGCCAGCGTATTGCTCGGTGCTTTCTTGGGAACTGAACTTCCACTCACCGTGACACAGATGCTTTGGGTGAACTTGATCATGGACACCTTTGCCGCCATGGCTTTGGCATCCATCCCGCCAAGTGCCGATGTTATGAACGAAAAGCCTCGAAAGACCAATGATTTCATCATTACGAAGCCGATGCGCTATAATATATTAGGTGTAGCAGCTTGCTTCCTGATTATCCTGATGAGCCTCATCGTCTATATCAAGGGATTGCCAAGCACCGAGGTGCCTACCGCACTGACCGCTTTCTTCACCATCTTCGTGATGTTGCAGTTCTGGAACTTGTTCAATGCCAGCGTATTCGGTACCAATCACTCGGTATTCAAGGATTCGCGCCACGCCTTTGGTATGATTAGCGTAGCAGGCATCATCTTGATTGGTCAGATTATTATTGTAGAATTTGGTGGGAAGGTATTCCGCACCGTGCCTTTGACATTGAGCGAATGGTTATACATCATCGGTGCAACTTCACTCGTCCTTTGGGTCGGTGAAATTTGGCGTTGGATTCAACGTATCAGAACAAAGAAACAATAGGTCACAGTTATATATTTTAAGGTAAAAAGAACATAAAGAGTTATGGACAAAAACATCAAGAACATCGTATTCGACTTGGGAGGCGTATTGATAGACCTCGATTTCAAGAGCGCCATCAATGGTCTCCAAAAAGCCGGATTTACGAATGTCAAGGAACAATTGCAGGCTTTCGACAATGAAGGTATCTTCCAGAAATTCGAATTGGGCGAAATCTCTGCCGATGAGTTCCGTACTTCCATTCGAGAGAATTCCAATGTGTCACTGACCGACGAAGAAGTGGATTCTCTCTGGAATTTAATGTTATTGGAGATTCCTCGTGAAAAACTGGAGTTGATATTGGACTTACGTAGTAAATATATGGTATATTTGCTGAGCAATACGAACTCCATTCATTGGGATTATGTATGCAAGAACGCCTTCAACTATCGAGGCTTCCGTGTGAACGACTATTTCGAAAAGACTTTCTTGTCCTTCGAAATGCACCTGGCCAAGCCCGACAAGGCGATTTTTGAAAAGATGTTGTACGATGCCAACTTGTTGCCGGAAGAAACCCTCTTCATCGACGACTTGGAAGCTAATTGCAAAGCAGCTGAAGAAGTAGGCATCCATGCACATCATTATCACATTGGCGATGATTTGAGCAAGATTTTTGAATAAATGAATGTAATAGAAGACATATATCCGCAAAGTCCGACGGTGGCCACGATTGGCTTCTTCGACGGGGTACATTTGGGACACCGCTTCCTCATCCAACAAGTGAAGGTAGCGGCGACTCAAACCGGATGGCAATCTTCTATCATTACTTTTCCCGTTCACCCCCGCCAAGTCATTCAAAGCGATTTCCAGCCTCAACTCCTCTCTTCTCCGGAAGAAAAGATAGAGTTGTTGGCTTCTACTGGGGTAGACAATTGCATTCTCCTCCCCTTCACCCGAGAACTATCCCAGCTGACCGCCTACGAGTTCATGCAACTATTGTATGATAAATATAAGGTACGGATGCTGGTCATCGGTTACGACCATCGCTTCGGACACAATCGCGCTGAGACGTTCGAGGATTATTGCCGATACGGACGGGAGCTAGGTATCCATATCATGCAAGCCTCCGCTTATACCCAGGAACAGGACAAGGTAAGTTCCTCGGCCATCCGTCGAGCCTTACAAACCGGAGATATCCGCACCGCCACCAAATTCTTGGGTTATCATTATTATCTGGAAGGTACGGTAGTGGATGGCTATAAAGTAGGCCGTAAAATAGGTTTCCCTACGGCCAATCTCCGAGTGGACTTTCCCAACAAGCTGATTCCTTCTATCGGTGTATATGCCGTCTATGTTTATGTAAACGGAGAAAAGCACAAGGGCATGCTGAACATCGGCTATCGCCCTACCATCAACAACGGCACAGACCTCAGTATCGAAGTGCATATCCTCGATTTCCAAGGCGACATCTATCACCAGAAGATGCGTATCGAATTCATCGACTTCCTTCGTCCCGAAGAGAAATTCAATTCGGTGGATGAATTGGTTTTGCAGATGCAAAAGGATAAGGTAGCAACATTATCAGCTTTCTCCCCCTTGTGAAGGGGGATATCAAGTTTTATCGTTTTTCGATAAATTTTTCTCGTTTTTCTTTGCATTATTCAAAACTCTCTTTACCTTTGCATATCGAAAAACGATAAATAATCAATGTTAAACGAATAAAACGCTTAGAATTATGGTACGGACAATCAAATTGG
>JAFTTU010000070.1 GCA_017466635.1 Bacteroides sp.
TGGAAGGCTAATGCTCTATCAACTGAGCTACTTCCGCAATTTTAGTGGGCAAAGATGGATTCGAACCACCGAAGGCGTAAGCCAGCAGATTTACAGTCTGCCCCATTTGGCCACTCTGGTATTTGCCCATTCGCTCTTGATTCACTCGCCTTGGTAGGTCTGTTTCTCAATTGCGATGCAAAGGTACGGCTTTTTTTTGAATCTGCAAACGTTTCGGCGTTTTTTTTCAAAAAAAGATGCTTTCCTTTGGTGAAGAGGTTTGTTTATTTCTTCAATTGTTGCTTGAAATCAATCATCTTGATGGCGGTCACGGCACATTCGTCTCCCTTGTTGCCCAAGCATCCTCCGGCACGGTCTTCGGCCTGTTGCATGTTGTTGGTAGTAATCAAGCCGTAGATGACAGGAATGTCGGTAGTGGCATTCAGGTGAGCGATGCCTTGGGTAGTACCGGCGCAAACATAGTCGAAGTGAGGAGTGTCGCCACGTACCACACAACCAATGGCTATCACGGCATCTACCTTACCGCTCTGAATCATTTGGGCTGAACCGAAGGTGAGCTCGAAGCTTCCCGGTACATGTTGTACCAAGATGTTTTCGTCTTTAGCACCATGTGTCTTGAGAGTCTTTACAGCTCCGGCAAGCAAAGCACCGGTAATGTTGTAGTTCCATTCGGATACCACGATACCGAAACGCATGTTTTCTGCACTAGGAACGGAGTTGAAATCGTAATCGCTGAGGTTGTGATAAGCTGTTGCCATAATATAAGGTATTAAAAAAAAGCACGGAGTCATTCCGTGCTTTTATGTTTGTCAATTAAAATGTCTTACTTTACAGAAGCACGTTCAATGTACTTGTCGATGTCCATTGACTGATAAGAATTGAAGTACTTGTCCTTGATAGTCTGGTAAGCGCTGATTGCTTCGCTGTTCTTACCCAACTTTTCGTAGATTTGACCTGCTTGAATCAAGTAGATTGGGCTCAAAGCATGGCTGTTAGCCTTGTCTGCTGCCTTCACCAAAGTAGCTGCTGCCTTGTCGAGCTGACCCAACTGAGCGTAGCAATTACCCATAGTTGCCATCAATGCCGGGCTTACCAATTGGTCGTCTGCATTGAACTTGTCCAAGAACTTGATAGCGTTTTCGTATTGGCCCAACTGAGCGTAGCAGATACCTGCATAAGCGTTTGCCAATTTACCGGCTTCAGTACCACCGAATTCGTCAGCCACCTTCAAGAGGCCTTCGTAACCCAAGCTGTCGCCGTTCAAAGCCATTTCATAATTGTCTGCCATGAAGTATTGTTCACCTTTGAACAAAGCTTCGCTAGCTTTCTTTTCATTCGGTTCTGAAATGAAGTGTTGATAACCCAATACACCGCCTACTACGATAACGATAGCAGCGATACCTGCCAAAAACTTGTTTTTGTACTTGATGATGAACGCTTCAGAAGAGCTCATAGCTTCTTCCAAGTCCAATGGGTCTTGAGTTTGTTTTTTTTCTGCCATTTTTATCTTAACTTTTTATTATTTTTTATCGAGATAGTTTTCGGGCAGCAAAAATAGTCTATTTATGTGTATTTATGAAATTTACAAGCACATTTTTTTATTTATTCCCTTTTTTATCCCTATTTTTGTGTTCCCTTAAAATGGATGACCTATGATTTTAAAGCAGATTTCTATCTTGAATTATAAAAACTTGGAGCAGGTGGACTTGGAGTTCTCTCCCAAAATGAACTGTTTCATCGGACAGAACGGGATGGGGAAGACCAACCTTCTGGATGCGGTGTATTATCTCTCTTTCTGCAAGAGTGCCACGAATCCCATCGATTCCCAGAACATGATGCACCAACAGGATTTTTTCGTCATCCAGGGTTTCTATCAGACGGAGTCGGGTGATGTGGAAGAAGTGTATTGTGGCATGAAACGCCGTCAGAAGAAAATGTTCAAGCGTAACAAGAAGGAGTACTCCCGTTTGTCGGACCATATCGGTTTCATTCCGTTGGTGATGGTTTCGCCATCGGATGCTGAACTCATTTCCGGTGGGAGTGAGGAACGCCGTCGTTTCATGGATGTGGTGATTTCGCAATATGATAAGGAATATCTGGAGGCATTGATTCGATACAACAAAGCCTTGCAACAACGGAATACCTTGTTGAAGGCTGAACAGGAACCGGATGGGGAATTGCTCAGTGTTTGGGAAGAAATGATGGCGATGACCGGTGAGGTGGTGTATCGCAAGCGATGCGAGTTCATCCAGGAGTTTATCCCTACTTTCCAGACGTTCTATTCCCACATCTCGCAAGACCGGGAGCAGGTGAACTTGACTTACCAATCGCATGCTAGCCAAGGTAGCTTGTTGCAATTGCTCAAGGAGCATCGCATGAAAGACCGCATCATGGGTTACTCCTTGAAGGGAGTCCACAAGGATGATTTGGTGATGCAGATAGGAGAGTATCCCATCAAACGGGAAGGTTCCCAAGGACAGAACAAGACGTATCTCATCGCGCTGAAGTTGGCTCAGTTCGATTTCTTGCGCCGTACCGGAAGCAATACCACTCCTTTATTATTATTGGATGATATCTTTGACAAGTTGGATGCTTCGCGTGTGGAACAGATTGTGAAGTTGGTGGCTGGGGATAAGTTTGGTCAGATATTTATCACAGACACCAATCGAGACCATCTGGACAAGATTATGGAGAAGGTCGAAGGCGATTACAAGGTGTTCAGTGTAGAGAATGGGATGATTCAAGAACGGAAAGGCGAAGAGGCATGAGAAGAAACGATGCGGAACAGATAGGCGACATGATTCGGAAGTTCTTTCGCCAGAACGGATTGGAATCTCCATTGAATGAATACCGCTTGGTACAGGCTTGGAGAGAAGTGGTGGGACCGGTCATTACCCATTATACCAGCAATCTGTACATCAAGAACCAGATTCTCTATGTACATATCACTTCGTCCGTGCTTCGTCAGGAGTTGATGATGGGGCGTGACTTGCTCGTTCGTAATTTGAATAATTACGTAGGGGCTCAGGTTATTGTGAACATAATTTTTAGATGAAGGCATAATAAATTGTCAACCTCCCTTGTCATTCAGAACGTAACGAAGTGAAGAATGGCAAGGGAGGTTAGCACCACCGTCCTTCCTCGGTCCATACTTCATCCATTTTCCGGTCGAAGGACTCGGCCGGAATTTCTTCCAGGGCTTGGAACCGGTAGCATATACCTATATTATAACTATTCAAGTGGGGCAAAAGCTTGTCGTAGTATCCTTTCCCTCGTCCCAAGCGGTTACCTTGCTTATCGAACGATACACCCGGAATGATGCCGAACTCGATTTCATCGAATTGGGTGAAGTTCTCGCCCGTGGGTTCTTCGATACCGTAAGCACCTACTTTCAAGCAATCCTTTTCCGTATAGTGGCGAAGTTCCAGAATATCGCCTACCACGACTGGCAATAGAATCTTCTTGGTGGTATGCCATTTTTCGACGAAGGCATGCGTCTGCACTTCATCGCCCAACGAGTGATAACACAAGACCGTTTGTGCGGCGATGAAGCGCGGATGTTGCTCTATCAACTTAAGCAATGCAGAAGAAGTCGTCATCAGCTCGTCGGCTGGATGACGCTTTTTCTCTTCCTTGATTTGCTTGCGCAATTGTTTCTTCCGTTCTTTCATTATTGGTTTCCAATTTCTGTTCCGGTGCCGAAGGGAATGACTCTTCTGCTTCCAGTACTTCCAATGCTTTCAATACGGTAGGGTCGGACTGATTCAGATACTTCAGATATTCCTCCATATTCAGCATATTATAAATAATGTTGCCGTACAGATTCCGTTCGAACAATTTCTTCGACTTGTACATGAGCAGGTTTCTTCTTTTCAGTCCTTTGCTTTCAGCAAATTGGGCGAACTTTTCCAAGATGTTCTGCTTCTTCAAGTACTTCAGCAAGTCGTCACAATTATCATACTTCTGTAAGGTCTGACGATTCTTGTCCGTGTATTGGAACGAGAACTGGATGGTCAATCCCCGGTTGATGGCCATGCTTAAATAGGATGTTACTCCGGTAGTGTCTTGAGGTACGAAGATGTCTGGCATGATACCGCCTCCTCCATACACCGGACGACCCAACGATGTGTAGAATATGTGGCTCTCGTCCTGCTTGATGCTATCTTGTGAGAAGAATTCCCCGTGTTCATAGCGGGTCAAGATGTCGAGTTCGTATTGTTCGTCGTTTCCTTTCTTGTATGGCTTCTGGATGCAACGTCCCGATGGGGTATAGTAACGGGCGATGGTCAGGCGGATGGCCGAACCGTCGTTGAACTCAATCGGTTGTTGTACCAATCCCTTGCCGAACGAGCGTCTACCGATGATGGTGCCTCGGTCGTTGTCCTGAATGGCACCGGCAAAGATTTCGCTGGCAGAAGCCGAACCTTCATCCAACAATACGATGATAGGCAATTGTTGGCTACTTCCCGTACCGTTGGAAGGATAGTTTTCGCGAGGGGAATTGCGTCCTTCGGTGTAGACGATGAGTCGTCCTTTCGGAAGGAATTCATTGACCATCTGGATGGCCGAACCCATAAAGCCTCCCGTGTTTCCACGCAAGTCGATGATGACTCCTTCGCAATTGCTCTGATGCAATTGGGCAAGGGCAATCAACATTTCCGGGTAAGTGGTTTCGCCGAACTTCTCGATATTGATGTAGCCATACTTTTCATTGATCATATAAGCCGCCTTGATGGACTTGTTCGGGATGTCTCCACGGATGATGGTGAAGTGCAACAATTCCTTCTCGCCTTGACGGAACACGCCGAGCTTCACTTCGCTTCCCTTCGGACCTTTCAAACGCTTCATGGATTCCGTGTTGGTTACAATCTTGCCCACGAAAGCAGAGTCGTCGATTTCCACGATGCGGTCTCCGGCCATGATACCTACCTTTTCGGAGGGTCCTCCCGGAATCACGTCGCTGATGTGGATGGTATCTTGTTGGATGGTGAATTGTACACCGATACCACTGAAGCTTCCTCTCAGGTCATCGTTCACCGCTTGCAAGTCCTTGGCTGGAATATAGGAGGAGTGAGGGTCCAGTTCGCTCAGGATTTGAGGCATGGCATCTTCTATCAGCTCGCTCATGTTGACGGTATCGACATATTGGTCATTGATAATCCGCAACAGACCGGTCAGCTTGTTGGCATTCAGGCTGACGGGACTTGTTCCTCTCTTGTTGTCCGAAAAGCGGTTGGCATAGAAGGTTCCGATAAAGATACCGGCTACGATGCTTACCGCTATAATAATAGGTATATAACGTGTTTTTTTATTTGGTTCCATGGTTGGGGTTATTCTTCGTTTTTAGCGTTAACATATACAACTTCGATGTTGGCTTTCTTGAGCAGTTCCAATCCGTCTTCCAAACGGTATTTTTCGGAATACACTACTCGCTTGATGCCCGCCTGAATAATCAGTTTGGCACATTCGATGCATGGCGAAGCGGTCACATACAAGGTGGCTCCATTGCTGCTATTGTTTGAACGGGCTATCTTGGTGATGGCATTGGCTTCCGCGTGAAGCACGTAAGGTTTGGTCACCCCATTGTCGTCTTCACAGATATTTTCAAAACCGGATGGAGTACCGTTGTATCCATCGGAAATAATCATTTGGTTCTTGACAATCAAGGCACCTACTTTGCGTCGGGTGCAATAAGAGTTTTCCGCCCAGATACTGGCCATGCGGATGTATCGCTTGTCGAGTGTCAATTGTTTTTCATTCATAGTATCCATGTTTTCTTATTCCGAATAATGTCCTAATTGTACATACGATTTCTTGTCTTCCGGAGCAATCTTCAAGTATTTGCTATCTCCCTTGTAATAGGCCGCATTCTTCAATGCATCTATCAGTTGCTTACCTTTTCCGGAAGGAGGAGTGGTGGTCTTGATGTTGGTAATGGAAAGGGTACGTCCCTTGCCGTCGGCTTGCCAATTGGCGGTAAAAGTACCCACGTTCAGCTTGCCTTGAAGGGTTCCGTCTTCCAGGAAGGTAACGGTCATGACGTTCAGTGCCTTGAAGTCTTCTTCCTTGGTGTATACCGGACGGGCTCCGTCGTTCACTCGATGCCAATCGCCTCCATTGTAGAAATTGCCTACGTTCCATGTGCCACTGATGAAGATTTCATCGATGTCGTCTTCATTGTTACAGCTACACAAGAGTGGAATGAACAAGAAAATAGATAATAGATATTTCAGTTTCATAATCATTGTTGGGTTAGTTCAAAATACCGTTTCTTTTCAGCAAGGCATCGATGCTGGGCTCTTGTCCACGGAATCGCTTGTAGAGTTCCATCGGATGCTCGGTGCCTCCCTTCGATAACACATTTTCGCGGAAAGAGTTTGCCGTTTCCGAGTGAAAGATTCCCTTTTCCTTGAAGAGGGAGAATGCGTCGGCATCCAATACTTCCGCCCACTTGTAGCTATAGTATCCGGCTGAATAGCCTCCGGCCATGATGTGCGAGAACTGGACGGTCATACATGTTTCGGCAATGTCCGGCAAGGTTTGTGTCTTTTTCCAGGCTTCCTTTTCATAGCTTCTTACATCGCCTTCGAACGGTTCGGTACGGGTATACCATGCCATGTCCAATAAGCCGAAGCTCAATTGTCTCAGGCAGGCATAAGCCACATTGAAGTTCGATGCATCGACAATGCGTTGAATCATTTCTTCCGGAATGTCTTCTCCCGTTTCGTAATGCTTGGCAAAGGTATTCAGGAATTCCTTTTCGATGGCAAAGTTTTCCATGATTTGTGATGGAAGTTCCACGAAATCCCAATATACATTGGTACCGCTCAAGCTCTGATAAGTGGTATTGGCAAACATGCCATGAAGAGCATGACCGAACTCGTGGAGGAAGGTATTCACTTCCGAGAAGGTCAGCAAGGCAGGTTTGTCGGCCGATGGCTTGGTGAAGTTCATGGTCACCGATACATGCGGACGGCTATTGCCCTTTTCGTCTATCCATTGTTCTTTGTAGCTGGTCATCCAGGCACCGGAGCGCTTGCTAGCACGCGGATGGAAATCGGTGTAGAGTACGGCCAGGAAACTTCCGTCCCGGTCGAAAACTTCGTAAGCCTTCACATCGGCATGGTATACTGGGATGTCCTTGTTTTCCTGGAAGGTAATGCCGTACAGACGGGTCGCAAGACCGAATACACCCTCTATCACCCGGTTCAGTTCGAAATAAGGGCGAAGGGCTTCTTCGTTCCAATTGAACTTCTTTTCTTTCAGCTTTTCCGAATAGTAGGCCCAGTCCCATGGCATCAGGGTGAAGTCTTCTCCTTCCAATTCCTTGGCGATAGCGGTTACTTCTTCCACTTCTTGATGGGCGGTAGGCGTATAGGCTTCCAACAATTGGTTCAACAATTGGTATACATTGTCGCTCTTTTCCGCCATTCTACGGGTCAGTACAAAGTCGGCGGCGGTTGGGAAACCCAACAACTGGGCACGTTCCAAACGGAGGTTCACCAACTTCTTGACAATCTCCATGTTGTTATATTCATTGTCGTGGGTACACTGGGTGTTGTACGCCATATATAGTTGCTTGCGGAGTTCCCGGCACTTGCTATACTTCATGAACGGCACGAAGCTAGGTGCTTGCAAGGTGACGATATGCCCTTCCTTTCCCTTTTCCTTGGCGGTTTGTGCATAGGCGTTCAAGGCGCTTTCCGGCAATCCTTCCAATTGGTCTTCCTGAAGCGGAAGCTCGAAATTGTTGGTTTCCTTGAGGTTGTTCTGCGAGAAGCGCAAGGTGAGGACGCTCATTTCCGAAGATATCTCACGGAAACGTTCCTTTTGCTCTGGGGTCAGGTTGGCTCCGCTTCGGATGAATCCGTCATAAGTGTTTTGGAGAAGCATCCGGTCTTCGTTGTTCAAGGCTTGCTTGTCGATGCTTTCATACACTTGCTTGATGCGGGCAAACAAGGCCTCGTTCAGGGTGATGTTGTTGCTATGTTCGGATAGCTTGGGCATTACTCGTTCGGCAATAGCCTGCATCTCATCACTTGTTTCCGCGCTCAGCAAATTGCCGAAAACGGTAGTTACCTGATTCAGCAAGGCACCCGATTTTTCCAATGCCACGATGGTGTTTCCGAAATCAGGTACGTCAGGGTTGTTGATGATTGCGTCGATTTCCCCGTTGTGAGCTTCCATGCCTTGTTGGAAGGCAGGTTCGAAATGTTCTGTCTTCAACAAATGGAACGGAATGGTTCCGTGGGGAGTATGGTGTTCCATCAGAAATGGATTGTTTTCTATTGTCATAGTTCCATGTCGTTTAAGTTAGATTCGTCCAAATGGGCTATCAGTTTTTCGAATCTGGGGATGAGTATTTCTTTTCTTTTGAGTTGTACCAGTCCCTTGTCCTGCAAATCGTTCAATAGGCGGGAGAGGTTGATACGGGTTTCGTTGATGAGGAAAGCCAAGTCTTCCATGGTGGTTTGAAGAATCTTTTCGCCTCCCTGAAGCTGGCAACGCAAGGCGATGAAGTTCACGAACTTCTCGTTGATGGTGCCGATATGGGTATTCCACAACTTCTGATATGAAACTTGGTTTCGGTTGCTCAAGATGTTCAGATAGTTGATGCGGAAGATTTCGTAGTTGTTCAGGTCGCTGAAGATGAAAGCCTTGTCTATCATCAAAACGCTTACTTGGGTATGTGCCTGATACGAAGCGGTATAGTGGGTCTGCATACCGAACAACGACTGGGGCTCGATAACCATCGGCTCCTTGATGATTTCCGTCAAAGCATAGGCATGTATCGCATCCTTGGTCTGCACCCTTAATTCCCCGTTTAGAAGAAAACAGAGCTTCTCGCAAGGGGCACCTTGCCGAATGATGGTTTCTCCTTTGGGGTAGGACTGAAAATCCAGCTTTACCTTTTCTATGATGGTGGTCATATCGTTTTTGCTTAGCCCCTGGAAGAGAGGAAGAAGCAAAAGATTATCATACATCGTTGTTTCCATTGCTATTTAATATTCGTTAAGTTAGCGTTTAACATACAAAAGTATATAAAACAATGAATATAATCATACAAGATGACTCTCATTTATTATTTTTTATCCTTTCTTCTCACCTGATAATGTTTTTCATAAGTTTTGGATGTTGTATAAAAAAGTAATATATTTGCAGACGTTGAAAAATGAAAGAATATGCTGAGTACATTTAACCTACAGGAATTGATGAGCGCGTTCATCGTGCTTTTTGCGGTGATAGACATTATTGGCTCTATCCCTATCATTTTGAATTTGAAGCAGAGTGGTCGTGACGTGAATGCGGTTCAGGCTACGCTTATCTCTTTTGCGTTGTTGATTGGCTTTTTCTATGCCGGCGACATGGTGCTGAAACTTTTCCAGGTGGACATTGCTTCCTTTGCGGTGGCGGGTTCCATTGTGCTTTTCCTCTTGGCTTTGGAAATGATTCTGGACGTGGAGATTTTCAAGAATCAGGGTCCTATCAAGGAAGCTACATTGGTTCCGTTGGTATTCCCGTTGTTGGCGGGTGCCGGTTCGTTCACTACCTTGCTTTCACTCCGTGCGGAATATGCGGCGCTCAACATCGTCATTGCGCTGATTCTGAATATGATTTGGGTTTACGTCGTATTGAAGATGACCGGCAAGGTAGAGCATCTGTTGGGTAAGGGAGGTATTTACCTCATCCGTAAGTTCTTCGGTATTATCCTTCTGGCCATTGCCGCTCGCTTGTTTACGGCCAATATCACCAATTTGATTGACCAATTCCAAGGAGTTTGTTAGGAGTTGTGAGTTATGAGTTATGAGTTATGAGTGACCGTCCGCATGGCAACTCATAACTCATAACTTATAACTAAAAAAACTATCGTTTCACGATGAATTTCTCCATTCCCGGAGTAGCAAAAATCTCATAGCTTTCTCCTTCTCCATCACAAATGAAGTACGCATGTAGTTCCGGATGCGCTTCACAGAAAGCCTTTGCTTTTTCCAGTCCCATTACCATGAATGCCGTGGCATAAGCATCGGCGCTCATACAATCCTTGGCAATGACCGTGGCCGAGAGGATGTTGTGTTGTACGGGGGTACCGATACGTGGGTCGATGGTGTGGGCGTAACGCTTGCCATCCTTGTAGTAGAATTTGCGGTAGTTGCCCGATGTGGCCATGCCGACATCACTCACTTCCAGAATGGTTTGTAGTTCCTGGTTCACCGATAATGAGTCTTCCACCGGCTTGTTGATGCCGATACGCCAATTCTTCATGCGTGGATTCTTGCCTTTCAATACCACTTCACCACCGATGTCCACCATGTAGTTCTTTACTCCCTTTTGGTCGAGCAGACGGGCTACACGGTCCACTCCATACCCTTTGGCAATGGCACTACAATCCAACATCGTGCGTTCGTCTTCCTTGATGATTTTGCCGTCTTCGAGCTTGATTTTCTGATAGCCCACAAACTGACGGAGGCTATCGATGACGCTCGGCTCAATGTCGATGGAATGCTTGAAGCCGAATCCCCATGCGTTGACAAGCGGAGCCACGGTGATGTCGAATGCACCTTCCGTCTCGCTAGAAATCTGTTGGGCGAGATTGAATACATGGACGAAATGCTCGTTCAGCACGGTGTCCTCGTTGTGGTTGATGCGGGTGATGATGGAGCTTGGGTTATAAGGTGAGAGCGAGTTGTCCACTTCCATCATAGCCGCCTTGATATCGTTTTGCAAGTCATCATTGTGTTGGTAAGTGATTTTATAGATCGTACCGAACACCATCCCTTCGTTGGTGCGGAAAGGAGGTTGTTTCTTCAGAATCACGACGGTTCCTATAATCAATAGCAATAGGAACGGGACTTGCCAGATGAGTTTTTTCTTATTCATTTTTAATGAGTTATGAGTTATAAGTTATGAGTCGTAAGTTATGAGTTATGAGTTGTAAGTTATGAGTGAACCATCCGGACGGTAACTCAGAACTCATAACTCATAACTCAAAACTCAAGCCAAGTGTTCTATCAGGATTTTCACACCGATACCTATTAATATAATCCCTGCCCAAAGTTCGGCACGCAAGTTCACTCGCTTGCCGAAGTATACCCCGATGAGGCATCCGCCTATGGAGAATACGAACGAAACGATACCGATAATGAAGATGGGCCAGAAGATGGTGAAAGTATCTAAGCCTATGCAAGCGAAAGAGATACCCACCGCCAATGCGTCGATGCTGGTAGCAACCGCTAGCGTCAGGATGTTCTTCATGCGGGTAGGGTCGAAGTGCGGATGTTCCTCGTCCTTGAAACTTTCTTTGATCATTCGGACGCCCAGGATAAAGAGCAGCCCGAAAGCAATCCAATGGTCGTAGCTCTCAATCAGGTGATAGAAACGGCTTGCACAGAACCACCCGATGAGTGGCATTAATGCTTGGAAGAGGCCGAAGAAAAAGGCCATGGTCAGGAAAGTACGCCAACAGATGCGTCGGAGAATCATTCCGCTGGTGATGGATACCGAAAAACAATCCATCGCCAAGCTCACCGCCAATAGCCAGATTTCGAGTATACTCATAGTCGGAGGTTAGAAAGGAAGTTTGTAAA